>WAOD01000048.1 GCA_015521465.1 DHVE2 group archaeon
AGTTAGGTTACCAATCAGGATTTGGAAGAAGAACTGCCCAGGGGTTCGGCTGCGCGGCGAGCGTCTAAAACATATCCAACCTCTTCTGCCCCTTTTCTTTCAGTATTCTCTTCGCGCTCTTCCAAGACCTGCGCACATGCGGCGGAAGCTCGCCGTGCTCTTCGTAATACTCCTTCAAAAACTCCTTTGTGCGCTCGTCCGCGGGATAGCCAGAGCCAAAGTCTCCGATTTCCCCGGCGATTTTCCCTATTATTCTATCTCTCTCCACCTTTGCGACTATTGAAGCGGCGCTAACCTCTGGATATATGTCGTCTGCTTTGTGCTTTGAAATAATTTTAGGCGTATATGAGAGAAACGAGAGAATGTCCGAGGCGAATCTTTCCTCGTTCACGTCGGCGGCGTCCACGAATATTTCATCGCCCTTTAATTTTTCAATAACCTCCGCGAATATGCGCACCTCCAATTCGTTTATGGTCATCTCCTCTCGCATTGCATCTATTTCTTCGGGCTCCACCACTCGCACAACGACCTTATCGGCAATTTTTCTTATTTCTCCAGCCAGAAATTCCCTCCTCTTCGGGCTCAGCTTCTTTGAATCTCTCACTCCCAATTCAATCAATTTATTCCGATTTGCGCAAACTCCGGCGATAACCATTGGGCCAATAACTGGACCCCTGCCCGCTTCGTCCACACCGCAAGACATAAATCGTGATGAGAGAAAAACATATTAAACTTCGCACATGTGAGAAGACATGGGCAATCCAAAAGTTAGCGTGGTCATCACGGGTTGGGAAGCAAAATACTATGATGAATTGCTTGATCTCATAACCCTATTTCAGTACGGCAAATTTATAAAAAATATAATGTGGAACGAAACAGAAGTTAATTTAGATTCCAGAGTTGCAGAGCTGGGCGTTGGGAACGGGAGAAACGCAATTCTCCTGGCTAAAAGGGTTAAAGAAGTTGTGGGGTTTGACATATCCCCCGACATGCTTGAAAAGGCAAGAAAAAAGACTAAAAAATACAAAAACATAAAAATAGTAAGGAAGGATATAAGGGAAAGTTTTGGAGAAAAATACGAAAATTACTTTGATACTGCTCTAATTTCCCTGGCTTTTCACGGCTTCACCAATGAGGACAAAGAAAAGATATTCAACAATGTTAGAAAAATTTTGAAACCCGGCGGGAAATTTTACATTTTAGATTACAATCAGATGGATTTCTCAAGAGCTCCATTTTACTTCAAAATTTTAATCGACAGATTTGAGTGCCCCCTCGCTGAAAAATTCCTTACGTACCCATTAAAAGAAAAGGCTGCAGAGCACGGGTTCAAAATGACAAAGAAAAGAGAATACGTAAAGGGATTGTTTCAGTACACTGAGCTCACAGTTGAAAAATGAGAGCAGGTACTGAAATTAGACCAAACCACCCAGAGGAGTAAAGGTAAATTCCGGCAATGAACAACAGCAAGCCGCCAACGGACATCACCATGCCCAAACCAAAATTGGCCGCTCTGTCTTTACGCTCCTCTTTAAAAACATCATCAAATCCAGAGCGCATGTTGGTGTGATAGTACCGCCATTCAAGAAGCGAGTTACCAGTACTCATCGAAGTTATCACTCCCACAAACATAAGGATTAAACCCAATATAACCAGGAAAAGCACGTTGATAACTGCAAGAACTCCCACAAGTAAAAACATCACAGCAAGAGATGTTCTCCTTTTACGCTTTTTCTGCTCTTCCAAATACCGTATGGTCTCATCTTCCATACCCATCACCACAATAAGTAATTAGAGGTTCATCATATATAAACTCATCTTAGATAATATCCAAAAAGATTGTAAAACAGATTTATTTCCTTATGACGAGACGGACAACATCTTCATCTTCAACCTGATGCTCCAGCCCAACGTGCTGGCCGGGAAACTTCACGCTCTTGCCCCATATCATAGCATACCTGAATTTCTTGGAAAAATCACGGTGTATTGAATTGCAAACATCTTCAACAGTTGCTCCCCTGCGAAGAATCAGGGGTGCATCGTAGTCAATCTTCCCACTCTGAGGTTTGAGATAAACTCTAATTAGTCCTATTTTTTCAAAAATCATTTCTTTTAAAGCGTCCAGATTCGTGCCTTCAGACGCAGATATGAAAATCGGATTCCACCCCGAAAACTCTTTTTTTAGATAAGCCACACTGTCCTCGTCAGCTACATCTACCTTGTTAATGGCAAGCACTGCTGGAATATACACCCTGTTTCCAGCTAAAAAATCCAGAAAATCTTCAACGGAGATATCATCTTTTATGAGAATTTCAGCGTTACGGTATCCAAACTCCCAGGCGATTTCTCTGAGAGAATCCTCGCTTACTTTTAATTCTACAGTACTCGCTATCTTTATTCCACCCCTCTCAGTCCTCTTCAAGCTTATCTTCGGTCGCTTCTTGTTAAGCCTAATTCCAAATTCGTGAATCTCTTTGAGAATAATATCAAGATTGTAATTGTAAACGTCCACCAGGAGAAGTATTAAATTCGAATCTCGAGCTATGCTCAGTATCTCTCTACCATTGCCCCTCCCCTTAGCTGCACCTTCTATCAGACCAGGCATGTCCAGAATCTGTATTTCTGCCCCCTTATATTTTAAAATGCCCGGCTGTACTTCCAGGGTGGTAAACGCGTAATCACCAACTTCGCTCTTGGCGTTTGTAAGACGATTGAAAAGCATGCTCTTGCCCACGCTCGGCGGTCCTATTAGAGAAACCCTCGCGTTGCCCTGCTTTTTCACGCCTTCCTTGGAAATTCTCTTTTTCTCCCTTTTTTTCTGCTCATCTAACTGCTTTCTTAAATAAGTAAGTCTTGCTTTGAGCTTCAATATGTGCTTCTCAGTGGATTTATTGTACTTTGTTATCTTAAGCTCGTCTTCTATCTCTTTTATTCTCTTTTCTATGTCCACGACTGCCGTATTCTGCAATTTCTTAAAATATTTTCTTCTTTTCTTGCTTCACACAGTATTTCACTTTTTCTTTCTCATCACCTTTGACATGTTTCCCACAGCTGACATCGGCTTATCAACGAGGCTATCCACGGGTTTGGTCATTTTTGCAGAGCGCTCTGCCATTTTACCCCACATGGTTATGAAAGAATCCCTGCGCGAGTACAACCCCACATAAGCAAGATAAGCTCCAAGCATCAGCAGAAGGTTATAAACAATGCCCATGTACTTACCGCTCAGAGGAAAGATTAGAATGTTCACAAAATATCCAAGCGTAACTTTAAGCAGGGTGTAAACGATAATCATCAAAACAAAAATGCTAAGCCACAAGTATATGAACATGGATGGCACCAACTTGTACTTCTTTAGAGAGGCTAATTTCAGGTCGTGATGATACGCGGCAAATTTCTTACCAGTCATAAAAGAGGTGAAAACGGCAAAGAGCGCAAAAGCAATTAGAAGATAAGAACGCAAAGAGAGCAAATCAATTACGAAAAGCACCACCGCCAGAATAAGCAAAAAAGCACCGGATACAATATGATATATGCCTCGCATAAGAATATAAAGAATTGAAAGTTTATAAAACTTTGTTTATCCCTTCAACTTTTTTCCTGCTTCGATTTATCTTTTTCTTCTTTTGCACTCTCTTGTTTAGCCTTGGCCTTCTCAGCAGCTTTCTTTTTCTTCTCTTCTTCCTTCTTCTTTATTAACTCATCCAAGTAATCACCAAGCTTTTCTCTAAGGTCATCCACGCTGAAAACAAGATAATCCCTGCTTATCTTCACCCCATCGTTCTTTTTCAAAAGAGGCGATGCAATAACCTTGAAAGTGTTCTTGTCCTCATCAACGTAATTGTACTTGGGAACCAATTTTAGTGACTTGGTTGGGCACACGTCGGTGCAGAGTCCGCAGAAGCAGCAGCGCCCGTAATCTATCACAGGTCTCTTGGGCAACCCCTTTGTCACACCCTTAAGTTCAGGTATCTCCACATAAGTTATTGCAGCATTCATACATATTCTACCACAAAATCCGCAACCGATACATGCTCCAATATCATTCACATGATAGCCCCTATACCTATCAGTAGGTAGCTCCGTCCCAAGCATATCTGTATGCTTCTCGTAAGGTATCTTTACAGTATGGGGCTTGCGAACCAGATGCACAAGTGCATGAAATGGTTTGGTTACACTTCCACCCATTCATATCACCTCTCAATATCCGGAGGGCACACGTC
>WAOD01000049.1 GCA_015521465.1 DHVE2 group archaeon
CGTTCGGAGGCTTGACCGTGATTATTATTCCCGGCATCTTCGCAGACAATCTCCTGAACGCAAGAAACGCCGCCTGCTCGTTCATTACTGCGTTTATTAACCCGTCCTCTACCTCTACCTTTATGTCCTGCACGTATTTCTCTTTCTCAACACTCTGAAAAAACATTCTGTATTTAACAACAGATATAGTTAAAAATATTCCTGCAAAAGGAAAACCTCCAACTGAAGAAAAATAATTGAAACCTTTTATAAACGTGGGTACAACCTGACCTATTGCGGTCCATACTATAAGTATCCATAAACCCACAGCAAAATAAGTGGCCTGCAATCTCTGCAGACGGGTAGGTGCTTTAAAAATAGTGTAATGAACTACAAACATAGAAACAATCAAAACAATAGCAGCCCATACAAGATATGGAGGCCACAGATAACTTCTTATCCCTCCCAACGGGCTGCAAGTGACTATAGACGGAACAAAAAGAGAATACAGAGCAACAAAATATGAGAAAATGTAAACGGAAGGTACAGAATGCACTAAAAATATTTTTCTTGGGAATATAGTAACCAGATGATAAAGCCCAGATATACTCATTAGAATTCCTAAAATCATAAAACGAAAAGAATAGCAATCAACTAAAGGAGCATCATTGTACAGATATATTAATACATATGAAGAAGCTATAATAATTATTCCCGTGGAAATCTCCCCAAATATCCATGTTATTTTCTCTTTCCATCCAAGTCTATATACCATGTACACAAACAGGGCTACAAATATTGCTATGGCAATCCACGACGAGACTGTGTTAACATCCATGTTTAACATAAGTAGCCATGATATAAAAAACAAAGTAGTTAAAATTTATCATGATATTTACCCACGTCCCTTCATAAAAAAGATAACACGATATTCAGTATCCGAATAATTTAAATGTGTAAATGTAATATTTGAGCGAATGAAAATTCCCACATCAGTATCCGCATTTGACACCATCGTAAAAGGAGGGATACCTTCAGGCTCAGTTGTAATCTTAGCGGGAGAGCCAGGGGCAGGAAATAGAGAATTTTCATACACTTCCGCTGCAAAGCTTTCATATGCTAGAAAGGATAAAGCGTTCAGGGAATTTATGATTGAAAACTCAAAGGACATATACATTCCCGAGGGTACCGCTTACGTTTCAATATCACGTAGTGAAAAAGAGGTTATGCACGCTGTTGACCTTACATTCAACCATGACCTGGCAGGGTACTTCAGGGATAACCTCACATTCAAAGATTTTTCCATAGAATACTTCAAAAACAGCATAGTGCCTATAAAATGGGTAACGGCCAGCGCCAGTGAATTTCTGAAGAAAAAGGGAGATTTGCTAACAGAACTGGTAAATTTTCTTGATAAGTATTCTGATGGGCATATTGTAATTGTTGATTCTCTAACGGACCTGGTAACCAGCCCGAGAATAGACACCATGAATCTTGTGGATGTGATTCGCGGTTTGAGGAGAAAGGCAAAAGAATGGAACACAGTTATATATCTCCTATTAACCATAGGGGTGCTGGATAAGAAAGATGAGAACATACTGTTTGATTCCGTTGATGGAGTGATGATTTTTGAATGGCACGGTTCCAGCAAGTACTCTAAAAGGTATCGCCACATGTACGTGTTGAAATTCACAGGGTTGATGGCACATTTGGAGGAGGAGAAAATAGCGAGATTTGATACCACTCTAAACAGAAAGATGGGTTTTGTGGTTGTAAACACGGAAAAGATAGGGTGATAGAAATGAGAGTAAAAACGGGAATAAATGGACTTGACGAAATGTTAGATGGTGGCATACCTGCGGGACACAGCATAGCTGTTATAGGTTCCTTCGGTACTGGAAAGACAACTTTTGCCATGCAGTACATATGGGAGGGCTTAATAAGTGGGGAAAGATGCATATTTCTCAGCCTGGAAGAGGATGAAGGGAGCATAATAGAAACCGCAAGAACTTTCGGATGGAATTTTGAAAAATACCTGGATGATACGTTACTGCTGATAAAATTAGAACCGGAAGATGCCGGAAATAGCGTGAAAAGATTGGAAGGGGAAATACCTCAGGTCATCAAGGATTTCGGAGCGAGCAGGATAGCAATTGATTCGGTTAGTTTGATAACCATGCTATTCAGCACAGAAGAAGAGAGAAGAAAAAATCTATTTGCGCTTAGCAAAAGCATAAAGGAGAGTGGTGCCACCGCCGTGTTCACCGGAGAAGTGGACCCGAAAAATCCCTCCGTGAGCAGAGATGCACTGGTAGAGTACGTTGTGGATGGGGTTATTCTCCTTACTCCAATAGAAGTTCATAACAAGATAATACTAACCCTGAAAATACTTAAAATGAGGCGTACAAGGCACTCCCGCGAGGTAAAACCATACGAAATAACGTCATCCGGAATACAGGTACTTTCTGAATCTGAAATATTCTGAGGTGAAATAGATGGACGAAAGTGAAATAAAAAACATCGTTGTCACATATTTCGGTTTCACACCCACGACGAACACCGATAAAATAGAGGTGGTAATAAGCAGGGGGGAAGACACGGGAGAGCAGCCAATAAAGGTAAAATGGGAAGAACATATAGGAAACACCAGCGGCATTGCAAGGATATCTCCTCTTGACATCATGTATGATATGAATTTAGAGAATAACAAAGAGAACGAAAAGAGAGCAATTGAAATTATGAAAGCCACTGCAAAAAAAGAAGGAATTTATTTTGTAGAAGTCGCTGGTAAAAACAAGTACCTTTTGATAAATCCGAAATACAGGAGGTAGGGGTATGGACGAAAAGGACATGATAAAAAACATAATAGAAAGTATGAAAATGGACCTTTACGTGGAGGCCAGAATCAGCGAGATGCACGTTTGTGCTTTGTGTGGAAGAATAGGTTACAAAGAACTTCCCATGAAAAAAATTGGTGAAAAGTGGATTTGTATAGATTGCCTCCGCGAATTAAAAGAAGCCCTGGATTCCCTGGAAGAATGGGAGCAGGAAATTGCACTACAGAAAGAATTTAGAAAAGATATAGGGAAAAGCTTTAATCAGTAAAAGTAGCTCCTTTTTGGAAGTTCTTCTTCACGAAATCTATTATTATGCTCCTGTCTCCCTTAAGGTGAGACTCGTACCAAACTGGAATGAGCTTAAGAAGAACTTCCCTTATCTTGTCTATGCTTGCCTTACCAACAAACTCATCGTAAAGAACGTACTGGCTGTAAACGCGCTTCCATCCAGAGTACTTGTCGTATTTTTCACCTTCAGAAAACTGGAATATTACCTTCAGTTTCTCTCCCTCTTCTGTATTGTAATATATCACTTTCAAAGAATCTCCGACCCTGTTCTGCTCTCGTGTTATGTCCACAAGACTGATTTCCCAAACCCTTGAAAAATCAAAATCCTTTTTCACAACCCAGCGAGTTGGAAATTCCTCAAAATGAGAAACCCACTTATCGTGCGAAGGCTCCATTTTAAAGTGAACATTGATATTATTGAACTGGATCCATATCCTCCAGAAATCTTCTATTAAAGTTCTATTTAATTCGCTTCTCTTCTGACTCTCAGAGGAAATATCTTTGAGTATCTCCTCCTTTTTTTTCTCCAGTTCGCTTTGAAGTTTTCCAAACCAATCATCTTTTGCTGCCATGTTAATCCCTCACTGTAATGTTATTTTAAGGATATAAAATTATCGTTATATGGTTTTCGGTCATGACAGGTAAAATATCAGTACCGGGAGAATCAACACACCCATCAAATGCACACGCATAATACCTAACTTGGGAGGCAAAATACCAATTAAAGTGGCAATGGTCACAATCACAATGCCAAGGAAACCCCCAAAAATAAATACCAAGGCCAAAATAAATAAAATTACAACAAAACTTAAATTCCGGTAGTGTTCTCCCACTTTAGAGATTTTCAATGCCGAAATTTTACCAACAAATATTGTTAGAAAAAAAGAAATAAGAGCGGAGAGGAATGCAGCGAACAAAAGCAGTATGAATAAAGAAGGAGGGTGAAAAAGAGAGCCCCATGGAACCACATACGAGATCTCCCCTATTACTCCAACTGCACGGCTTCTAGGATGAAGAATTATGAAAAGTGCAGCAAGATTGAAGAGCGCATTTGCGGTGTTGACACTGCCCATAGCAACCACAAAATTCTCTGTGTCGTCCGTGCCCTGCAATCCCTGAGCAATTACTGCTGCTATTCCCGAAGTAACTCCCGGCACAAAACCAACAACTGCACCGCTCAGGGTTCCTAAAAAAGAAGCTTTGAAATGTTCTCTTTTAACGGGAATATCATCAACGTGCTGAGGTGGTATTGGCGAGTTTGTAGATAATAGAAGTGTAGGTAGGCCAAAAAGCCCTGCAAACACAGCAAACAAAACCCCTGAGCCAATATTAACAGGAACAAAATTGTAATTTTGAGGCAGGGAAAAAACAAGCATGCCAAACAGACCAGATATAAAGAAGACATACAGTGCAACAACCATGTCCATGTACCCTTTTCTCGACTCCATATAAAGCAGGTACAAAACAACTGAAATTAGTATGGCGGGAATAATCTCGGTAAAAGCCCTGTAAGGAACTTTGGAAAACACAATTTGAAAGAGGATGATAACAGGAAGGGAGAGCACCATTGCCATGAGAGAGCCTATCGCAGAAAGGTAAACTGCACGGTACCCTTCTCCATTTAAAAGCATTCTGTGCATGGGGAGAAGAGAAAGCGCAGTGGACTCGTCAGGTGCACCCAGAAAAGTAGAAGGTATGAAATCCAAAAAAGTATGTGCAATCATTGCGCTGACAATTAAAACTGATAGGAGCGCTGGATTTGCACCGGTTGCATATAGAAAAAGGGCTATTAACGCAATGTTGTTCACATGTATCCCAGGCACTAACCCCGTTAACGTGCCAAGCAATGTTCCCACGATTGAAAAGAGAATTAACCACGAAAGAAGCACGGGTAAAATACGTTTTATTTAAGTATTTATCTATATCACGGGTAAGTTGAAACCCTACAGAAAAAATATTGAAGATTAAAGAGGGATGAGCAGGGAATAAAGCATATAGTGTCTACAAAGGACAAACTGCGGACAAAGGAGAATTGGAGAGACTCAGATTAGAGTAAAATAGGCATCTATGGCACTTTGATTCAATAAATATGTTCATCTCCAGCATAACTGCACATTCATAGCTCTCGCTGGCGAGAAACTATCCGGATTTTCATTAGAAAGTGACCTTTAAAATTCACTTGTGGGTCCGTTTTTTAATATAATGATGCAATGAAGGAGGGTGATGCCCATCTATTGTATGGGCAAAAATATACATGCTCTTAATAA
>WAOD01000050.1 GCA_015521465.1 DHVE2 group archaeon
CAGATAATAGTGGGGCACTCGTACATGGTGCAGGCGACGGTACATAATTACGGCTCCACGGGGGTGAGTGCGGTTGTGAGATTCTACGACGACTACGAGTGGATAGCGACGAAGAGTGTGTACGTTGCGGGGAATAACGAGACGGAGGTGGAGGTAATATGGACGCCGATGTTTGCGTCGCAGGCGAGGCACCTCAGGGTGGTAGTGGACCCGCTGAATCAGGTGAGGGAGATAACTGCGAAGGGATTTGGAGAGATACTGGAGTTCAACAACGAGGCGATAAAGACGGTGACGGTGTGGTATTTCTGGGACAACATGGAGCACGGAGATGGGAACTGGGAGCACGAGGCAACGCTGGTAAACATTAATGGAGAAACGCCGTTAGATTTCCTCGCGAGAAAGGATGTCAGCACAAACGTCGCCGGCGACTGGGACTGGAGTTACAGTGAAATAATATCTCAGGGGGGTATTTTGACAAGTGGCAGATCTATATTTAACAACGGAATATATCTTACTAATTATACCCCTGTGGTGCCTTTTACCCATGGGGTGGCACATACGCAGCCGTCTGCTTACTGGATGCCAGAAACTCCAGTAGTTTCACAGAGAAAGCCAATAGATGTAATTTTCGTTATTGACACCTCTGGAAGTATGGATTCTGTCGTGCCAGGTGCTACTGTTGGGGATGTTAATGGTGATGGTAGAGCAAATACCAGAATAGATGTTGCAATAGAATCAGCTATTAATGCTATTAGTATACTTGGAAGCATTGACAGGGTAGCAGTTTTTGTTTTCAATCAAAATGGAAACGGGCATCCTGAGTTGTACCTACCTTTCACATACACAACAACTGCAAACAAAAATACTATAGACAGTGACTTAAAGTCTCTGCAAGCAACGGGGGGGACTCCTCTTTACGATACCACTTCATGGGCAGTCTATTATATGGATGAAAATGGGCGAACTGATGCAACCAAAGGGATACTTGTCATGACAGATGGACTGAGCAATGAAGACGATTACGGCACTTCCAATGGGGCACAGTACTGCTACGCGCCTGGCACCGGTGATTATGAGGAAGAACAGGGTGTGGTACATGATTATGTGAAGGGACAGAGCAGTGGATTGCTCAAGATTCCATATGACCTTCTTACCATAAGCATTGCACCAAATGGATGGGATGGAAGACTCTTTGCGGTAGGTAACTCTTCATCAGGTAATATTTCCATGGCACTTATGGAAAGTGATCCCAATGTTATTGAGCAGGTATTTCACATGTTCATAAGTCTTTTAGTATCGGAAACAACTGGTGGTGTAAGAGCAATGCCACCTTCTCCTATTCACATAAACAGAGAAAAAGCAAGCGTTAAAGCAAGCAATACTATTTATGATTTGGGTACTGTTGTTTTCTCCGATGGATTTAGAGCATATGCAGCCCCTGGGAAAACGGGCACTCCAGACGATGCCCAGACGCCGGGTTTCAATGGTAAATGGACACAAAGTGGGTTCTCTATAAGATCTACTGGAGATGGTAATTATTACTATAAAAGCCAGAGTGCTGGATGGACGGATGAATACTGGGTTTCGCAAACCAGTACTGATGGTGCGTATTTACAGCATACAGTATATTCTAATGATGTATTAAAGTATCACTATCCTGGATCGTACTCTATAGACAGTGCAGAAATAATGTTCTGGGCAGGATTAAACTATCCAGATGATTATAGAAGTAGTTGGTGGGGAGATTATTGGGTTTATCCCGATGCAACTATAAATGTGTATGCTAATGGTGTGTTAATAAAGACCCTTTCAGGTGTGCTTGACGGGAGTGATCAGCCAGTAACCGGAAATAAATATGAGGGATATTATACAGTATCTTTACCTTCCTCAATTTACACATTGTCCAGTTATTCCATTGAAATAAAGGTTGTTAGTACAAAGAGTACTTTAGCAATTGATGATGTGGTTGTGCGCTACAACATAGATTATACGCCACCTGCACAGCCAACTGCCGGGCAGCCCCCTGCAAGCTATTCAAGGGTTGTGGATATGAATATCAGGTATCGCTTATTGGCCACTCCACCAGTAAGGGTAGGTATGCCATATCTTTCTTTCTGGTGCTACGAAAGTAGTTCTGCAAGTTATAGTAACGGGGATAAACCAACATACATACTAACTGTGGATTACAAGGATAAGAAGTACTGGATTTATGACGGCTCAACAGGTGCTCTGGAAGTATCTGGAAACTTCGTGGAGCTTGAAAATAATAGTTACACATCCCATGGATATAATGGGTATAGCACACATCCAAACGATCCTCTTTATCAAGCTCCAGTGACTTTCATACAAAATCCCACGCCTTACAAGAATGTTTACTTCCATATTAATGATGGTTATGGCTGGAAGAACTGGCATCTGCCTGCAGTTAAAAATGCAAAAGAGGATTATCTGTTTGCTTGGGAAGATTTGTGGTATGATAATAGGGATAATAAAAACAATATTGATGGTAATGGGGACGAGTGGTTAAGGGTAACAGTGCTTGATGATGGTACGGTAAGAATTGTACCATACCGGGCAAGTGGTGGATTTGAACATGATATATTTTTGGGCTCACAGTTTGCCTATCAGAAGCCGCATAGTGTTAATTGGGCAGACACCAATAACGATGGTAAAGCAAATACTTTTACGGAATCTGATACTGATTTTTATGAGATTTATGATGTTTCCACGGTGGCCTCAAATGCCAAGGTAAAGTACTTCCCAGTGTATCTCAGAAATGCAAAGGGAGCCATACTTACTTTCTGGACAAGGTACTGGATGACAGAGGGTACTAACGGTGGCTTCCTTTATATGCTTGGCTCTACCGATGGAGTTCACTGGACATGGGATTCTCAGCATTTAGTTTACTTGAAACCAAAGCAACCTTACACGGGCAACCTGCTCTTTAGTGGTGTTGAAAAGGATGCAAATATGTGGAAGGACAGGGATGGAAATCTACCATACTGGTGTTTCAACGGACGCAGCGGTGGCGGAACTTTTGGCTGGGAAAAAGTTGAGGTGGATTTATCCCCATACATTGGCAACTTTAAAGAAATAAGAATTTACTTTGTAATGGCTCAGTACGGTGGTTTGACTGTTAATAATGGATGGCATCCAGAGATGGGCTGGTACATAGATGATGTGAAAGTAAAAGTCATTGGAGATGGTGTATACGATTTGTGGCGCCTTGCAAATCTAACCAAGAGCCATGATGTGTTAGGTGCCCATTCTGGAAATTACGCATGGGTTTATAACGACACCTATGATAATGGTAATCTGCCTGCAGGAATAGATTCGTCTCTGATGACAAAGCAGATTGACCTTACCACCGCAAGAAACGCCACTCTTGAGTTCTGGACACGCTTCAATCTCAATCCAGCAGCGGGGTTGCCTCCAGCATCTTTCCGTGTGGAAGTCAGCGATGATAATGGTGTTACATGGGATTCTATCACCTACGGAGTTCGCATAGGCTGGGGTTCCAGCGGGCACGGTGGTTACTCGGGTAAGGCGGATGATGGAAGTACAAGCAGTTATGCATGGGTATCATCGAAGACTTTGCTGAGAATAAACTGCGACCTGAGTGGATGGGCAGGAGATATAATCCTAATAAGATTCCGGGTTGTTACAAATGCAACTTCCACGGAGACATGGGATCCAAACTATCCGAATGACCCACATGGCATCTATCTTGACGATGTATTCGTGTTTGGAGAGAGTTACGAGCAAAGAATACCCAACGACTACATATGGGTAGGGTAGCAGTAGTTATCTATTTTATTTTCTTTATTTTCCGAAAACATTTAATTACTTTTTTGGTATAAAGCGATGTGGATTCCTTTGCTATTGTGGGATGCGGCGGTGCTGGATTAAAGTTTCTTAAAGAAGTTTGTATTCATAACTGGGCATTTTGCATGGGTATAAACAATTCTAATTCTGACATTGTGATAAGTAGAAAAAATGCCATGATGGGGGGCAGTGTTTATGGAGATATTGCTTTTGAGGTGTTTCCTTGGCTTAACAAACTGTTATCAAAAAATGTAATTGTTCTCTCTGGATTGGGTGGTGTGGTTGGCTCAAACATATCCGTTTTAATTGGTAAGGCATTGCACGGCAGGGCAAATGTATATGGTTTGTTCTCCGAGCCATTCAGTTTTGAGTCTCCTGAAAGGAGTGAAAGGGCGAGAATTGCAAAGGATAATATAATGAAGTATTATCGGGGTGTGATTTTCATATCTAATGACCCCCTTTCTAAATACTACTCAAATTTAAGTATGATTGAGTCTATGAAAATACATGGGGTGATAATGAAGCACATAATCACCGATTTCAGAACAATGATATTGAATGGATATACCCCTTTTCGTTTTGAAGGGAGATTTGGGTTTGGTATAGGATTTGGGACAGGGAGGCACAGAATAAATCTGGCAATACAGGATGCTTTGGATTCCCCATGGCTCACGGGAGAGCCTAAATACGCTTTTTTTAGTGGTGAAGTTGATAAGGAAGATATAGCTGTGGTTGTACGTGATTACCCGTTCAAAGAATGGTATTTATACAGGACAAAGGAGTATGGCGATGAGATAAAAGTCACTGTACTTAGTAGGTGATTTTTCTTTTAAAATTATTAACCGTTAACTTTATATCCTTTATATCAATAATTTTTATTATGAAGGGCATAGGTTTTGTATTAATAAAATGCGAGAAGGAAAAAATAAAAGATGTTTATAATGAAGTAACATCTAATGGGAACGTGGAGTATGCTTACGGTGTTGATGGTGATTATGATATTATTGTAAAGATTGTAACTTCTTCACCGAGCGATGTTCCCCGTGCAGTTCTCAATCTTAGAAAAATAGAAGGAATACGCTCTACAAAGACACTTACCGTGGTTAATTTGGAGGCGTAGCGGTGCTTCTTAAGTTTGCTTACGATGGCACAAAGTTTTATGGATATCAGATACAATCAGATGTGCCTACTGTTGCGGGGGAAATTAAAAAGGCAATGGAATTTGCAGGTGTATCTGAATTTAGAAGTGCCTCAAGAACGGATAGAGGGGTTAGTGCTTTGGGGAATGTTATCTCCGTTGATTACTCAGACCCTGAAAAGTTAATTGGTATAATGAATTCAAGATTGAGATATATTTTTGTTCATTCTTACTCATACAATGATAAAAATCCAAGATATGCGAAATTCAGGTGGTACAGGTATCACCTCCCTGATTTTGATTATAATATTGATGATATTCGTGCAGCGGCCAGAATTTTCGAGGGTATGCATGATTTTTCAAATTTTACAAAATTTAAAGGAGATGCTGTTTTGAGAATAGATAAAATAGAAGTTAAAAAAGCTCATGGAGTGCTGTTCATAGATTTCTACGCACAGAGATATCTCTGGAATATGATCAGGCGTATAGTAGGAGCTATCGTGGAGTATGCCAATGGAAATACCTTCGACGAAGATGTTTTTAAAAAGAGTTATAAATTCCACATGGCACCCCCTGAGCCCTTAATTCTTATGGATGTGAATTACGATGATGTGAAATTTAAAAGGGTGTTTTTCAAAAAGAAAAATTATGATAAGTTTTTCAGCATTTTTTCAGGCGGTTTTGTTTATTATTATCTTTACAGGTGCAGGAAGGAGCTTGAATTATGTTTCTTCGATAGCTAATCACAACAGAATTGAATCATTTAATTCCAAGTTTCCTAAGCTTTTCATCTGTAGGGATACCATTTTCCCACTCTCTAAACTCATAATATTGCTTTAGCATCTCTTCAAATATTTCTCTTGACATGGCGTTCTCCCCAGAGAATATTTTTTCAGGAAGCGTGTCCTCTTCTCCTCCAATTCCTGCCTCTATGTTAAATAACCTCTCTAAATTGTATATTCTATCTCCCACTTTGAGAATGTCCTCTGCCTTATACTCCACTCCTGTTATTGAGCTTACTAACTTGGCGTATTCAACTTCTGTCATAGCAAAGCCCGTGAATTTGCAGAGGACAAGGGAGTCTATTGCTGCATTCAAGTTCTGGAATATCACCACGAGCCCTGCCTTTCCTTCCGGATTTAGTCGATGAATAAGCTTGGGTTTGCCAATTATTTCTGGAGCAACCATGTACGCGCGTAGATGGCATCCTCCTCGATTGCTTGTTGCATAGCTAAGCGCTTGGCCATACAATCCGCGAGGATCGTAGCCGGGGAGTTCCAGCCCTTTAATATCTGTCCTAAGCTTAGCCTTGCCGTATTTTTTTGCAATTCTCATGGATCCAAGCTTTAAATCTTCGTGTTCAATTACTTCGTCAATTCTCTCAAGGTAATTTTCGCCTTTTAGTTCTCTCCACATTGCAATTGTAGCTCCAGTTGTTATGGTGTCCATTCCGTTTCTGTTGCATCTTACGTTTGCATCCACAATTTTCTCGTAATTACCGTTCTCAATATTGGGTCCGAATGCCCATATGGTCTCGTATTCTGGCAACTCTAAATTCCTTTTTGCATCCCATTTCTTGCACTTTATTGGACAGCCCCAGCATCCTTCGTGTCTGATCTTGTAGTGAGAAATAATGTAATCTCCGGATAATTTATTACCACCATCATAATGCACATCATTGTAGTTGTTGGTGGGCATGATATCCAGATAATTCACGATATCGTAAAGCATAGCAGTCCCAAAAACACGAAGTCCCTTGTTAATGGGGGGAGAAGCTTCTAATAATTTTATCATGTCCTTCATTGCTTCCTTGTATTTTGATACATCATGCACAGATGGTTTTTTGCTGCCTCTTATTACAATTGCCTTGAGATTTTTTGAACCCATGATGGCCCCTAATCCTCCGCGCCCTAGGGTGTGGGTTAAGTCATTCATTATTGACGCGTACAGTACACCTTTTTCTCCAGCAAAGCCTATAGTGGAAACACTACCATATTTTTCTAATTTTTTTGTGGTGTATTTAACATCTTTTCCCCACAGTCCTTCTGCGCTTTCAAATTGCACATCTTTATCCATAATTTTGATTAGTATGGGTTTCTCCGCTTTTCCCTCTATGATTATTGTGTCGTATCCGGCGTATTTCATCTCCTTGCCCCAGTTACCTCCTGAGTTAGAGTCCAAAATGGTGCCCGTCAATGGCGATTTTGATACGGCAACGTGCCTTCCGGACATGGGAGCAGTTCCTGTCAATGGGCCAACGGTGAATATAAGAGGGTTTTCTTCGCTAAATGGCTCGATATCTGGAGAAACAGAATCGTAGTATAACTTTACTCCCAGTCCTCTCCCTCCCAGATAATTTCTCAGAATCTCCTCGGGAATATTTTCCTCTTTAGCAGAATTATCATTTAGGTTTATTCTTAATAGTTTTCCAGTCCAGCCATGCATATTGGGGTATGAGAATATGAGTATAAAACTTCACGTCCGAGGAGACTACGCAAAGAACCTGTGAAATTTAGGAGACGCAAATCTCTTTTTATGGTTGTAATATCATTGTCATAACGGTGCAAACAATAGCTATTAGAAGAATAACATTGATTATCTTCAGAATTCTTATTTCTTTCTCGATGTTCATCTGCTAACACCTCCCGGGCAACGGGACAAATAGCAACATGAACCAGAGAGACAGCAACAGAACCAATAGAAAAATTAAACTTATGAGTTGATTGTTTTTTTTCTTTATTAATTCCTCCTCGTCCTTTGTATTTATCCCGTCTGAATATCCCATCTTACTTTCACCTCCGATCACCTTAATGAATATGAGTTTGTATATCTCCGTCTACCCCACTTATCTGAAGCGCCACATAGTATCCATTCAAAGAACGCCCATATATATGAAACACATCCCCTGTGTCCAGGAGACCATTGTTGTTTTTATCTTCCACGTCCACAATAAACCCATCTCTTTCGTTTCCCGTTATACTTTTGAGAGGGATTCCAACTTCGGTGGTATTGTTAGCAATAAACAAGAATCCAAAAATGGTATGCCCCCCAAATCTCGCATCCTTGGGATTTTCAAGAGTCAACTTCAGATATACACCAACTTTCGGGTCTTCTGGATTTGACTGGTTGGAGAGATACATTAGACTCCCATGTAATATATTCTCATGAGACGGCGGAGATACGTTATTCATCACAGCCATGGCTGCAAGCACAATGCCTATAAGGAGAATTGCGTTTATAACTGCGAGAGCTTTAATCTGCAATTTTAATTTCTCAGACATTCAGCACCACCCCGGCGACCAAGTAATGAAATATATAAAAATGAGAACTATCAGAGCAATAATTTGTCCCACCGCTAGCGCAATAAGAATATTTCTGATCAACCGCAGCCGCCTTTGCAATTTATCCGTTTCTGCGATTAGGTTCATGGTAATTTCACATCCTCTGTTTCTGTATTAGTAGGTGTTATATATCCATTATATAAAAACTCCACAAAATCACCACTATGTATGTAATTTGAGGAATTTTTTAACATTGGGATAAACATATAGTCTCCATCCGATAAGAGATTGTTACTATCCACGTCATGAAAAATTATGCCGTGAGGAGATGTATTGTTTTTTATGTAACTCAAATACCCATCTTCATAATAGAAATGAGATGATGAATTATATACAGAATAATAGAGATTGAATAGAGAAACATTGTAGTTTTTACGATATTTCCCAGTAAATTGGTTATATATTTCTAACCACCCGTGCATCTTAATCACCCATCCCTCGGATGTTTTATTTATATCTAAAGAACATACAAATAAATTTGGTGGTGATGCACAAGGAGATGAATATAAAAAAGTCATGTAAAAATACATCCCCAGTAAACCCACGATTACAAGCACAATAATGACTATCTCAACATTTGAGATTTGTTTTTCTCTCTCCTTCCTTTTGCGACCCATGTTATCTCCCCCGCTCCTGTATTTTTCCATTCATAGGATCCATAATCTCCGTTCTCACTAAAGCATCACCCCTGCAATAGATAACACAACAAAGAACAATACAACCCGAAGTAAAGAGACCATTATTTCCACCTTATTTTTATGCTTAACCACATAAAGTGAAAATATCGATAAGGGAAGCCCGGGGTAGGAAAAGATGGTAATTATTCCCGAATAAATAAGAGATTCAAGCACGGAAAGGGTGTGAGTGTTCAAATGAGAAACAATCCCGCAAGACGCCGCCACTCCAAAAAACATGTCCCATATTAAAAATGCAATGTATGAAAATGACAAAACATAGTTTACGCCCAAAGGAATCCATAGGCATTTTGCTTCCTCATTGTGCATAATGAACACTAACACGTATGCAGGAAGGCCGAATAGCGCAGAGAAAGTAAACAGGGACATTGCAAGAGAGGGAGGCATAAATAAAAATACCAAAAAAGGGTACAACAAAGCAATTACCGCTATAACATCCCTCATTTCAGTGAACTTCACCACCTATAATTATTGAAAGAAAATATAAATACTTTTCTTTAATATTTTAATTTAACCTTTTGATACAGAAAAGTTATAAAAATATATCTACTTTCCAGAAATTCACGATTTTGGATATATCCTACCTCATAAACAACGCCCCATGATATATTAAGGGCAAGTTGCAACCTCATATAAAAATAAAAAGATTAATTAAGAACGAGCAGAAAATTTGTGCTTTCTAAGATAGTGAAGATAGTCAGAATACTAAAGAGAGCGGGTTTTCCGCTTTACTGGAGCAGATTTTCAAGAAAAGATTATTCTCTGCACCAGCACATTATGCTCATAGTGCTGGTGTATTTGGTTGCTGGAAGTTGTAGAAACCCGCTGGAGGTGTCCACTATTTTATTTTTCGGTAGAGTTATATCTTACCCAACTTAGAGAAAATAATAAATAACTATCCTTAATATACTATATTATGGAACCACAACAGGCAGAAATGGCTATTAAAAATCCAAACATATATACACAGAATGGAGGAGGCAACACATCCGATACGCAAAATAAAAATAGGCCAGAAGTGGTTTTATACTATGGCCGAGGGGGTGGAATTATTGGTGTGATTCTTATGTTCATAATATCTTTATTTTTCGCTTCTATTGTAGGAGTGTTTGACACAGTGTGTGGTGTAATTGCATTTCTTATAATCTTTACCCTGTACTTGTTAGTATATCCAGCAAACAGATACTGGCTAACCACTAATAGGATAATTAAAAAGGGAATCACAGGATATTATGAAAAACCATTAAATAAAGCAATAAGATGGGAGGCACAGCAAGATATGACAGACAAAATTGCAAATATAGGTAAAGTGAACTTCATATTTGCTGATGGCACACACATGACATGGCGTGGGGCCTCAAATTATTCGTATTTAATAAGCATATTATCTGCTTTAGGAGAGGGTGATGAAGATGCAATAGAAAAAATATTGAGAGAAAGAGTAAGCCAAAATGCTTATTATTACCCATAACACAAAAAATAATATCTGATAAGAGCATGGTGCATTAGAATGGGTGACGAGGAGAAGCGGGCAATTGCGATGGCAACGCTGTTGGGGTTGGGAATTGGTGCAGTGTATCTTTTAAAAGATGAGCTGGGGATATATCCCGGAGATATTGTGGATGAATCAAAAAATATGGTCAAATCCGAAAAAAACATGACTGGGGGTACTGAGGAAAACATGCTCGATTTGGCAGCCACTACTCAAAATAATTTAGTGGAGAGTAAGAAAGCGGAGAAAAGCGATAGTTTACCTGGAAAAGAGGTACACGGATTAACGTGGGACTATTTCAGGCGTTGGCTTGGAAATAGCGTTCCTGTTATGGATATGATGTACATCTATCCACTTTTACCGGAAGATTTCAAGAACATGTGGCGCAGGGGGTTATACAATCACGGTGTTGAAACCCGGCCAGATAAACTTTTTGCTTACTATGACGGTTTTTACCTTTCTCAGAGGGGTTATAAGAATCTTGGCAGGCAGTTCAACCTTTACGCTTACCGTCGGGGCTCGTTTGAATCGTTTTTTGAGGAGTACCGGAAGGTTATACGGGAGATTCTTGATTGAGCAAAGATTTAAATTCACATACACCATGAATAATTATGGATATTGCGGAGAAAATCGCTGGGGAAATTGTGCTCTCCAAAAAACCCGGAGCCACGATGCGCAAATGGCGCGAGATATTTGGTATTTCACAGCAGGAGCTTGCAAAGTTCCTTGGCATTAACTCGTCGGTCATAAGCGATTACGAGTCAGGTCGCAGGAAATCGCCGGGGGTTTTAATGGTTAATCGCTTTGTAAATGCGTTGATAGCAATTGACGAATCAAGGGGTGGTGAAACTATAAAGCGTTTCATCCCTACTTACGGGGAGGATGCCATAATTGATATCTTTGATTTTCCATACAGCGTGAGCGTAACAGATTTTATGAAAAAAATTGATGCAAAGGTTCTCAATCCAGAAGTGGAATATCGGAGGGCTATATATGGATACACTATCCTGGATAGCCTCAAAGCCATTTTGAGTTTTAACTCTTACGATTATTTCAAGGTTTATGGCTGGAGCGTGGACCGCGCTCTGTTTTTCAAAAAGGTAAAGTATGGAAGGTCTCCAATGGTTGCCATCAGGGCTCATCCTTTAAAGCCCACGGCAGTTATTTACATAAATCCAGAAAAGGTAGATGAGCTTGCCATAAAACTGGCATCTTTAGAAGGCATACCCATAGCGGAAACGTTCATAGAAATATCGGAGATAAAAGAGAAAATCAGAGAGTTATTTTGACTGTTTTTTCCACGGCGGAAATTATTGTTTCACCGTCTATCTTTTTCTTTATGTCCTCGATGTATTCGTGGAACACAGCATCTTTTTCAAATTTGGGTACGTTTATTGCTTTAATTGCTTCTTCAACTGCTATTGAGGAATGCCCTGCTATGTGCAGTGCCTGATTCGCCGTTAGATACTCTATGGCCAGTATGTATTTCACGTTTTCCACTATTTCCCTGAGCTTTATTGCTGAGTTCATCCCCATGCTCACATGGTCCTCCTGATTTGCGCTTGTGGGTATGGTGTCTGCACTTGCCGGATAAGCGAGAATCTTATTTCGATTGCACAGTGCGGCGGCGGTGTACTGCGGAATCATCAAACCAGAATTTAGACCGCTCTCTTCCATTAAAAAGTCCGGTAGTCCGCTGAGCTTTCCATCCACCATCCTTGCAACTCTCCTCTCTATCATATTTCCAAGGTCAGTTAGAGCAATAGACAGAAAGTCCATCGCCAGTGCTATTGGCTCTCCGTGGAAATTGCCCCCTGAAATCACATCTTTTTCAAATACCAGTGGATTATCTGTTGCAGAATTTATTTCTCTTTCCACCACTCCCTTCACGTACCTGAGGGTGTCCAGTACCGCGCCGTAAACCTGAGGTATGCATCTTAGCGTGTAAGCGTCCTGCACCCTGTTTTCCCTTGCCTTCTCTATTATTTTGCTTCCTTCTAAAAGTTCCCGTAGGCGCTCCGCGATTCTTATTTGCCCGGGATGTCCGCGAGCGGTCATTATTCTCTTGTCCAGTGCCTTATCGGTGCCCTTCAACGCTTCGAAAGACATTGCAGCTGATACGAGTGCATTTTTCATTATTTGGTAGGAATCGTAAACTGCAAGAGCAGCGTAGCTTGCCATCATTGCCGTTCCGTTCAGAAGTGCAAGGCCTTCTTTTTCCTCTAAAACTACTGGCTCAATTCCTTCTTCTTCCATTGCTCCCCTTGCGGATTTAATTTTTCCATTGTGAATAACCTCTCCTTCACCTATCAGTGCAAGGGCAACATGGGACAGAGGGGCCAGGTCCCCGCTTGCACCCACGCTGCCATGGACTGGAACTGCAGGAGTTATGTTGTGATTTAAAAATTCTATTAGTATTTCCACGATGTCTTTTCGCACACCTGAAAATCCCTTTAAAAGTGAATTTGCCCTTATAAGCATTGCGCCTCTAACAAGCTCCTCTTCCAGATACTTTCCAACTCCTGAGGAGTGGCTTCTCACCAGATTCACCTGTAACTTTTTCAGGTTCTCCTTCTCTATCTTTACCTTTACCAGCTCTCCCAATCCGGTGTTTATTCCGTATATTCTTTCCCCCTTTTCAATCATTTTTTCAAGGGTTTTTCTACCATTGATAACGCGTTCTATCGCATCCTTGTCTGGCTCCACTTTTTCGCCGTGCCTTGCCACGTTTACTACTTCCTCAACTGTAAGTTTATCTCCACTTATTATCAAACTCATCACCTCGTAACAGGTGCAATTTTCACGTTTTCAAATAGTGTGTGAGGGTACATTCCCCTGCTGATCATATACACTGGCTTTGCATCATTAGATATCTCTCCAACAGAGTTCATCAGGTCGTACACGTTTCCCGATAGCATAAATACCGTTGAGCCTGTAATTTTCCCGTCTTCAATCACAAATGCAGGATTGGCAACTGCGGCTACCGTGCCAGTATCAGGATTGCTGGAATGAGCACCCTGGAAAGAAGATACTATGTATCCATTTTTTACATCACCTATTATGTCCTCTACTTTCCTCTTTCCTTCTTCGATTACAAGATTAATGGCTCCTATCCCCATTGCTCCTGTTCTGAAACTCCTCATTCCGTTTCCCGTGCTTTCTTCTCCTGCTATCTTTCCCCAGTAATGATTCCATAGAAATCCTTTGAACACTCCTTTTTCAATTATCGTGTTTTTCCTGGTGGGCACTCCCTCGTCGTCGGCTATTAGTTTCGCAACGCTTTTCTCGTGAAACGGGTCATCAATCATTTTTATTTTCTCGTCCATTACCTTCTCTCCCAACTTATCTCCAAGGATGCTTGTTCCTTTCACTTTTCTCTCACCGTTAAACGCCGGTAGAAGCGCGTACTGCAGTATTTCCCCCAGAGCAAATGGCTCCATAATTACTGGTGCCTCTTTCAAATCTGCTTTTTTAACTTTCTTTGCGTGTTCTAATTTTGTCAGGCAGGAATCTATAACTTTTGTCGTGTCTATTTTTGGATTTTTTGTCACGTCCAGATCAAATATGCTCGGGGTAACGGATTCCCCGTGGCGCGCCATGAGAACCAGAACGAACATGGATACAGAGTCCTCCTGGGACACGTCAATTCCGTTAGAATTAACTATTTGCGTTTTCACGTATATGCTTCCCGCCTCCGCGCCAACAACCATAGCATCCTTTTTCCTTTCCGAGATGTCTTTAAGGGCCAGAGTAATTAAATTCACGAAGTAGTCCTCTTCTCCCATCTCTCCTGTTCTTTCATCTTTTTTATGGTAATTGCCCGGCTCCGGCAATCCCGGCCATTTTTCATCTTTTTTGTTGACCATTGCCAGCTTGGCTGCTCTCTCAATTCCTCTCTTTATTTTTTCCTCTTCGGTGGAATCAATAATGCTTATCCCTATCTTTCCATTCTTAACTCCTCTTATCACGCTCATTCCCAAATTGCTTGATGTAGAAGATGAAATTTGATTCAGTTCGGCTTTTGCACTGATCTCTTTTCTGTGAAGTGTTTGCACCTCAAGTTCGTCAAAAAATTTCTCTCCATACCTTATAACGTTCATTTTTCACCACCTACCACAATTGAGCGGGGGAACTTCATGTGCGGGCCTCCGGAACTCACGAAGGCGCTCTGTCCCTTACCACATATTCCATACTCTATATCAAAATCCCTGCCCACTGCCTCGATATTCTTCAGGGCTTCTATTGCTATGCCGCTAATTGAAGTATCCTTTATGGGCTCTTTAATCTCACCGTTCTCTATCACGTAGCCCTCCTGCACACCCACCTGGAACGAGGAGTTAAGTTCAGCCTGCCCTCCGCGGAAATCCACCATATAGTATCCAAATTTTATGTCCTCTATCATTTCCTCCAAGGTGTGGTCTCCCTTCTCAAACACGGTGTTTCTCATTCTTATAATTGGTGGATTGCTGTAATCTTCTGCATGGGCATGCCCGTTTGGCTCCATGTTCCATTTTTTGGCGTATTCCCTGTTAAGCATAATCTCTTTCAGCACTCCTTTTTCTATTATGTGAACATCTTTCACCGGAGTGCCTTCATCATCGTAAAGATTATTACCAAATCCACCGGGCACTATCCTGTCGCTCATGTTCACAAATTCAGGAGCTATCTGCTTTCCTATCATGTCCCTGAACGGAGAGTTAATCGTGAGATCTGCCTCGGCAAGATGTCCAAGCGCTTCGTGAGCTATTATTCCTACTATAATGGGACCAGCAACTATGGGAAATTCACCTCTTTTCACAGGAACCCCGTGAATCTGGTTATCAAGCTGCTTGTGGAGCCTTTTGGAAATAATCTCATTGGTAAATTCTTCAAACAGCTCCCAGCCCTTGTCAACGCCGCCAATCATGTGTCTCGCGGCGCCCATGACATCACCCTCTTTTCCCGTTACCCACACGTATTGAAGTATGTGGTTGTAATCCCACTCAATTTCCGTGCCCTCGTTGGTCACCAGCAGCTTGGTGCCGTGTGCGTCCTCGTATTTGATTTGCGTTGATTTCACGAGCGGATTTTTTTTCAATTCCTTTTCAAGCTCCAGCACGTGTTCTGTCTTTTCCTCGTAACCAATATTTTCAGGGCGTATCTTCATAGGACTTTTCACCCTGTCCTTACTGGGTTTTGTTTCGTAAAGTTCTATTTTTTCTCTAACCGCGCGCGATGATGAAATTGCCAGGTTCACAGCCTCTTCCACTGCCCTCCTTAAATTTAAATTCGTGGTGGAAAATCCCCATGCACCCCTTGCCAGCACGCGGACGCCGTAGCCTTCTGAATGCCTTTCTGCAAGGGTGTGAAAAACACCATCTTTCAGTTCAACATGGCCTCTCTGAATGTTTTCGTATCTTATCTCAACATAATCCCCGCCAAGCTTTTCACCATACTTTACAGCTTCATGGATGTCCATAAGAACCACTGTTTTCTTCATGTTTACAAGGTATAAAAATGTTGATTTGCGTTTTTAGCATTTTTACTTCTTATTTTTTGAATGGTAGAGTCTTTTGCACAGTAAGATTAATCTTTTTTATATTTGTAGCTTGAGTTGAAGGTAATTATCCAGAGTATTATCACGCTTCCCCCGAAAAGCTCTGCAAAGGCAAACCCGAGCAGGTGATAGTTGTATGCAAGTATGTATGCGATAACAGTCAGGGATATTATTATTGTGGCCATTAATTTTGAACCCATTTTAAACTCGGAGATAAACCAGATAAATATGGCAATGGTTGATATGCCGAAGAAAGACAGTGCAAAATAATCATGATATGGGGTACCTTTTGGGAAGAAGGCGATGCTTATGTAAAATATCAGGGCTATAAAAAAAACACACAGGGATAGTTTCTTGAATTTATTGCTTTTAACATTTATAAAATAAATACATGTTGCAATCATGAACATGGTTCCCGATATAACTATCGCCGAGTTAAATATGTACGCATAACTCTGGCCAATCATTCCGAGGTCACTTAGTGATTGATGTGGTGAAAATATGTTGTATCCTGGGTGGAGGTAGATGGACAGGGAAAGCATGGAGTAAAAAATCAACGCAGATAATGCTGCAATCCTCCTCGCTCCAGAGGCTGATATTTTGTGTACGTTCATATATATGATACCATGAACCTGTGAAATAAAAACTTAACTGTTCTCTCTGCTATTATGTATGTTTAATCAATATTAAAAATAACAAGTAAGACGAATTGATAATAAATAAAATCTTAATTTTTGTTCAATCTTATTTTTTTCAAGATTTTCAGGTGAGCAATTGTTTATATACATGATGTTTATACCCTGCTGTTGGGTGATGGCGTCCACCCCCAACATGGCCGCGTAGCCTAATGACGCCTTTTCGAAAAGAGGTGAACGCCATATGATTCCTGAGATTGTAATGGGTGCAATCCAGTTGCTTGCAGTTCTACTGCTATCTCCGTTGATAGCTGGAATTATAAAGAAAACCGAGGCAATATTCGAGTCGAGGAAAGGTATAAGTGTGTTCCAGCCTTATTACGACATAGCCAAATTTTTCAGGAAAGAGAACTTGATACCTGAGGATTCGGGCTGGTTATTCATAGCTGCACCTATCTTGGCATTTACCGCATACTTGATTCTCCCCTGGGTTGTTCCCATTGTTTTCGGTTCGCCATCATGGGTAGCACCTACAGTTGATTTCCTGGGTGGTGCGTTCATATTCGGTTTTGCCTCTTATTTCTCTGTTATAGGTACAGAACGTACCGGATCATATTACACGGGTATAGGTGCGACGAGGGGCATAAATTTTGGTGCGTTTGCCGAACCTGTTCTAATAACAGTGTTTTTTGGTGTGGCGTTGATTACGGGTACGAACAACCCTTTTATCACTAATCAATATCTTCGGGCCAATATAAACTGGCTTTTGTCCCCCACACACCTGTTTCTCATAGCTGCATTCTTCCTTCTTCTTCTTTTCGATACGGGTAAGCTGCCAACAGAGAGCCATACCATGTGCGAGCTTAGCATGATTGGACAGGGCATGGGAATGGAATATACTGGCTCTCTTTACGCTCTTAAAATGTGGGGTGGCTACATGAAACAGTTTATTCTTTTTGGGGTCTTTCTAAATGTTTTTGCCATGCCATGGGGAATTGCCCTGGAACCCAGCGCATGGGGGATAGTATGGGGAATTTCTCTCATATTTGGCAAAATGGTACTGCTTGCAGTTATAATCGCCATGGTGGAAGTTTCGGTTGCTAAAATCAGGCTTTTCAAGATAATTGATTACCTGACATTTGCGTACCTCATGGCTCTTATTGCCGTTATTTCTTTCCTTTTCGTAGGGGGTGTTCCGCTATGATATATTACAATGCAATTATTGATTTTCTCGGTGTATTGATTCTCATTTTTGGATTTGCCATAATTGCAGAGAATTTTATAAGGACTCTTATAAGGCATCTTCAGTGGCAGTCTTCTCTGCTTGCACTGCTGATATTGGCTGTTGGCATTTATAAGGGGGTTTATGAATTGGTGATTCTTTCCGTGCTTACAGTATTGTTCAGAGGGTGGTTGATTCCTGAAATTCTCCTTAAAGATGTGAAAAAGGAAGGAATATGGGAGCACCGGGAGATTTCCACGAGCGCCAGGCACTCCCTTGTAATTGGTATAATTGTTGTCATATCCGGGTTCATACTCTATGCCGGATTGTATCCATTGCTCCACACATGGAAAGCGGCGATACCCTTCGTCCTTATTCTTCTTGGATTAACGATAATCATATTGAGAAAAAATGCAATCGCCCAGATTTCAGGATACATTGTTGAAGAAAACGCGCTTCTTTATATCGGTGTGGTTCTTGCACCCATGGGATTCCTTCTGGAGGTAGGAATACTTCTGGATATAATTGGGGCGGTGCTCCTTGCGGTGATACTCGGCTCGGAGAAAGAATACGGTCCTCTTGAATTAGAGGAGCTTTCGGGGTGATTTAAATGGATGCAGTGTGGGTTGTTTATGGGATACTTGCGTTTCCTGGTGTAGCCTCTCTGATTTCCCTTTCAAAACAGTGGAAACTTGGTGCTGCAAGTACTTTGTTTGCATCTTTTATATCTTTGATTCTTTCACTCTACCTTTTCTTCCAGGGTAATTTCTCCACATCATGGTTTTACGTGGATTTTGTTTCCAGGGCAATGCTCTTGGTTATTTCTACAACATTCATTATGGGCTCTTTCCACGCTTATTTCTGCATGGATAAGATGAAAGAATTTTTCCTGAAACCAAATTATTACTGGCTTCTCCTTAATCTGTTTGCTCTCACAATGTACCTTGCGGTCACGACTCCCTCTTTGGGATACGGGTGGATGTGGCTGGAAGCGTCCACCGTGGTAAGTGCGGCATTAATTATTGTGGAGCGTGGCAAATCCCATATTGAAAGCGCCTGGCGATACATCATAATCGCTTCCACTGGTCTTGGCATGGCTCTGCTTGCGATAATTATATACGGCAGAGTATCTGGGAATCTTCTCTGGATACATCAATCGGAGCTGGCCACAGGGGCTCTTTTAGTGGGTGTTCTGGGATTGCTTGGCTTTGGCACTAAGGTGGGTCTATTCCCCATGCATACATGGCTTCCAGATGCTCACGGTACCGCGCCCTCTCCGGTTAGTGCCATGCTTTCCGGTGCTCTTCTTCCCTCGGCTCTTATTGTGTTTTACAGATTATATGGTATTGTGTGGAGCGAAACACTTTTCACGATAACCCTTGTGTTTGGGATTCTCACGGTAATAGTTGCAGGTACAATGATAATATCCCAGAAAAAGTTCAAGAGATTGCTTGCATACTCCAGCATGGATGTAATGGGCATAGCCACAGTGGGCATAGCTCTTACTTATTATTCCAGTTATGCGATTATCTACGTGCTAATTGTATTTGGCATTCACGCCCTCGCAAAGTCATCGCTCTTCCTCATGGCAGGAACCCTGAAAAGGCGGGGGTTGGAAGATGTTGATAAGATTCGCTCGCTCATAAGAAAGAGTCCTGCCATGGCGTTTACAGCAGTTGTTTCTGCATTAACCGTTACGGGCGCCCCGCCCTTTGGCATGTTTATTGGAGAAATTGGAATACTAAGCGTTCTTGCAAAGATACCTCATCTTTCCTGGCTTGCATTTTCGTTCCTCTTGCTTGGTATTCTCCTCTCGTTCCTCGGTTTAAACTACTGGATTTTAAAGATGGTCTTTCCTGAAGAGGACGAAGATTTATCTCTGAATTTAAAGGCTAAAGACGTCTCCGTTCCTTTATTGGGCTCTTTTTTCATGTTAGGATTAACAGTGTTGATTTACTCCTGGCTCATTTGGGGGTGGTCCCTGTGATAATGGATAATTACACCGGCGAAGTTTTAGTTGCTGTATTCAAGGAAAAAGCAGGTTATTCAGCAGTGTGGGTAGATTACGATACTGGAAAAATAAAAATTGATAACGTTGGTGAGGACAAACTTGGTGACAGGCCAATAACCGCCGCGTTCTTTAACAATTACAACATAGATACTCGATCACTCCCTCCGTGTGCCAAGATATTGACATACGGACCCGCTGCCGGTGGCATTGGTGAAGCAGGAGCGTTCAGGTTAGCTACCTGTGGTGAAAGAATCCTCTCACTCGTGCCCTACCGAGGATTCAAAAAGAACAGAAGCATGCTGAAAATGACAAAAGATATGGACGTTTCCCGGGCACTTCCTTATTTTTCCAGACTCAGCGGTCAATTTGCTGCCTCTTACACCACTTTATTTATCAATCTTGCTTTTGATGATTTGGATGAAAGCTTTAGAACTCTGAGTTTTGCGGCGGTGGAGATGGAGAGGATACACAATCATGTGTGGGTTATGCACAAGCTTGCCAACGACGCAGCTCAGAAAGTTGCCTCTGCGCATCTTTCAGCTCTCACGGAAGAGTTCTTGCGTCTAAACTCAATAGTTTTTGGAAGTCGCTACTTGATGGATTATCCTATCTTATACAAAAAATATGATGGTTTCCATGACAGGCTTAAAGAATTAGAATCTGAATTTAATGGACTAATAGATGAGCTTTTGCACTCGAGGATATTCATAGACAGGCTTCATACAACTGGTAAATTGAATAGCGAAGACGTGATTAAAAACGATATCACGGGCATACCAGCCAGGGCAGCGGCAGTTTCCAGGGATTCTAGAAAATTCAGCGTTTTAAAGGATTTTTACGGGGATCACGAGCCCAGAATGGAAGAAGGCGGAGACGCTCTTTCCCGCTTCCTGGTGCGTGTGTCTGAGGTTAAAGATAGCATTTCTCTGCTCAAGGAGATAACTCTTCCTAATAAAATCAGAGTTCCAGAGAAGCCATCTAATGGGCTCAGGTACGGGTTGATAGAGGCACCGCCGGGGGATATATTTATGATGGTGCATGTTGAAGATGGCAAACTGAAATCGGTGAAAATAAGGCCTCCATCTGTGGTTATGCTCCACGCATTCTCTATAGGAGTTCGTGGAAACGTGTTTACTGATTATCCCTTTGCTCTCGATAGTTTCGGGCTTTATTTTGCGGATGCAGACCTTTATGGAGGGTGGTAAAATGTGGATAATACGCGGCTTGAAGAAAGGTATAATAACAACTCCATTTCCAAAGAAAGACGATGAATATATTCCTAAATCTTATTATCCGGATAGCCTGAAAAATTGCACTGTTTTTACAGATATACATAATTTCTCGTGCATGGGTTGTGGGCTATGCAAATCTGATATGGTAAGGCGTGAAGACCATGTGGAAGTTAGAAAAACATTATCTATTAAAAAATCCGTGCATATATTTGTCCTAGACGTGGGTAGCTGCGGAGCATGCAACAGGGAAATATCTTTACTGGGTGCGCCGCAATATGATTTTCATCGCCTAGGATTCTTTACTACTCCAACTCCCAAACACGCAGACGTGCTTATGGTAGTGGGTGAGCTCACCGATGACATGCTCCCCATTCTCCGTGAGTCTTACGAACTTATGCCAGAGCCAAAAGCAGTTCTTGCTGTGGGGGCTTGCGCTTCTGGTATTTATCTAAAAAGGATAGAAAAGGAGATACCCGTTTACGCGAGGGTGTCTGGCTGTCCGCCACAGCCAAAGTATATACTTAAGGCACTTCTTCAACTCACAGGGAGGTGGAATGAATGAATTACCTTGCCATAATATTCGCTATTTATTTCCTTGCGGGAATAGTTGGATTGAAGTTGAAAAGAACATCCTACGGGCTGGTTGCCCTCGGCTCCACCATGACCATGGTTTTGCTCTTCTTAAAAATGATTCCAGTTGCACCCACATCATGGTATTTCCTGTTGCTTTCTTCACTTATATGGCTTTTCATGTCCCTTTTCTCCCTTGGTTACGAGCCGGAAGATGGCGTTCTTGCTTCAACTTTCGGGTTCACCACTTCCATGATGTTTTTAATTCTAATATCTCAAGATGCCATCACTTTCCTTGCAGGATGGGAGGGCATGACAGTTGCTTCTTTCATTTCTCTTTATGCCCACAAAAAATCTTCTACCTCTGCCTATTTATTCCTGGGTTTTGGGGAGCTCAGCACTTTATTCATTCTATCTGGATTCTCGTATGCATATTCTCTCACGGGCAGTCTCCTGTTTTCATCTTGGACTCATATTCCCGAATGGAGCGTAATTTATTTTCTGCTTGCCATGGGATTTACAATTAAGATGGCCGTATTTCCTTTTCATATCTGGTTGCCGGAGGCTCACTCAAAGGCACCTGCAAACATGTCTGCTCAGCTAAGTGCTGTTATGACCCTGATGGGAGTTTACGGCCTTACAATGTTCTCCGGGGTTTCATTGCCATCTGCTTGGGTTGGTGTGATTCTCTTAATCCTCGGTGGAATAACTGCTATATGGGGTGCATTTTACGCGTCAGTTACCGACCATGTGAAGAGGCTTCCGGCGTACAGTACTGTAGAGAATGACGGGGTGCTTATTGCATTAACGGGTGCTTTTATCATAACTCTGAACTTCTCTTTTGTGGTCATTGCGAGTTTTGTGCTAGTGAGTTTGCTGTTTTTCTCATTTGTGCACAGCGTTTCAAAGGCTCTTCTGTTCTCCATTGCGGGTAAGCTGGAGAAAAGCGGCGGTGAGGCTTTGGGTGGAAAATTCTCTCTAACCCGCGTGGGTGCCATTGGGGGTTATGTAGCTGCCATATCCCTCTCTGGAGTTCCTCCTTTTCCTGGATTTGTGGGGGAATGGATGGCAATAGAATCCATGTTTCAGGCATTTTATTTTTCTAATATGGTTATGAAAGTGGTTACCGTTTTGGTAGGTGCCCTTGTAGCTCTAACCGCTGGAGTTAGTATGATTGCCATGAGTAAGTTTGTGGTTCATGGTGTTGGGAGAAGCGTCAGGCGCAAATACGAAATCTCTGATGTGGGTATAATAATTGGCGCAGCAGTTATTGTACTCCTTGGGGCAATACCGCAGCTTCTTTTTTACGCATTCTCGCCCATAGTGCACGGCATGACAGGTGTGTCATCTTCCAAATTCATAGGTGGGTTGTTAGGGATACCCGATGGTACTTTAATCATATCTGGCAACGGATTTGGAGTTCTATCACCTACAATGCTCTTTGTTTTCATTGTTGGAATATTTTTCACGCTCTATATTTTCATGAAAGGCAAATTTCTCAGGCATGCTAAAATCACGAGAGCATGGAGCGGAGGCCTGCACAACGACGAGTATCCCACGCGGGCACATTCATCAATACTCCTATCCACGCAGAAATGGCTCTATCGTACCACCAGTGATTTCAATTTTACAGACGTGGTTCATTGCGGGTACGTTTCTTTGGGACATTTAACATTTTCGTTCAGTGACTGGTTCAGGCGCGTTCTCATGCCTGGAAAGGATAGACAGTACGTGCTTTACATACTCCTGACTCTCTTTGTACTATTGATAATAGTTGCTCTAAGCGTGTGATTATAAGTGAAAATACATTGAAATTCCGTCCAGTATGTATTGCACGGCGAATGCAGTGACTAAAAGGCCCATGACCCTGGTGAATGCTTTGGAGCCTTTTTCTCCCATTATTTTTGACACGTAGTTGCCTCCCATGAAAAAAATGGCGGTTATGGCAATCACGCTAATAATCGAAATTGTGATGCTAACTATGCCAACGGGAGAAGAACCGTATTTTCCCATGAGTATTATAGCCAGAGAGATTGCTCCGGGCCCAGCGAGCATTGGAGTGCCAAGTGGTACAATAGCCACGTCTCCAGTTTCCTCAACTAACTTGTCTTTTTTTCTCGTGCTTCTCGGCTTGTCTCCCTCTCTGACCATTTCAATACCTACCAGTATCATAAGTACTCCGCCGGCAATCATCAGGGCGGCGATGGAAATTCCGAAAAAATCTAAGATGTACATCCCAGTAAACTGGAAAAATAACAAAAGGGACACTGCGGTGATGGTTGATTCTTTTATAATTCTGTTTTTGTCATCCTTGCTCAATCCGTGTGAGAAAGATAAATACAGGGGCAGGGCAGCAAAGGGATCAATAACGGCAAAAATAGGGACGAAAATATGAAGAAAATCCACAAAGTCCATGGATATCAGGAGGAAACTATCTTAGAGAGTGTTTCCAGTTTTCCCATTATCATGTACACAACAGTTCTTCCATGTACAGGTATGTTAGGATCGTTTGCGATTTCGTCAAGTTCAAAAATGGCACTGGCAACACGCACGTCCATGGGCTTTCCCGCTTCCTCCAGGGTATTTTTTGCATGGGTTATGCTCCTTCTTATGTTTCTTGGAATGGATGTATCTTCTATTAACTCTTCCATTATTCCTATTATTTCCTTATACAACTTTTCTTCTTCTCCCATTTAAATCACCTCACTCAAACGCTACACCTCTCTCCTTGTAAGTACTTACCACAAGCATACTCTCTGTTTTTGTTACCCCGTCTAACTTGGATATGGAGTTTAGTATGAAATCTTTGAGGTCTGAATACTCCGGGAATTTAACCTTCACTATTATATCAAAATCTCCGGTGGTGAGAAAAACATCTTCTACGTTGTGATACTTCACCAGTTCCCTAGAAACGTCTTCTATTTTTGATGTGTCGCATGTTATTCCTATAAGTGCGGTAACAATGTGCCTTTCATAATATTCATTCATTATTGTATCCTTGTCATCCATACCAATCACCTGCTTGTGAATACTGCTACTCCTATTTATATTTTTTATTTTGTGCGGTTACCGATACCATTAAATACACTGTAATGCATATTTTCCCCGTGGACTTCATTTCTGCTGGGGATATAGAAAAATACTCTTACTGTCCCCTTAGCTGGTGGCTCAGCCGTGAAGAGCACCATGAGGATAGCGAAGGAGTTAAGAAGCACAGGGAAATAGGTATGCAGGCAAAAAAGGGTATGAAAGCGTATCAAAGAGCAAGAAACTCCGAGAGAACTGTGCTCTATCTTGCCATAGGTGCAACCATAGTTTCTTTAGTAGGTATATCAATGATTTATTCTTCGTATACATTAGGTATAATTTTTGATGTCATATCGGTTTTCTGGCTAATTGCCGCGCTCTATTTTCTCTGGAAGTCCGAGCGGTACGTTACCATGTGGCACGATAATTTCAAGAAGATAATGGTAGTTCTCCCTCTCGCCGCAACTGTTTTTTCCATACTGTCCGTAACATTTGTGATGGAACCAAACAAAATTATTTGCTACATTATGGAAATTTCATCTCTGCTGTGGCTAATTTTTGCCACATTCTTCTTTTACCTTGCTCTTAGAAGCGAGATGAGCTATGAGAAAATAAAAAAAGAGTTACGGTTGCCAGATGGCGAAATTATTTACGTTGATGACCTTGAACGTAGTCCCATTTTGAAAAGCGAGAAGTACGGGATATGGGGCAGACCGGATCTTCTAATAAAAGTAGGTGAGGATTTCATTCCTGTGGAAGTAAAAACCGGTAGAGTGCCAAAAGGACCATATTTTTCCCATATAATGCAGCTAACCGCGTACATGGTTTTGGTTGAAGAAAATTACAGGGCACCGCCATATGGGCTTCTTAAATATGGTCCTCAGGTTTATCGCATAGAATACGAGGAAGATTTGAAAAATCTGTTGCTGGAAAAGGTGTCAGAGATGAGAAAAGCCCTAAAAACGGGAGAGGTGCATCGCAACCACAATCGCCCGGGGAAATGCAAGCACTGCTCCCGCCGGGAGATATGCCCGGAGAGATTAGCATGAGCCCGTGAGCTTTTTTCCCTTATCCGTTAGGAAGTAAACTGTATAATTCCTTTTAGAGCATACCTTTTGAAGAGGGCAGGAAGCACATAGCCCTGTGTTTTCCTTTTTTCCCTTCTCCAGATATCCCATTTTTACCAGGTGCTCCAGCATGGCGATTAGTGCAGTGTATTCCATCCCCAAATCTTCTGCAATCTCTGCAAGAGTCTTTCCTTTGCATATTTCTCTAAGAACACCCTTAATCATTAACCTCTCTCCTGAATAGTTTTTGCGCAAAATAGGGATACAGAGCAGGAATTACGAGTAAAATTAAAGCGACGGAAGGAAAAGCGACAAATGGGTATGGTGTGCATTTATCTCCCAGGCAGTTTATGTAGTAATCAAGCACAGCGGACAGGAAAATTATAATTTTAATTGCTGTAAATGCCAAAAGCAGAAAAGTTCCTACAAGATAGAAAGACAGTCCTCTGTAAAGAAGCCTGAAAGTATCCTTCACACCAGTGACTATCAGAGATGCAATTAAAATTAGAATAAAAGCGTCCATAAGGTCCCCCTGCACATGTATGTCGGAGATTAGCATTGTTCCCAGTGCTATGAGAAATGATAGTATGGCAATTAAAGAGTAAAGAAGAATGTTTTTTTCACGGAAAAACAGAGGAAGTGAGAGCAGGGCGATAATGGACAGGGGTGCCAGATAAATTCCCGGGCTAACGGAAAAATACGCCAGTACGTTGTAAATACCGTAGTACAGAGATAAAGAAATAAGTGTGAATGAGTAAATAACAGAGAGTTTCACTTTAACTTCGCCGTTCATGTACCCACCCCCAAAAGATTTGCCAGATTATAGAAAGCGAAGGAAAATAGGGCTCCTAAGACAAAACCCTCTAAAATTACGAACAGGGTGAATTTTTTGCTCTTTGTCTCGTTGTAAATTGTAGCAAGAGTGGCCACGCAGGGAGTGTAGAATAGCATGAATAGCATGAAAGAGTAAGCTTGAATGGGAGTCATGGCGTGGAATATTGCTTCTTTGCTACCGTACAGCACGTAAAGCACGTCAATAACCACTTCCTTTGCAAAAAAGCCGAATATAAGGGATATGATTGCCTCTGGTGTTAGTCCGAACGCCGTGCCAATGGGTGCAATCCATTGAGCGAACATCCCTATGTAACTATCGGGAGAGCCGTATTTCACGCCCCACGGGAGCGCGGCGAAAATCCATATGATTGCAGCTGCGCCAACTATTATGGTTCCCGCCTTCCTCAAGAATCCCTCGCTCTTCTCCCACATGTGAATTGAAATTCCCTTTATGGTGGGCATTCTGTACGGCGGTAATTCGAGAACGAATGGCTCGCTCTTGCCGCGAAATATGGTTTTGCTGTATATATAACCTAACACGAACACGACGACCATGGAGAGGATTAGAAGGCTCCAGAGCACCAGCGCGGGATTTGAAGGGAAAAATATGCCTGAGAGAAATGCAAATACTTGAATTCTAGCACCGCAGGGTATAAGAGGATTCAGCGCAATACTTAATTTTCTCTCATTTTCATCTTTTAGAGTTCGGGTGGCCATCACCGCCGGCACGTTGCATCCAAACCCGAGCATGAGCGGGATTATTCCGCGCCCCTCTAAGCCCATCTTCTTCATTATGCTATCCATAAGAAATGCAACTCTCGCGAGATACCCTGAATCCTCTAAGAAGGATAGAATAAGGAATAGGAGCATGATGACGGGCGTGAAGGTGAGCACTGCACCGAGGCCTCGGAGCATGCCGTGGTTAATGAAAGAGGATAGCCATGCAGGCATGAATTGCAGCATCCAGTTGTACGATAAATCCACCAGACCGGGTATGTGCCCTGTCGCCGTGCTTTTACCGTTGAAAATCAAATCTATTGCATCTTGAAATGGAGCAGCTACTAAGAACACGAATTGAAAAGAGAGGTACATTATTGCCAGAAAAATGGGCAGTCCGAATATTTTGTGGGTTACCACATGGTCAATCATGTCAGTGATAGTAACGCCACCAACGTTTATGGGCTCTGCAACCTCGTGAAACAGACCGTGAGCAAAAGAATATCGAAATGAAGTCATTAAGCTTTCAATATCATCTCCGTAAATATCCTCAATCTCGTGTCTCAAATGCTCTGCCCGATGCAGCACGCTCTTACCACCCATTTCTGCGATTTTTTTGTGAACCTCTGCATCGTTTTCAAGAATTTTTATTGCGTACCATCTTGCGGGTTCTATTTTTAACGGTTTTATTAGATTTACTATTTCATCAATTCTCTTTTCCACATCTTCTGGGTATTCCACTCTCTTTGGATTGAACTTTCCGTGGAGAATTTTCTCTTTTAGCTTATCAATTCCTTTCCCGCGAATTCCCACCGCGGTCACAACTGGCAATCCCAATATTTTTGACATTTTTTCAACATCTATGCTGTATTTTTTCTGTGCCTCGTCAAACATGTTCAAAACTACCACTATTTTTGAATGTAGCTCTAAAAGCTCGGTTAGAAGGTAAAGGTTTCTTTCCAAGTTAGAGGAGTCTATGATATCTACTATCACGTCGGGTTTTTCCTCAATTATGAAGTTTCTCGTGATAATTTCTTCCATGGTGTAAGCGGTGAGGGAATACGTGCCGGGCAGGTCAACAACCTTCACAAGAGTTCCCTCTATTTTCGTCTCCCCTTCTTTCTTTTCAACAGTCACACCTGGCCAGTTGCCCACGTGTTGCTTCATCCCTGTCAATGCGTTGAAAATGGTGGACTTTCCGGTGTTGGGATTACCTGCAAGTGCGACTAACACGAAATCACCTCACAAACACGCGATATGCCATGCCGCGCCCCAGAGTGAAAACACCCTTTTCGGTTTTAACCTGCATGGGGCAGCACGGTGCGATGATTTTCAGGCGTTTGCCCACAGCAATGCCCATTGCTCCCATGTTATGCACGAAACCTACTCCGCCGTCTATGAACACCACTCTCACATCAGAGTTGCGGGGTATAAATGATAGCGGTGTAACCTTATCAACATCCACGAACGAGGCTTCTTGTTTTCTAAGGGATATGAAAAACCCCCTGATTTCGTATTCTACAGGGTCACCAAGTGGAGATACTCTAACTACCCGAACTATTGCGCCGGGCAGCAATCCCATTGAAAGTAAGCGACGGTGCAGCGCACCGGTACCTCTAATCTTTTTCACTATGCCGTACTCGCCCGGCTTTAGCTCGGAAAGAAGCATATGCCTGTGAATGCACATAAATATTTAAACTTATCTAAACATTTTTGGCCAGCCTAATTGTTCTCAATATTGAGGGAAAATAAATATACGATAATGTTATTATTACGTGAAGGTGGCGGCATTGGTTAATAAAAAGGATGATGAACCCTCAAGTTTATACGGAAAGATTCTGTGGGTTCACGTGCCAGGTGTAGTCATTGTAGCTGCCCTGCTATTTGCCGTTTTTCCGTATTCTTTGCCGCCGGGTGGAA
>WAOD01000051.1 GCA_015521465.1 DHVE2 group archaeon
GCCCTTGAAAGACATCTGGCTTTTTTAATGGTGAATTCTCGCGTGGGTTTCACGGACATAAAGTCCGTAGTTGAGCGCGTTTTGAGCGATATAGGATTATCTGATTATCTTGTCACGTCCACTGAACATCCCAGCTTTATACCTGGTCGATGCGCGAATATAATTGTGAAAAACGAGGAAATAGGTTTCTTTGGAGAAATCCATCCTGAAGTGCTGGAAAAGTTTGACATAGGATATCCAGTTGTCGGCGCGGAAATAAATATTGAAAAGGCAGAGAAATTTAGAGAGTGACTTTTCTGAATTCTTGGAGTTTTTCCCTCTCCTTTTTAACATTTCTCTCCAAAATCTCGAGAACTTCCTTGAATGCCTTGTAAAGATTCCAGTCATAGCTCTTGGCAAAGAAAAGCTTTCTGTCCGTGGTGAACCTTGCCCTGACGCTGTACTTGATCTCATTGCCTGTCACGTGATGAACTTCCACATGGAACACCAAAAGCTGGGGTTTAAAATCTTTTAGTTTGTTTATTTTGTTAAGGAAGCTTTCAACCATATCGTATATGACAGTGTATGGCTCAGGATCATCTATGTCAAGTCCCGTTATCTGCACGAACACTCCCTCGGCTTCTCCTTTTCTGACAACCGCTTCCATAACATCTCTCTGGGATATAACTCCTATGGGCACGTTATCTTTGTTTATTACCACGCAGATGGATGAATGGAACTCAGTCATCTTCTCAGCAGCTTCCTTTAACTTTGCATCCTCTTCGACGTACACAGGAGGACTCATAAGCTCTTTTATGTACACTACCTTTTTCTCTTTCTCTCCTGCTAGTTCTCCCTGACTTGCTCTTTCTTTTGCACGCCATATAGCTCGGGAAATCTCTCGCATGTGAACAACACCACTGAGATGATTATTGCTATCAACAACCGGCAAACTTAGCTCGCTGATTTTTTTCATGAGCTCTATTGCAGCGTCCACCGGTGCATTCTCATCAACCACGTAAGGCTCTGAAGTCATCACGTCTTCTACAGGGATATTTGCAAGGTCAGGAATGCTTGGCACGAGTTTAATAACATCTGTCCTGGAAATTATACCCACAACTTTGCCTTTTTTTACCACGGGCAATGACCTGAACCCGCCATCTAACATCTTTATAACAGCATCTACTATATTGTCATCCGGAGATACCACTGGGGGCTTGATCATAACGTTTTCCACGTGGGAATAGAGAGATATGCTTTTTCTCCTTATGAGCGTTTTATAATTTATTATTCCAAGTAAATTGCCTTTATCGTCCACTACGGGTAACTCGTGAAACCCGTGCTCCTGCATCTTGCTGATTGCTTTTGATATGGTATCCGATGGATGCGCACATACCACGTCTTTAATCATTACTTCTTTGACCACTACCGCTTTCAGTTCAACCATATTTTCACCCCGTTAGGTGTATACAAAGGAGGATAAATATTTTCCTCCATTAAAATCGAGCGTCAAACTGTGCGTAATCCATATCGTTCATCATGCTCTCAAATTCCACCATGTCGTCGTACTCTTTTTTCAGTATCATGTAATGTCCCTCTTCTATTTTGGCCATATAACGCATGAGTTTCTTTATGTAGTCATCATCAACCATGTTTGCAATACCATCATAGAACTCCTTTGCTCCTATCTCTGCTTTCATTGCCTGCTCAAGAACCTTTCTTACGTCAGTGGTTGTACCGAGTTCTCTGAATATTTTTATTTCTGGAAACTCAGGTAAAAAATCCGGATTTTCTGGTATAACCATTTCTTTGCCAGGAAACATCTTGCTGTAAGTTTTCTCTAATATTTCTCTGTGGGCATTTTCCTCTTTTGACAAAGCTTCCAGCCTGTTTTTCAAAAATGGATTATTGACTTTTTTTGCAGTTTCCCTGTAAACTTTTTCTGCTTCAATTTCGCTCTTTATCCCTATCAGCAGTAGCTCTTCCAAATTGTATTTTTCCAAATTCATATGATCACCTCAATCTTCTTCTAAATCCATAACCTCGTTTGCCCCGTCATCCATCGCTTCCACTATTTCTCCGTCAAATCTTTTGAGCAACTCCATAAACTCTCCGAAATGCTCCTTTTCTTCCTGTGCGATATCCATAAATACCTTTTTTACCAGCGGGTCTTCGGCCTGTGCTGCGAGCTGCTCATAAAGGTTAATTGCATCAAGCTCGGCAATTATACCTATCCTTATCAGTTCAACGTCCGGTTCTTTTTTTCCCAACATCCGCAGTGCGTTCATATCAAAAGGTATTTTTGATAGCATATTTCTCTCCATGTGGATATCTCAATTTTCAGATTTAACGTTTTCCCTCCGCTATTACATCTTTTCAAACGACCATTGTTAATTACAAGTTCGTTGTCAGACGAATATTAAAGTTATTATGGGATGCTGCCATGTCCCCTTAGGAAGCAATAAAGGAGGTAATAAAATGCATCCATTAGACCCAATATTTAAACCAAAAAGTATAGCAATTGTCGGTGCAAGCAGAGATCCAAAAGCCATAGGACACCAGTGCGTCAAGAATCTTTTAGAATCCGGATACGAGGGAAAAATATACCCTGTGAATCCAAAAGCAGATGAGATTCGCGGACTGAAGTGCTATCACAGTGTTTTAGACATTCCAGATGAAATTGACATAGCTTTGATTGTAGTTCCTGCAAAGTACGTTCCTTCCGCAGCTGAAGATTGTGGCAAGAAGGGTGCTAAGGGACTTGTGGTTATTGCATCTGGATTTAGCGAGGTTGGACGCAAGGACCTCGAGGATCAGGTTGTGGAAATAGCCAGGAAGTACGGAATGCGCATACTCGGACCCAACGTTGTGGGTATTATGAATAACCCTCTGAAAGCAAATGCATCCTTCGGTCCGTATCTCCCTTACCCTGGAAACGCTGCTTTAATCTCCCAGAGCGGTGCGCTCCTTATTGCCATGGATGCGAGAACTTGGAGCGACAAGGTGGGGATATCCCACATGATTAGTATAGGTAATATGGCGGACCTTAACTTTGGAGATTTGATAGAATATTTCAACGAGGATTCCGATACAAATGTTATCTCTCTTTACATGGAAGGCGTTAAAGACGGGCGCAAGTTCCTGGAGAACTCCAAAAAATCAAAGAAGCCCATAATTGCTCTCAAGGCGGGGGTATCTCAGAGAGGCGCTGCTGCTGCGGCATCCCACACAGGAAGCCTGGCGGGAAGCACAAAGATTTACGATGCTGCTTTCAAGCAGGGTCACGTTGTGAGGGCCGAGAACCTGGACGCTCTATTTGATGGTACCATGGCCCTTGCCCTTCAACCGCCAATGAAGGGGGACAATCTGGTAATAATCACAAACGGTGGCGGTGTGGGCGTGCTCGCAACGGATGCTGCTGAAAAGTATGGCATACCAATAAAAGACGCGCCAGAGGATTTAAAGGAATTGATGAGAAAGCACATGCCCGAATTTGGTAGTCCAAAAAATCCTGTGGACCTAACTGGTATGGCTGATGCCCAGCAGTATTACGGTTCAATAAGAGATGCCTTGAAGCACGATTGGGTGGATGGTGTTGTTGTTCTTTTCTGCGAGACTTCTTTCACAAATCCGCTTGAGATTTCAGAGAACATAAAGAAAGCCATCGACGAGGCGGGTGTGAACAAGCCCGTTATTGTAAATTACACCGGTGGTGAGAAGAGCATAAAGGCAGGCGAATGGCTGATTGAGCATGGAATTCCGTATTACAAGAGCCCTGATGCAGCGGTCCGGGCAATGGGTATGCTGAGAACTTATGGCAGGTATCTTGAGAAGACCAACGCAGAATTCAAGCCCTATACGGTTAACAGAGAGAAGGCAGAAGAAATCATAAAGAACGTGCTGTCTTCTGGAAGAAAGCTTCTTACTGAACCAGAGGCAAAGCAGGTGTTTGCTGCCTACGGATTGCCCGTGCCAAAGGGCAAGATGGCAAAAACCGAAGATGAGGCAGTGAATATAGCGCATGAGGTGGAGTATCCCGTTGTTATGAAGATAGTTTCACCTCAGATCATTCACAAGAGTGATGCTGGTGGTGTCAAGGTGAATTTGAACAGTGATGAAGAAGTTAAGCAGGCGTATAAGGAGATCATAGAGAATGCAAAGAAATATGATCCTAATGCGGAAATTCACGGAGTTTACGTGCAGCACATGGAGCCATGGGGAACCGAGACAATAATAGGAAGCATTTACGACCCGCAGTTTGGTCCAACAGTAATGTTCGGACTTGGAGGTATATTCGTAGAAATCCTGAAAGATGTTACTTTCCGCATAGCACCGTTCTCTGAAGAGGAATCAAAGGAGATGATCAGCGAGATAAAGGGATACAAAGTTCTCCAGGGCGCCAGGGGAGAGAAGCCGAAGGACGTTAAGGCAATCGCAGAGGCAATAAGCAGGCTCTCGCAGCTGGTTTGGGAACTCAGAGACTACATAAAAGAGGTAGATGCGAATCCAGTGATGGTCTACGAAAATGGATTGAAGGTAGTGGACGCGAGGATAATCCTTAAGTAAGTGAATTTGCAGAATTTTATTTGCCGCAAAAATGCGGTATTTTTTATTTTTTAAGATGGCTCTTTTTGATGTGATGTTTTTAGATTTTCCTATTTGTTGATATCCAATAAAAATAAATCAATGAATGCAATAATCATCTGGTGTTGGGATATGGGCGTGGATCTTGGAGATATACTTGTGAAGCGTGAAATAAAGTTTAGAGATTTAAAGGGCAGGATTGTGGTTATTGATGGTTACAATGCGCTTTACCAGTTTTTAAGCATAATTAGACAGCCGGATGGCACACCTTTGAGAGACAATAATGGGAGAGTTACTTCTCACTTATCTGGCCTGTTTTATAGAACGGTAAATTACATGGCTGAAGGTATCAAGCCAGTTTATGTTTTTGATGGGAAACCCCCAGAATTGAAGTTAAACACGTTGAACGAAAGAATGAAAATCAGGAGGAGGGCAATGGAAGAGTGGCAAAAGGCAGTGGATGAGGGAAACGAGGAACTGGCACGCGTAAAGGCGCAGCAGGCGAGTTTTTTAACTCGAGAAATGGTAGGAGATGCTAAAAAGCTTCTGGATTATATGGGTATTCCGTGGGTTCAGGCACCGAGCGAGGGTGAGGCTCAGGCATCATACATGGCTATGAAGGGAGATGCTTATGCTGCGGCATCTCAGGATTATGATTCTCTCTTATTCGGTGCCCCGTACTTGATAAGAAACATGGCTATTACTGGCCGTAGAAAATTGCCAAGAAAAAAAATGTATGTGGAAATAAAACCCGAACTCATAAATTTAGAAGAAAATCTTAGGGCGTTAGGAATAACGAGAGAGCAGCTTATAGATATGGGCATTTTGGTGGGGACGGATTTTAATCCCGGAGTTAAGGGAATAGGTGCAAAAACAGCTCTCAAACTTTTAAAGAAATATGGAAACTTGGAAGGGATTATGAAGGTAAAGGGAATAACCATTGAGAATTACAACAGGGTCAGAGAATTTTTCTTAAATCCACCAGTAACCGATGAATATGAACTTGTGTGGAAGAATGCAAATGAGGAGAAGATAATTGAGTTTATGTGCGAAGAACGGGATTTTTCAGAAGAAAGGGTTAAAAGTGCTCTTGAAAAGATTGAGGAATTTAAATCCGTAAGGGATCAAAAAAGCCTGGATGCCTGGTTTAATTGATATATCTAACACTTTAAAATTTTATAGGAAAGGTGACAGCTAACCGTGCTTCCCGGGAGCTCTCGCATCCCAGTACGCACACGGTACGTGGGCAGGCTTAACTTCCGGGTTCGGAATGAGACCGGGTGTTTCCCTGCCGCTATGACCGTCACCTACCCCTGTATCGAGACCACATATATAAACATTTTGCTTACTTTTTAGACAGGATGCTTATTATTTCATCAACCAGTTTCTTTGCATTTTTTCTATCTTCGTGCTCCACAGTTACCCGTACTTTTGGCTCGGTTCCTGAGAATCTTATGAGGAACCACCCTTTTTCTATATTCACCCGGAACCCATCTATGCCGGTCACATTATCGTATTCACTCACTAACTTTTTTACCTTTCTCTCTATATCTTTTCTGTCCTTATAGATTAAGCTCTTGCGTATGGTGTAATATTTGGGGAAGGTATCTATCACCTCATCTATATCGTGTTTACTGGCTATTTCTGCGAATTTCAGGGCTGCATATATTGCATCTGGGGTGTATCTCCAGTCTCCGAATATTTGCGTTCCGCTGTTCTCTCCACCAAATTCAATATTTTGCTCTTTCATTGTCATAGATACGTTTGCATCTCCTACCTTTACCCTGACAACCTTTGCAAGGGAATCCAGTAGTATGGAAGAATCCACAGGCGCAACTATTTTTTCAAATCCCAAAATTTTTGTGAATACTGCGAGTATGTTATCTCCATCCACGTATTTTCCAGATGAGGTGATGGCAATAAATCTGTCAGAATCGCCGTCGTGCGCTATTCCCAAATCACTTCCTGTTTTTATAACCATCTCTTTAAGATACTTTAAGTTTTGTTCAGTCGGCTCGCTGGGATGCCCCGGAAATAGTCCAGAAGGGTGGCAATTCAATGTAATAACTTTTGCTCCAAGTGCCTTAAACACATAGGGGGATAAAACGCTTGACGCCCCGTTTGCGCAATCTATAACAACTTTCAGGTCAATGTTTCGGAACTCTTTAATCAAAGCGTTGAAATGATACGATACTGCATCAAACTCATCAATTTTTCCTATCCTATCCCACCTTGCCACATTAATTCCTTCAAATTTGAACTCATTTAGGGCACTTCCATCTGGGTTCCAGAGTTTTATGCCGTTGTAATCTGGGGGGTTGTGAGACGCAGTGACCATCACACCGAGGTCATATTTCTGGGCTGCGTAGGCCAGTGAAGGAGTTGGTACGTGCCCGGCGATGTCCACATTGCATCCAGCGGCAGATATTGCTCCTGCAAGTATGTGTATTATTGTTTTTGTTGTTGTCCTGAAATCCCCACCGATGATGACTCTCTCGTAGCTGCTCCCTATTTTTAATCCTATTTCATTTGCAAAATCAAAGAGCTCTTTTCCCCATTTCATTCTTACTCCAGATGATCCAGAGAATTTCATTTTATCACTCCACAGTAACAGTTTTCGCAAGATTTTTGGGTTTATCTATTTTTCTCCCCAGTATTTTTGCGGTGTGGTAAGATAATAACTGAAGTGCAACAGCGTTAGTAAAAGGTGAGAATAGGTAATTGGTTTTGGGGATGGATATAACGGTGTCTGCGTATTTTTTCACATCATTATTTGACGAAACCGCCACGACGAAGGCGTTTCTCGCGCTAACCTCTTTTATGTTCGATATCATTTTTCCATATAGCTCGTCCTCCGGCACAATGGCTATTACGGGCATATTATCGCTTATCAGCGCAATGGGTCCATGCTTAAGCTCCCCCGCCGGATACCCTTCAGCGTGTACGTATGATATTTCCTTCATTTTAAGTGCGCCTTCCAAGGCAATGGGATAATTTCTACCTCTTGCTATGAAATACATGCTCTGGGCACTGGCAATTTCTCTGGCAACTTTTTTTATGTTGTCTTCCTCTCCAAGAACTCTCTCCACGTAATATCCTGTCTTTTGCAACTCTTTAAGCAATTCGTTCGCCTTTTTTTTGGATATTTTCCCTTTTTTGCTTGCAAATATTATTGAGAAATAATAAAGAACCATTAACTGTGTGGTGAATGTCTTGGTTGCTGCCACTCCAATTTCCGGCCCGGCGTTTGTGTAGAGCACTTGGTCTACGTAGTTCGTTATGGAGCTGCCCACAACATTTGTTATTGCCATGGTGTAGTTTCCTAAATCTTTCGCTCTTTTCGCGGCTCCTATGGTATCCGCGGTCTCTCCACTCTGTGTTATAAAAATGGTGAGCGCCTTTTCTTCTATTTCTGGCATGTACCTGTATTCCGATGCATAGTACACGTAAACGGGAACATGAAGCAGCTCTTCAATAATGTACTTTCCAGTTAAACCTGCATGATAAGAGGTTCCACATGCTACAATATGCACCCTTTCAAAATCCATCTCTGGCATGTCCTTGGACAGTAGCGCATGCAGGGTGTCTTCTAAAGCGCGAGGTTGCTCGAATATTTCCTTCAGCATGAAGTGCTCGTATCCGCTTTTTTCGGCATCTTCCACGCTCCAGTCAATAGTTGTTATGCTCTCTTTAACTTCATTTCCTTTCAAATCGTAAATATTAACAAAATCGTCGGTAACCTCGCAAATCTCCCCATCTTTAAGAACGATAACACGGTTTGTGTACTCTAAAAATGCGGGTATGTCCGATGCGATAAAGTTTTCGTGGTCTCCTATACCAATAACCAGCGGGCTCTCGTTTTTTGCAGCCATTATTCTTCTCTGTCCCTTCATTACAGCTGCTATTGCAAAGGAGCCTTTCAGTTCGTTCACAGCTTTAATGAATGCATCCTTGAAAGAATCCTCATAGTATTCTTCTATCAAATGTGCAATTACTTCGCTGTCAGTGTCGGATTTGAACACATGTCCCTTTTCGATGAGCTTTTCCTTTAATTCCATAAAATTTTCTATTATTCCATTGTGTACTATGGCGATTTCACCCTTGCAATCCACGAATGGGTGCGCATTCTCATCGCTGGGAACGCCATGGGTGGCCCACCGGGTATGCCCTATTCCAACAGTGCCTTTGAAATCTGATTTTATTGTATCTATATACCCTTTCCTTTTTTCTACCTTTAACTCGCCATTCACCACAGCAATTCCAGCTGAATCATAGCCCCTGTACTCCAACCTTTTCAACGTTTTTAGCAGCACATCCGTGGCATTTCGAAAGCCTATGTATCCAACTATGCCGCACATTTCACCTCACACTCTCGTTGTCATTAATGTCTTCCGTTATTACTTTCAAATCACTTATAATTGTATTTGCACCTATACTTCTGCATGGGTGAACGACAACACTCGCTCCGATGTTTGCACCGTCTCCTATAATTGCGCCCCCGTCCATTTTCACAATCTTTCCACCCGTAATTTTTTCTCGTTCTCCCGTGAGTACGGTAAACCTGGGCGATATTTGAACATCTCTTCCTATAACGGAGTTCCTTATTATGCTGCCAACCCCAATATGACTTCCGCTCATGATTATGGTATTTTCCACGTGACTCAATGATTCTATTATCACTCCATCACCTATGCTGGTGTCGCCGGTTATTACAGCGTTAGGTCCTATTTCACAATTTTTGCCTATTCTCACGTTTCCTTTTATGTAAGCCCCCGCATGAATTTTCGTTTCTTCACCTATTTCCACGTTGCCTATTATCGATGCTCGTTCTATTTTTCCGGAGATTTTTCTCACATTTTTTCTGAGTACTAATGTGTTCATTTCTAATAAATCCAGTGGATACGTGGCGTCTCTCCACCCCTCTTTTATTGTTACATACTCTACTTTCATTTTATTAATTGCATCCGTTAAATCATAAATCCCCTCTCTTTTCAAATCATCTATTACTTCAAAAATTTCGTGGTTGAAATGCGCCATTCCAGTGAATACCAGAGTTTTTTCGTTTGGTTCTCCCTCCACAATCCTTACCACATGTTTTCCATTAACTTTGATTATTCCATATCTTGCGTATTTTGTTGAGTATGCTCCTGCAATGGTATTTGCCGGGGTGTTTTTTATTGTTTCAATTGCCTTTCTGTCTACGATATTATCTCCGTAAAAGAGTAGAAGATCGTCATCCGTTTTTGCCAATGACAGAGCATGTGCGGTACCTAACTGCTTTCTCTGGTACACGTATTCTATGTTCACTCCGAATTCCTTTCCGCTTCCGAAGTACTGCATAACCTTGTCTCTGTGATATCCCACCACCAAAGTTATGTCAAAAATTTCGTTTTTAGCAAGGGCATCGATTGTGTATTCTAAAATCGGCCTGTTACCCACTGGGAGCATAACCTTGGGCATGAACGCGGTCAGAGGCCTCATGCGCATACCCTCTCCTCCTGCAAGGATTACCGCTCTCATGAAATGTGCAATATTTTTTCACTATTAATAAATTATCATCTGAAAAGCTCAAAAATGAGAAAGAACGCAGAAAAAGCCATGAGGAAAATGCCGTATCCTTTTTTCACTTTTTTAGAATCGGTTGATATTGTTATTCTTGCACCGATGTAACTTCCTGGAAATGCCCCTATAATCAAAAATGCAGTAATGATCCAGTCTATGTGGCCGAGGTACCAGTGTATTAAAATTGAAGGGATAGTGCCTAGGAGAACCAGAGCAAGAGAGGTTCCTATAGCTCTTTTCATTGCCATCCCTAAGAGTACAAGAACAGGTGTAACGAGTATACCTCCTCCATTTGCGAGCAATCCCGATAAAAGGCCAATTATAAATCCCGAAATGTAAATCCAAATTTTGCCTTTAACTTCTCTTTTTTCACTGCTTTCCATAACGAATCGTATGGAAATGTACAGCAGAAATATTGCTGTGAGAATCATAAGTATTTTTCCCGGTATGTATGCTGTTAAATACGCTCCTATTACTGAACCGGGAATTATTGTTACTAAAAGCTTTAACGTGGTTTGCCAATCTACCTCTCCGCTTTTGTTGTAGTTGTAAGTTGCGATGCTTGATGAGAACAATGTCATGGGCAGGGGAGAGCCCAAAGCCAGATACGGAGGTACATTAAGGAAAATTCTGAGAAGTGGTGTGCTTATGGAGCTACCCCCAAATCCAAACATCCCTGAAAGAAGACCTATGAACACTCCGAGAATTACCAGGGAGAGCAAATATACTATGTCCAATTTCTCACCGTTCAATTCTCTTAACTATTAGCTCCATTGCGTGTAAATCACCAGTGATATGCATTTCATCATCTACCACGGGAATCTCATGCAGGTGATACTGGAACATCTTTACGAAGGCATCCTGGATTTTATCACTTTCCTTGACGTATACCGTGGGCAACATGATATCTTTTGCTCTGGTGTTTTCCCCGGCCAATAAATTAGTATCAAATTCAAGATAACTTGGTGGGATGTAGTCAGAATACAGGTATTGAAGAGCTATGTTTATTGTAATTATTCCTGTGAGCTGATTTTTTTCGTTAACCACGTAAACATTCTGAGTTTTGGGGTCTTTTACCATCTCCCTGAGAACATATTTTAGCGTGGAATCTTCTCTAACGATGGCTGCTTTCTTTGTAATTATGCGCATCACATCTTTCACAGTAATTTCATCACTCATATCGGGTAATGTAAATATGCTCTCATTAACTTTTCCTTGGATGCTGTTCAGATATACCATCTTTTTATGTCTATGAATCCCGTGAGGCATGAAAGATGCAAAATAACTTGAAAAGTTCAAAGCATAGAAAATTTCAATTTATTAAGGTTCTTCTTTTTCTTCTAAACAAACTTTTAGAAATTTTAAAAAACATTGAAGCCATGCTCTTTTTAATGCATTCTTACCGGGCTCTCATAGCTGTATTGGCAATTGCGGCCATAGTTGCTCTGATGTTTTACACACCGCATTTTAGCAGTAAAAATGAGAGTTCTGGAAATGCTACTGTAATCATATCCTTAAATTACGGTGAGAAAGTAATAAAGGAGGTAACTGTGGGTGCAGGCAGTAATGCACTTTCTACTCTTAAACATGTGGCAAACGTGAGTACAGCATACGGTGGTTCATTTGTGAAGGGAATAGACGGAATCGTGGGTAATTCTTCCTATGCATGGTTTTACTACATAAACGGAATGCTTGCCAACGTGGGTGCCGGAAAATACATTTTGCATGCAGGAGACGTTATGCGCTGGGATTTTCACAGGTGGAAAGGCGAGTCTTTTACTACAGCGGAACTGGCGGATTTCCCAGAGCCGCTCGTTCACGGGTATGGTGGAAAGGTGTTTCCCACTGCTATAATATACGATTCGGCTCATTTCAAAGAAGCGAATATGCTCAAAAACTTTCTAAATGGAAAAGTCTCCGTGAAAATGTACAATTCTACTTTTCAGGGATACCAGAGATACAACTTGATTTTAGTTGGTTACAACACCTCTCTCGCCAGGAAGTTAAATTCCATGCATTCTACATTGGGCATGGAGTATTACATGGAAAACGACACAGTAGTGGATAAATACGGTAAATCTCTGAACGGTGCATTTGCGGAAATGGTGCAGTCTCCTTTTAATCCCGCTGGTACCTGGTCATGCGAGAATGTGGTTATATACATAGCTGGAAATGAAACATACATGGATGAGTGCATAAAAGAGATGTTTACATCTCACAGGTTCTGGGTATTTGCCGGTGATGAGTGATGAAGGCGAATCCTTTAGTTCTCTTCATATGGTTAGCTCTAATCGTTTTTCTTTCTTTAATAATTGTTAATCTATTGAGTCTCATTATTTTGGTTGTTTCAACTGTAATACCCATTATTTTTTGCAGGAAAAGGGAGTACTTCACGTACATGAAATACTCTTTACTTTCTGTCATTTTAATTTTCTTTTTCAACATGATTCTTCTTGGTCCATCTAAACTGGAATTTACCATATCAATGGTGTTGAGATTGCTTTCAATATCTTCAGCTTTTTCCATATTTTCAGCTCTTACTGAATTTGAAGATATTCTCAGGGTCATGGAAACTTTTCGCGTTCCACCTAAAACAGTATTCTCTTTTGGAATCTCCCTTCGTTTCTTTCCAGTGGTTGTTGGGGATGCAAGGGCAATACAGGAGGTTATGATGGCGAAAGGTGTACCCCTTAACGGAAAAAAGTTTAAGGATAAGATTCGCAGTAGATTGCCTGTTTTGGAGTCCATGATTAACCTGAGCCTTGATAGGGCCATTAACATTGCGGAGGCGCTCGAGATACACGGTTTCCCCTCTGAAAAAAGGCGCCGTTGGAAAAAAATAGAATTAAATGGTTTTTCTGCGTTTGCATTCTACATACTTATTTCTGATTTCCTTTTAGCTGTTGTTTACTTTTTTTATCCGTCTGATTTGATTAGATGGCTTGTTTTGATAATACCTTATTCTGTTGTGGGGGCATGGTACGGTGATTGATATAAGAGATTTTAGTTTCAGGTATGCTTCTTCAGGTCATTTTGCCCTGAAAAACGTGAATTTGAAGGTGGATGATGGGGAATTTGTTCTGGTTGCCGGTCATTCAGGGGGAGGAAAGAGCACGCTGCTCCGTGTAATAAACTCCCTGATTCCTCATTTTTACGGGGGAGAGTATTTAGGGAACGTGAGTGTTTATGGCAAAAATCCTATTTGCACCCTGCCCCGCGACATGAGTTCTATAGTAGGCACTGTTCTTCAAGATCCAGAAAACCAGATATTGATGAATCGCGTTGAAACGGAAATAGCTTTTGGGCTTGAAAATCTTGGATTAAGTGGTGATTTGATTACTAAGAGAGTAGAGGAAGTGATTGACCTTCTTGACATGGAGAGTGTAAGGCACAGAAAAACTGCAGAACTATCCGGGGGTGAAAAGCAGAAACTTGCAATAGCAGCAGCAATGGCAAAACATCCTAAAGTTCTGCTGTTAGATGAGCCCACAAGCCAGCTGGACCCTAAGAGTGCTGAGAGTATACTTGGTGTTTTATCAAGACTCAATACAGAACTCGGTCTGACAATTATTTTGGTGGAGCACAGAATGGAAAACACGATTTACCTTGCAGATCGTATGGTTATTTTCGATAAGGGGGAAATTGTATCGGAAGGTAATCCCCGAGAAGTTATTCGGCGCGTGGACTTGGATAAAATCGGGGTGGGTTATCCTCCTGTATCTCGCGTGGCTGTGCGTAAAAATTCAGATATGATACCTCTAAATGTTAAAGAGGCCCAAAAATATTTGAGAGTGTATCTTGAAGGGGTAAAAATTTCCCAGAATTTAAAAAAGTTCAGAGAGGTGTTGCTCACTTTAAAAAACGTAAAATTTTCCTATGGGAAGAGAAAGGTACTTAGGGGCGTGAACCTGAATGTTAGAAAAAACGAAGTTTTAGGCATAATTGGAAGAAACGGCTCTGGCAAAACGACCCTGGGGAAGCTTATGGTGGGTATATACAGGCAGAGCGGAGGGATTATAAAGCGTAGAGTACCTCCGAAGGAATCTGGTATGGTTTTTCAAAATCCGAACTTGCATGTAATAGGGGACAGTGTTTTTGAAGATGTGGCCTATACTCTCAGGGCGAGGGGAGAAAGAGATGTTAAAAGGAAAACGGAGGAAGTATTGAAGTATCTTGGCATAGAACATCTAAGCGAAAAAAATCCCCTGGACCTGTCTGGGGGAGAGAAATTGCTGTTTGCATTGGCAACAGTACTTGTTTTCAAGCCCAGATTTTTAGTGTTGGATGAGCCCACGCGAGGATTATCATGGGCGCATAAAAAGCGTCTTGTATCGATAATTAAGGAATATTCCCGTGGTCGTGGTATTGTCGTTATAAGTCATGACGTTGAGTTGATAGCCAGAGTTTCCGATACTGTTGCGCTTCTTTCTTCTGGACGAGTTGTCCTTAGGAAGAGAACCAGAGAGATGCTTACTTCATCCCTTACTTATTCTACTCAGATAAACAAATTGGTTCAGAGATTTCCCGAAGTTGATCAGAATATAATGTTAGAGGAGGATCTGGGGGTGCCTGCTTGAAATTCTCCGGTTTTTTAATACTTGCAACGGTAATTGTATGCGTTTTTCTTACAATCATATTTAGGGATACTTTGGATGGATACTGGGGGCTGCTATCCCTTGTTTTTCTCCTTGTATTGCTCCTGGAGTTCTTCTTTGTCTTCAATGAAAAAATAGATGGCTCCAAAGATATTGCGTTGATTGCGATTCTTGGCACCATTTCCGCGGCTGCGAGGGTCCCTTTTGCAGGCATACCGTCCGTGCAGCCCAGCACTTTCATCATAATGACCGCTGGCATGATTTTTGGAGCATACGCTGGTTTCATGGTGGGAGTTGAAACCGCGCTTCTGTCCAATTTTTTCCTTGGACAGGGCCCATGGACGCCGTGGCAGATGCTTGCTTGGGGTCTCGCGGGAGTTGTCGGTTCCGCGCTTAAATTCACAAAAGATAAAAGGTACGGGCTGTACATCTTTATGTTTGTTTCTTTTCTTTATGGATATGTTTACGGTGTGATTATGAATGTGTGGTATTGGCTTGCGTTCATATATCCTCATACATTGCAGAGTTTTCTCATGGTTTGGTCACTTTCCGTTTATTTTGACACCCTTCATGCGATTGGCAATGTGATTTTTGTAGATCTTTTCTGGCTCAAATTGGTAAAATTATTTTTCCGTTATAAGGTTAGATTTTTTCAGGATTTTGGAAAACATTTATCTACTTTAAAGTTATTTTGCCAAAAGTAAAGTAAATTTAAGGTGGTGCGTATGAAAAAAGAGATTGTGGTTATGATGGCAATCCTTGCGATTGTTCTGAGCAGTGGATTTGCCTTTGGAGAAGCAACTAAAGGAGGATACGAGGTAACAGTGCAGATACAGTTTGGGAATGGAAATATTATGAATGCAAACGTTATTGTTCCTGAAGATAACAACACAGCATTTGAGGCAACCAAGCTTGCATGTGAAAACATGTCCCTTGATTTCAATTATACGATGAGTGCATGGGGTGCGTTCATATATCAAATCGGCTGGGAAAAGAATCACGGTAATTATTCCTGGTTTTTGTACCTGTGGAACGACACTACGGGTTCATGGGAACTCAGTCCCACGGGTGCTTCTTCCTTAAAGATGAGTGAGGGTGACGTTATCTCATGGGTTTTCACACAGTACAACAAGACTTATGCACCTATACGAATGCCCTATTCGATGCCTGGTCATTACTCTGCATCTCTGTCATACCGAGGATCTGCCAATAACTCTGGATATTATCAGAATGGAGTGCTTGCAAATGGAACGGTGTGGGAGTTCAAGGGAAATTATTCCTGGGGTTTCAGTTCTACTCCTGCCGTGGCTTATGGTATGGTGTTCGTTGCAGATGGTGCGGGACTCTATGCTATTGGCCCGGGTGGTGTGAAAATATGGAATAATTCCAAGGGTGCAGTCATGCAGTCCTCTCCTGTGGTAGTAGGTGACAAGGTCATCGTGGGTACGATTGACGGTTACCTGAAGGCTTTTTATGTTAGCAATGGAACCATGGCCTGGGAACAGAAGATTTCTAACCAGTCCGTTGCATCTTCTCCCAAGGTGGACATGGTAAACGGTATGAACGTTGTTTTCATAGGAACCTACGAGTCTAAATCTCCATGGGGAAAATTCTATGCTTTCAATGCAAATAACGGAAGGGAACTGTGGAACATATCGTTGAATTCAGGTGTGTATTTTGGAACACCTGCTATAAATAACGGCAGTATTTTTATTCCACTTAGAGGTGATTACAATAGTACCACTTATTCATTCTCTGGACCTTACGGATTTGTGAGCATCAACGAGAGTGACGGTAGTGTGGAATGGAACGTGAGCTATACCGTGCCTGTTAAATCCTCTCCGGTGTGGGCTGGCAATTACATTTATGCAGCAGTTGGCAACACACTTGTTGCATACAATTCCACAGGTAAAGAGATATGGAACGTGACTCTTAACGGCACTGTAAGTTCTCCTGCTTATCACAGCGGTGTTGTTTATGTGAATTCATACACCTGGGCGAACGGAACATCATATAGCAATGTATATGCTATTGATAAATCTGGCGTGATTTTGTGGAATACCACGGTGAAAGGTGCCCTGTATGGAGGAGTGATATTGGCGGGAGATTACGTTATGGGTGTCACGGGAGATAAGAGTTCAGTTGTTTACTGGATTAATTCTACAACTGGAAACGTGGTAAGTAGGTTGTTTAACAATACTGAGTTGAGTTACGTGCTTTCCTCGCCGGTCATATACGATTCCATGGTTTTGGTATCCAGCGGTAGCGATTATCTGCTGGCTTTAGCTCCAAATAGCACGTCAATGATCAATTATACTAAGATTGTCAATCCATACATTGGCCAAAACATGAAAGTAGTTGCGAAGGGCGAAAATGTATACCAGGCATACCTTTACTACAGAAACAGCACCAGGATGATGTTCAGGGGAGTTAGAATGTATTACAATGCCACCTCTGGCTACTACGAAGCATATATCCCGGCACAAAGAGCTCCATGCGCGGTACAGTACTATGTGGTTTTCTACAATACAGATGGTACAACGGAGCAAAGTGCAACTACGGAAACCACTGTGGCTCAACCGGTGCCTGAGCTAAATTCTTCTTTTATAATTTTGGGGCTATTCGTTGCGTTGTTTGCGCTTGTGCGGAGAAAGTTATAAATCCTTTTCTTCTTTTTTCTCGCTATGAGATTCCAAGGTGCTTTTACTGTTCTGCTGATCTTATCCTTAGTGCTTCCATTACATTACACGGAAGGTGAATCGGAGGTTAATTCTCTTTTAGTTGAGCTGCCCAGCGGGCAGGTGTTTTGGCTCCGTGATAATGGTCATAACTCCACGCTTGATAATTTAACCAGGAGTATTTGCAAGGCTAATAACTTAACTCTGAAGTTAACAGGCACACATGCAATTATTGCCGGATATTATTTGAGTCTCTATCACTGGGATAACGGGTGGAAATCAGGAATTGGCTCTATTTCAGCGTGGTCCCAGGGTATTCCCGTGGCCACACCTGTATCCCCGTATCCCCGCACAACAGCACTGTCCCAGGTATCACATTTCTCTGCTGGACCATACGAGGTTTGGAATTATTCTGTTGGTTCTGGAATTTACGGTTCTGTGGATTCCGTAGTTATTGGATTTTCCAATATGACCTTTTTCAACTCCTGGAATGGTTTTTATGCGTTAAAAGATGGTAAATTGATGTGGAAGAACTCCACTGTAAGGGGCTTGAGCTCTCCGTGCATTTACAACGGCACAATCTATGTTGGTTCTTCTGATGGATATCTTTATTCATTTGACCTGCACGGGCACTTGAGATTCAGGTTTAAAATAAGTAATTCTCCTGGTACAACCGGCTTATCTTCTTCTCCTATCGTTGTCAATAATACCGTTTACATTGGAGGATTTGAAAGCGATAATCAAACGTCTTATCTCTTTGCAATATCCTCAAACGGTACGCTGCAGTGGAAGGTGGCATTGAATTCCTCCGTTTATTATGGCTCGCCTGTGTATCACAAAGGTATTCTTTACGTGCCATTGGCCGGAAAGTATAACTCATCAACTATGGCTTGGTATCCTGATTACGGGGTGGCGGCGGTCAGGAATGGCAAAATAATCTGGAGATTTTACACGGATAAGCCGGTCAAATCCACACCTTTATTTTATAACGGATTTATCTATTTTACCTGTACTAATGGTTTCCTATACAAGATTACTGTGGAAGGAAAAGAAGTATGGAAATACAGAGTTGGTTACAGTACCTCTTCTCCAAACGCTTACAATGGTGTTATTTACGTGGGTTCCGGCACATTTTCCACTGGCGGCAGGTTGTACGCGATAAAAGAGGATTCTGGAATGTTATGGGTTCGCAACATGAGCGGAGGAATACAGAGCAGTATAACAATTTCACCGCCCTTTATATTTGTGTCAGTGAATTCAGAGCATGGTGGCGTGTTTTGTTACAATTTTAAAGGAAAAGAAGTGTGGAATTTTACCGTTCAAAATTACGTTCTTGGAGCGCCTTCCATAATTGGTAGATTTCTTTATTTTGGGGACGATTCAGGCCATGTTTATGCTCTAACAGATAACAAAAAGCCGGAAATTGAGTTTCAGGGAAAGCAAAATTATTATTTTGGTGAGAAGGCTCATTTTATTGTACGTGCAACGGATAACGTGGGCGTTAAAAATTTAACAGTTTTTTTTGAGAACAGGTCTTACTATGGAAATGCTGTATACTTAAATTTCACGGTAAATTTTGTGGGCTCTCATTTTATAACTGCCAGGGCCATGGACTACAACGGAAATCTGGAAGTGATGAATTATCTTGTGAATTCCAATAATGGAACAATGCGCATAATAGTTAACATGGGTGATAAATTCGAGGTGGGAAAGAACATTTCAGCCAGTGTGGAGGTTGTTGATAATCACGGTAATCCATTGGAACATGCTCAAGTTTCAGTTTATCTTGATAACGTCCTTATTGCTTCAGGTTACACTGTCCATGGTTTATTCTCCTTTTCCTTTACTGTTCGTCCCGGAGATCATGTCATTAAAGTGCGTGTAAACAGAGAAGGATATTCTTCAATTTCATGGAGCAAGAATATTTATGGTACAGGAGGAAAGGAGAGCAATGGTTATAATTACCTACCCATGGTGATATCTCTTGTGGTGGTTGTGGTAATTGTTGCCGTTGTGCTTGCCATTATTTTAAAAAAGCGCTACGAAAGGTACAGGGAGCTTACACGGGAGGAAATGAAAAATAAGTGAGGGGCAAAGGATTAAATAGGCAATACAAATACCGACTGGGGATTACCATGGAAAAAGGAGACATCATAAAATGGGAATACGATGCATGGATCGTGGAAGATGGTAAGGAAGAGCTGTTCGACACGACGAATGAGGAATTAGCAAAGGAAAATGGCATTCATGATCCTACAGTTAAGTATGGGCCGATGTATTCTATAGTGGGTGCTGAGCGCCTGATTAAAGGTATGGAAGAGGAGCTCCTCCATGCAGAGGTTGACAAGGAGTATATTGTGACCATACCCCCCGAGAATGCTTACGGAGAACGTGATTCCAAGCTGGTTAAAATTCATTCATACAGAGAGATTGCACGCAAGTTAGCCGAGCGGGACAAGAACGCATATCCTCAGGTGGGTATGGAGGTAGTTATTGACAATAAGAGAGGAAAGATAGTTACTGTGACTCCTGGAAGGGTTGTTATAGATTTCAACCATCCTCTTGCAGGTAAAACCCTCAAGTACCGCTTTAAAATAGTCGAGAAAGTTGAGGGTGAAGTCGAGAAAGTTAAGGCAATACTTGATATGGATTATGGCAAAGACGTGGACGAGTTCAAGATAGAAGTGAGTGAAGATGATATAGTTATCGAGCTGGCAGATACCTGCAAATACGACTCTTCATGGAGCATTGCCAAGTACATGATTGTCAGCGATATTCGTGATTATGTGGCGAACAAGAATGTGAAATTCGTGGAAGTTTACAAGAAAAAAGAGGAGAAGAAGGAAGAGGATACAGAATCCGGAAAAGAGGCCGAGCAGAAATCCAGCGACAATGAAAAAGTAGAGGAAAATAACGAGAACAATGAAGAGCAGACTCAGTAATTTCTGATTAAAATTTTACCCTGTCAATAATCTTTTCTTCTTTCTCGCCCACCACTTCTGCTTCCACTTCTATCATTTCTTTGAGTCCGGACATTTCTATTTTATCCTTTAGCAATTCATCTACCTGAAATATTCCCGCAGAATTTCTCATCTGTATGTGTATCCTAAGTGGTTTTTCCGCGCCTTCGCTTACGGTTACCTTTTTTATTGCCAGTGCTGATACCGAATGTATGTTAATTTTGCCAGTTTCAAACGGTATTCTGGCTCTTCCCTCTTCCATGTCCAGAGCATCTGCAATCTTTACAACACCCGCTTCTATTGTCAGGGGCATTATTGGGGCCCTATGTGAGAATATGGCGTGGAGGGATTCTGCTTTTATTATCGCCTTTTTCTCCTCATCGTACAATCCCTCTAAAAGCCTGTCAATTATTGGTATTGAAAGAGGCACGCTATTTTCCTCGTGTTCTACCCTGTGTATTGCATGTCCTATGTCATGAAGTGCAGAGGCGAGGGTGACCACAACTTCCGCGTCCTCATTTCTTAAATTGTAATTTTTGACAATACCCGGCAAAACGCCCCTTTTTACTAATATACGGAGCATCTTGAGAGCGAGATTTGCTACTATTTTCACATGCACGGGACCATGGTCGTTGAATCCAAGTCTGTCTATTGCAATGATATTGGATGCTTTCCATAGGGTTTGGAGTTCCACATCTTTGTTTATTCTTTCTACTATTTTCTTTAAGGTGTCGTTGTTTTCGCATGGAACTGAGAAATCAACCATGCTTGAGTATTAGTAATAAGTATTAAATATTTTCAAAAGATAACGCTTTGGTGATGAAATTCGGGCGCTGATTGATGATGAGCCCTATGAGTGCTGAGGTGATAAATATGAAGAGTGTTAGAGAACTTGCAACGCGTGCTCTTGAGCTTAGGAAGAGGGGACTGGATACCAAGGAAATTGCCAAAGAATTGCACCTTTCTACGAACACTGTTGAGTGGCTTCTTACTAAGGGGCTTGAGGAAGAGGAAGCACCCAAGGACGTTAAAATAGGTTGGAGAAGCATAGGCATTTATCCGTACAGAATATCCAAAATTTCAGAGATAATGAGCGATATAATTCTGGAAGAGATGGAAAAAAGGGAGTTTGACGTTGATGCGATAGTGGGATTGCTAATAAACGGAATCCCTTACGCTACCTTCATCGCTGAAGAGCTGGGTGTTGAACTGATAGTGTACAGGCCTCATCCAAACCGGGAGGAAGGTGCTTTTTCCAGTAATTATGCCCATATAGATGGAAAGAAAGTGGTTGTGGTGGATGATGTGCTGAGTACCGGTGAAACCATGAGCAAGGCAATAGACGACATAAGAAGAGCGGGGGGTATCCCAAAGCTTTCTGTTGTTCTGGTTAACAAAACTTCAAAAGACGAGATAAATGGAGTGCCATTGCGCGGTTTGATACGGGCGTTGGCACTATGATTTTTTCTTGTTCCATATTTCTTCGTAAAATTTTTTCTCCTCTTCGGTGAGCTCTTTTTTCTCCACAGTTTCTCTTTTTTCGTTTTCCAATTCAATGTATTTTCTCCACATGCTATTCTTTTTTGGGTTGAAAAGGTATTGGAGTATAAGCGCCAGGACTATTATTACCACTATGAACCCGATAGCGTAGCACACTGTACCCCAGTCAATGCTCATAATGCACCACTTATCAGGTCCCCCAATGTTAGACCCTGCGCTTTTTTCTCGTCTTTCCTGTACACCGTGCTTACCTTCTCTTTAAGTTTTATATTCAGCGTTTTTTCCAGTTTTTTTATGAGCTTTTCGTCTGGGTGCATCTCTCCCCGCTCAAGCTTTGATATTACCGTTTTCTTTTCAAGTATCTTTTTTGCAAGCTCATCTTGGGTTAAACCCATGCTTTCCCGTGCCTTTCTAATGCGCTCTGCGTAATCTTCCACCAAAACTTCTTCCTCGTCAAGGTCTCTGTATCTTCTCCTCTGCTTTCTCTCCAGACGCTCGCGGATAACTTCAGGGGGTATATATTTAACATCCTTGGGTACTTCGTTCTTTTTCAGCTCTTTTCCGAATTTTGCACAATCATCACAAACGTTCATTATCACTCCTTCGATAACAACTCTATGTAATCTTGGAACATCTTTCCCGCAGAGCTCACAAATCATACCATCACCTGCGCTACCTATGTATCCACACTATTTATTTTTAACCCTGCAACTTACACAAACGGTTAAATAGTTAATCGTGGTTAATCTATGTATGGGAAAGGAGCCGGTGAGGGATCACGAGGATATACTCCATGTTTTAAAGCATTTTTACACAGTTCCCGTAGAGTCCATTATGAAGAAGGAGATATGGAATATGCCTATTGCATATCCAGATACGCATATTGAAGACATATTCTCCATCATGACCGCGCGCCGACATGTGTGGATTTTGGAAAGTAAAGAAAGCAAGAAGTTAATTGGAATAATAACGGAGAAAGATTTGCTGGATGTAATGGCACCGCACAACATAAAACCATATGTGATCGGGGGTATCGACCTGAAATCTATTCTATTTGGAAACGTGGTTCAGGCTAAGGACATAATGGTTAGCAAGGTTATATCTATAAAACCTACCGATACAATTGATGTTGCTCTTAATAAAATGCGCTCTTATAAGATTAGGAGGCTTCCTGTAGTGGATGATGAGGGAAATTTAATCGGAGAGTTAACTGTAAAGACCATAATAATTCAGTTCCGAAAGATACTGAAATGGTACCGTATAACTGGAAAAAATTAGAATGCCAGTATTTTGCCAATCATGCTCTGTGTTATGTAGGCTACCACTATTCCGATCCAGGAGAGCATGGAGAAGTGAAGGTATATGCTGTGTTTGTGAGAGCCGCTAACAACTTTAATCATGTATGAGGAAACCAGCGCGTGGATGATCAGCAATGATAAAAATACTATGTTTGCGGTTTGCAGGGGGAATTTTGCGGATAGGAGTGGTATTTTAATGTACTGTGATAAATTTACAGGATAAAATTTAATCATGGATGCCATCATTTCCATTAACACATAAGTGGTATAGAGCGCAAAAGACATGCCCACCATCAGACCGTAAAGTATCCCCGTGAGATTTGTTGCCGATTGATATCTCTTTTTCCTGAGTCCAATCATTCTTATGTACGAGTCGCTGATTATCTTTGAAATTTTTGTGGGGTCACCCCCCATCTCAATACCTGTGACATACATATCAGTAAATTTTGATATTAGGTTGCTTCCCGTTTCCGCTGCAAAGAAGTTCCAGGCTTTTTTCTTGTCTATTCTCGTGAGAAGTCTCTTGTACAAAACATCTATGAACTTGGTAAGCTTTCCAAAATCGTGCTTTCTCAGGCGCTCCATCGCCAACACGTCGCTTCCTTTTGCTGCTATGTAACTTCCGACTGTCCTTATAAAAGCGTCGTAGTTCTCATCGCAATTTATCAAGTCCCCTTCTGCTGAGTGGATTAAATATCCTGGATAAAAAAGTGGAAGAAGGGATACCGCAACTGAGAGATATATTGAAAGGTGTGTGAGCTGGGTGGTTATGAACAGTATTATTACGAGTACATATGTGAATGGCAGAGTTTTCAGAAGTTTCACCTCTGCCGGTGCCCTGATGTCCTTTCTACCGTGCCATATCTCATCCTGGGGCAGTCTCACTTTTATGGCGTATAGCATTATTCCCTCAATGGCCACGAAGGCAAGCAGTGTGAGGTATAGTAGGATTTTTGCGTCTATGTTTGCGAACATGGGCAATATGGCCACAAACACCGCGAAAAACAGCATGGAAATCAGGATTGCAACAAAAGACTCTTTGTAAACGTCTAGCTGGGCTAAAGACGCTTCGTATTTTATGGCGTAGGTTTCAAGCACCACTTTTCTTTCTTTTTCCAGGAATACTTCGAAATCCTCACCCGCCTCTCCGCTGTGGGCAAGCCTGTCCAGAAAATCTGCCAGTATTACGCTGGGAGTTCTCTTGCCCACCGTTCTTGCGGCGTCTGGGAGGCTCATGTTCCAGTATTCTACCAGATTGTATATTTTTTCTATTTCTTCGCTGAGCGCTCCGTACTCTTTTACTTCGGATAGTATGCGGAATATTTCCTTTCTAGGCAGGTGTGTGGAAGCTAAAACGGACATTCTTGTTATAAAAAGGTGCATGTATCTTTCAATTTCCGTTTTTCTCTTTTCGCCCCTTATCAATGGAAATAATATTACCACCAGCACCCCAAAGGCAGGTATGGTGTATATAACAAGATTCAGGGGGAATAGCATATATGGAAAACTTAAGAATATGTATAATGCAAGCCCCAATGTACCGCCCAATATCGGGATAGCGTACTGAATAATGTATTTTCTCCACGGAATATTGAACGAATTGTAGAGCCTCATTATTTTCTCTTTGACAGTTGGCATGTGACATCACACTGTGAAGGGTAGCTTTTCTGTGCCAAACTTTTGAAAATCAAATATTATCTTAACAACATCGCGGTAGCGAAATATGTTGTGTGCAATCATCTTTTTTATTATTTTGGCTCTCAGGAATAGATCATCGTAGATTTTTCGAGGATCAGAGTAGCCCAATAACGGGGCAATTTTTTCTTCTAATATGTAAGAATTGTTTAATCCCCTGAATATGTGCTCGTCTCTTAGAGGGTCCCAGACAAACACGGATTTTGTCATTACACCACCCAATTCCGAAGAATATCCAAGAATTTCTTCCACGGAAAGCACCCTCCTCAACGCCCTGCCTTTTAGGTAAACAGCCTGCTGGAAAACTCCGATGTTTAGATTGTCCATAAATGTCACAGGCACGCTTATTGGAGGAGAGCTCAACCTTTGAATCATTCTTTTAATGGATGCAGCGTGAAATGTAGACATGACTGGGTGTCCTGTTTGCATTGCCTGGAATGCCACGTTTCCTTCCGCGCCTCTTATTTCTCCTACAATTATGTAGTTTGGCCTGCTTCTCAGTGCAGCCTTGAGTAAATCGAACATTTCCACACGTGAATCCTCGGGTCCAGCATCTCTTGTTAGTAGCCTTTGCCAGATCTCGTGAGGTACCTGTACCTCGGGAGTATCTTCAGCGGTGAAAACCTTGTGGCTGTATCTTATGAAGGGAATTATTGCATTAAGTGTTGTTGTCTTACCGCTTGCTGTTTCTCCTGATATGAACAGGCTTTTTCCGTACTCAATGGCTATCCATAGATACGCTGCAATTTCTGCAGAGAATGTACCCCACTTCACCAATTGCGTTACGCTTATTGGTTCCGCTGCGAATTTTCGTATGGTGAATGATGCACCTTTTATGCTAACATCGTCCGCGTAAATTATGTTTATTCTCGAACCGTCAGGAAGGGCACCGTCCACGATTGGACGACCTGTGCTCACCGGTCGCCCCATTCTCTCGCTCATGCCCCTCAAGAAGGAATCAAGCTCATAGTAACTCCCGAATTGCACGTTTGTTTCCATGGTTTCAAATATTTTGTGAATGAGGTGCACTCTCTCTATGCCTATGGCATGTATATCCTCTATGTACGGGTCCCGAAGTATGGGTTCAAGGGGGCCGCTTTCTATTATGTCTCTCTTCAAATAGTAATCAATCTTGTCGTATTCCACCTGTGTCACAGGAACCTTAATGTTTTTGAACATTGCAAAAAATCCCTTTGGCTCCACGAAATCCTCGTATTCTTTTGTTATTCTAACGGAGTCTTTAAGGAGCCTTTCAATTTGTCTTTCAAACTCTTCCTTGGTTTTGTGGGGCGGCTCGTATCCTGCTTTTATGAATATCAGCTCTTTAATTTTGTTAAATTTTATCTTCTCTTTATCCGTGAGTTCTGGTTGTATGACATGGTATTTGCGTTCAGCCCTTCTTCCGTAAATGTGTATAAATATAGGGTCCCCCACGGGATATATAACATTAACCCAGTCTAAGTCCTTCATGTCCCTGGATAGCTGCTCGTAGAATTCTGGCTTCTCTTTTAACTCTGCCTGAATTTTTTTTACATACTCCGCGAGGTGTGGATTTCGGCTCATTGCAATATCAAACTTGCTCGCCATGCCTCTCACCTCACGATACGGCCATTATCTCGAGTATTATCCCCGTGCCTGATTCTACACGGAAAGCGATGGTGTTATCAACGCGAGAGGGGGCGTTGGAGTACCTTCTCACAAAAGCTAAACGATTTACAATATTTCCAATTTTGTTAATCTTTGTCTCCATGTAAACGTCGGCAGTGGCTCTGAAAGGTGCCATTATCTTATCATCTATTACTCCAGATTCCACGGTGAGTATTATTGTTCTATCCATGGCGGTTATTTTCTTGAAAAAAGATAGAAGCTGTATTGCTCGTGTTTCTGCGTTTAGGCTTGCTTTGACCAGTGCGGATAATGTATCAATTATGATAATGTCTGTCTTGAATAGCTGTGGTGAGGCCATCAATCTCCCTAAAAAATCCTGCCTGTTTCTTATCTTTCCCATTATTGGGTACACAGGTATGAAGAGTAACCTGTTTCTTAGTAAAAATCCTGCTATGGGGTAATTAAGAGAATACATCTGTTTTATAAAATCTCTCACAGTGAGTTCAGTGGATATTATTGTTACAGAGTACCCATTTAAAAGGAATCCATATGCAAATCTCTGGGTAAGTGCACTTTTTCCGCTACCATATTCTCCCTCTATAAGAACCAGGCTCCCCTCTGGAAATCCACCTCCAATCTTCGAATGGAGCTCGTCCCTATCTATCTTTATGGAATACATTTATTCACCTCATATCTCAAAGTCAAATTCCCTTGATGTTCCATCTTCCAGTATGACCTTTGCCACGTGGTTTCCTGGCGAGAGGTCAACGTTTACCTTCACGGTAATTACTTCTCCCGGGAGCCAGGTTCTATTATTTCCATCAATTACCGTTGTGTTTTCTGCAATTCCGTCTATTAGCACGGTTATATGTACCGCGCTAAGTGCTATTTTTCCCGTGTTTTTAAGGTACAAAATAACCGGGTTATTACTCATCCTTTGCGGGTCATTTATTATTTTAAAGTCCTCCGATAGTTGATGGGATATCATGTCGCCCCTGTCTTCAATCCCGTTGGATATGTTCATTATGACGCTGGCAGCTACCCCTATGAATCCGCCTGCGATGACCACCGACGCGATGAAGAATATTATGTGAGTTGCGCTGGTGCTAAGACCCATCTTATCACCTCATAGATAACAGTACACGGAGTTTCCGAACTGGTCAACAATCTTAATTCGAAAACCTATGTCCATTGCATATACTCCGCTTCCACAGAGGTATATTTTCCCGAAGAGGTCGATGTTCTTTGCCTTCACCTGTAAAGGTATCTCTCCGTAGTAGCTGTTGTTCAGATAGATTAATATCTCGCCATAATTTGTGAGCACTGTTAATATGTTTTCATCACTTGTATTTGCCGAAATATTGGTTGCACCATTTAGCCTTGAATCATCTATGCTTGATATGTAATCTCCTTCAAAGTTGTATATGTTTATCTTGGAGCCGTCAAGCACGTAAACGTATGAACTCAAAGCTATATCCTTTCCATCTGAGAGAGATACTGTATTTATGACTGTACCCGTATCGTTTGTTATTATCATCTCCGTTCTGTTAATCATGTAAAGTAATGAGCCGCGGGAGGTTATGTGGGAGAGATTGCCTGTGGTGAAAAACCTGATTTTCTGCCCGCTGTAACTGTAAACAGATACCCCTGTGCTGTTTAAAACATAAACGTAGTTGCCAACGCAGATGTCCCGCGGCTCTTTCACGCTGGCAAACCACGATAGGGTTTCATCGTAATTGTATGCCAAAATCTCCGTTTTGTTTAGCACGTATATCTTATCGTATTCGGCGCTTGCTATTATGTCCTTTACATTTATATTGAATTGCAATCCATGATAATTGCCCTGGCTGTAATTATACTGAGCATCTATAACCTTCTCCTCACCGGGATACCAGAACCCGCTGTAATTCAACTTTACGGGATTGCCATTTATGAGCAATGTGATTTTACTCATATCTTCTGTTCTCGGGCCCCTGTTCACAGCGTAAATTTCAATTTTGGTCTGATTATATACAACTCTGCTAACCTTTATCACATTTTTTGAGTTTTCTATGATGCTTACTCGGTTGTTGAGTCCGTCGTCAAATCCGTTGTACGCGTAAATCATACTGTTGAGCAAAGTGCCTAACATTAGAAGAGATGCAGTGAATATTATACCGTAGGTTGTGGTTACGCTAAGTCCCATATCACACCAGCTCCACGTATCGTGCAATATACACGGAAGGGGTCATTATAACCTCCTCGGTGGGCACTCCATGCTTTGGAATAATCTTCACTGAGAGCTGACTCTGTGGCTGCAGATTCAATCCTATTTCTGTGGCGTTGAAAAAAAGTTCTGCAATATCTCCCTGAGTTATCAACCCATTTTCTGTGGGTGGGAGATTTCTTATCAGAGTTGCGCCGAATTGGTCATTGCCTAAGGCAGGAGGATGCGGTCCAGCTGTAAAACTTGCGCTTGGATCGTATGATAGTGTGGCAACCGTGTACCCGTCGGTTACCACCAGTATAATCTCGCTTATATTTACGGGTGGGCTCCCCGCAATCAACGTTACTTTTAAAGTGATCCAGTCTAACTTGCTGTGATACGGCATCTCAGTTCCCCATGTGGAGTTGTACCTGTATCCCCCCATGGAAATCACTTTTAATCCCGTGGAAACATCTTGCATTGCTTCCTGAGACGTGCTCTGAGCCTGTTGTTGAAGCTGGTACGATGTGTTAATCAAGAGTGTGGCTGTTACTGCAGCAACTATTATCATGGCAATGAACATTATTAGAGAGCCAATGCCAAATTCGCCTGGTTCCCTGTTCACTATTATTTTTTTCATGTTTTTCATCACCTCTGTTTTATCACCTCCTTGGTGAGGTTGAGGAGAGCTATGCACTCTCCTCGAGAGAGACCCCGAGGTGATGTGTGTCACCACCTGCGGGCATCCAGGGTCTCTCCCAATATCACACAACATCTCCAGAATTTAAAAAATTTATTACCGGGATTTATAATTTGTAAACCAAAAGAAAAACTAATGGGTGATTTTCAGAGATGATTTTCTATCTTGTATCCCTTCTCAGAGATTTCCACTTTATACGCTTTCCCTCCCACTGCCTCTATTTCTCTTGCCACCTCATCCTGCTCGTCGGTTAGTGCTATCATGCAACCACCACCCCCCGCTCCGGTTATCTTTGCGCCATATGAATGCTTTAGCGATGCGTCAATCATCTTTTTTAACATGGGATGGCCAACACCCAGTATTGTGAGCAGCTTGTTGTTCTCGTTCATCAATTTTCCAATTTCTTCATAATCTTCGTTTTCCAACGGCTCAATTGCTCTTAGGGTTATTTTTCCAATTTCCTTGATGACATCTCTGGCAAAAGAGTTCCAGTTATAGAATCTTCTTACTTTTTTGACCATTTCCGGTGTGTGTCCCTTGATTCCAGAAAATCCAACGACGAGTTTCAGTTTTGGTAGCTCTAAATGATGAATATACCATTCTGTATTTTCCTTCTTAACTGACCACAGTAATTTTTCCCCGGGTCTATTTAGCACCAGTATGCCCTTCCCGTGGGTTACCGTGCTTGTGTCAATGGGACTTGCACTTCCTTGCGTTGTGTATTCCACTTCAAAGCTTTTTAGTGCCACTTCTCTCTCATCGGCTTTTCCTTTCATGGCGAGCAATCCCGATACCATGGCAACGGTTATGGACGCGGAAGAGCCCATTCCCGATGCGGAAGGAACAACGCTCGCAGTTATAATTTCAAGAGGTTTACCGTTCCAGAGTATTTGAATTGCGTTTTTTATGTATTTGTGATATTTCTCATCAAGCGGTTTTCCGTCCACACTGTATTCTGAGGCCTCTTTAATCATAACCGACGTTCTTAGATTTAGAGCCACCGCTATGGCTGGCTCACCGTACACCACTGCGTGTTCACCGAATAAAATCACTTTTGAAGGGGCGGAAGCTAACACGTGATTGCGCATAACCTCTTTTCTATGATAAATATTTCCCTGCATATTGACTGTGATTTTAATTGCTACTTGTCACAATACTTATTTCTATGTATTTTTGTGAGTATCCTTGATGAAACATGTAACTAATATGACCGGTAAGTACCCCGAAACCTTTAAATAAGGAAGAAGAGATGAGAGAGGTACTGGTGATGGTAGATGAAGGTAAAGAGGCAAGAGGAAGGAGTATCGGAGGTATTGGGAAGCATACTGGTATTATTAATCAC
>WAOD01000052.1 GCA_015521465.1 DHVE2 group archaeon
GATTTTGAGTACCTTTCTGCCACTTCCGCGCATTGTTTTCTAAAATCTCCGATACCCTCATCCACCGTTACTGCCATAATTTCAAAGTCTCTCCACTCTCCAAAAATTTTGTTTACCTGATGCAGTAGATGCATGCTGTCCTTTCCCCCGCTTACCGCCACGAGTATTTTATCTTCTTTTCTGAACCTCACCTGCTCCCTGAACTCTTTTTTTACTTTTGAATCTATGAACTCTACAAAGTGTTCCTTGCACAAAGATAATCCTGCGTATCTTATTTTGAACTCTGCATCTCGCCCACATCTTGAGCATTTCATCTTTCCAGAGTAGGATACTTTACATATAACTGTTTCTGATTTTTAGCTGCATAGAATCCTTCCAAATTCTTTCCATATCCTCTATTTCCTGTTCTTTATTTCTTCTGTGCATTCTCTCCATGTATAAATTTTTGACATGTCCCATATCTATCGGTTTCAACCCCCTTAAAAACACTGCTTCTTCCAGCCTTTCCACAGGAAAATCTTTTAATTTCTCATCTGTTCCATCTCTCTTTATTATTTTTGCACCCATCAGCCTCTTGTTTTTGTCCTTGATGTACATGATTCTTTTCGCATCGCGAGTTTCTTCAATTCTTTTTAACGTATTCATGTACTTAAATGCATCTTTAATCCTGTCATATTCCAAGCGCACCTCAACAGGCATCAGAGGTACGGGAAAAAGTATTCCGAACATGAAGATTATTTTGTTCTGGTTCTCATTTGGAAATATAACTATGGCTCTTGGCAACCCATGCGGCTTGTACATCTTCATCAGCAATCTTTTAACCGCATAGTTCCCCAGTGGGAACCTGCCAGTCTTTCTCGATATGATATTTGCCATGCCCCACAACAAAGAACCAATACCCGTGGCAATGAGCATCAAATAAAATATCATACTAACAAAATCTGCGTTAATGTACACGAAGTATTCGGTGAAGAAAAAATAGAAACCCATATCAGATGCCAACAATCCTACTAAAAAATATTGAATGGAAATATAAAGTGGGTGTATATTGTGCGTGAAATCAATCTCCATTGCAATCCCGGACTATGAAAAAATAATGAATTTCATCATTTTCTCGCAAGATCGTAGTAATACATCATCTTGCACGAGTGCTCAACCATGCTCGCGACAACGTACGCTTCCTCCAAAATGCTTCCCCTTGCAAACACACCATGGGAGTATACAACTGCCGCCTTTCTATCGCTCAGCGCTTTGGCAAGGTTTTTAGCTAATTTCTCAGAACCTATTCCCCCATCTACAATAGGTATGTCGTGGAGAAAATATGAGCCTTCTGAGTCAATTGGCGTTATTCTATCTCGACCTATGTCCCTGTGTAATAGCGATTCTACCACGGCAAATGGTGAGTGGTCATGAATTATTGAGAGGGCAGAAGTGTTTTTGTAAATTTCACGGTGTGCCGTGACTTCCGATGAAGCAATCAAATCCAGCGAGGTGGGCTTGTATATCGAAACTCTGACCACGTCATCCTTTGTTATCTCGTCAAGCATGGAGCCGGAGCGAGTTATGTACATGTAATCCCCCACGCGCACGCTTATGTTTCCAAAATGGGAGCTAACAAGGCCCTGCTCCACCAGCTTGCGACCGAATTTTGATATCTCTTGCCACATGCTCCGGGCATGGCCGTGAGGGTTTTTAGTTTTTGGCTGTATATTTTCACATAATTTTTCTGTTTTTTAAGATTACTGCTAAAAAGATGTGATTGTGGATTTTCAAAGAAGAAGACAAGATTTATGAATGATAACTACTTCCCGTGAATTGTAATTCAAAAAAATTTGAAATGGTGGTGTTATGGTAGCGAAAAAGCCAATAGCAGAAATAAAAACAGACTCAGCGAGGAAAACAATAATAACACAGCACGAGAAATTTGGAAAGACCATTAGTGTGAATGGCTGCTTTGGGAGCTCAGATATCGGGCAGATGACCGGATTTATAGCGAGGGAAATAGTTAAAAAGATACCAAACGCGTTTATGAGATGTCCCCTGGCACTGTATCCTGAGGTAGAAGGGCCCACTCAGGTTCTCCTTCACGACGACTTCAATGTTGTCATTGATGGCTGCAAAGACAGGTGTCTTAAAAAGACATTTGAAAAAGCGGGACTGAAAGTTGATTTGAGTTATGCTCTGGACGAGGATTTTGGGTTGCCCAAGAACAAGGGCCCTGATTTTGATGAGGCAAAAATGAAGGAGATTGCAGAGAAGATAATAAAAGACATTGAAGAAAAAATCTTTAAAGAGTAGTTTTACTAATTTTTTATGTTTTATTTTTAGCGGTGAATCTCAAATTTTCGTTCTCTTAATGAAAATTAGGAAAAAGTTTAATCAATGTCACTGCCATACCGCGCTATGTCCAGGTTAATCCTTGCGTTGGATGTGTTGGATAAGAAGAAAGCGCTTGAAATAGCAAGTAAAACTGCTGAGCATCTTCACGCAATTAAAATTGGCTGGCCTCTGGTGATGAATGCTGGAATGGAAATTGTGAGTGAGATTTCAGAACTTTCAAGGGTAATTTGTGATTTCAAGGTTGCGGATATACCCAACACCACGCGCTTAATTGTAAAAACCGCGAAAAAATACGGGGCTTCCGGGATAATCGTGCATTCTTTTGTGGGACGCGATTCCGTACGTGCTGCAATTGAGGAAGCACAGGGAATGGATGTTTTTGTGGTTACTGAGATGTCGCATCCCGGTGCGCTGGATTTCATGCAGAAAAACGCTGAAAAAATGGTGGAAATTGCGAGAGAAGAAGGAGCACGGGGAATAATTGCCCCTGCCACAAGGCCAGAGAGATTGCGAGAAATAAGGAAAATAGCTGGTGATATGCTTATTCTATCTCCAGGAGTAGGTGCCCAGGGGGGAAAGGCAAGGATTGCAATAGAGGCCGGTGCAGATTACATAATCGTTGGAAGAAGCATATACAACGCGAGTGACCCTGAAAATGCAGCTTTAAAAATTCTGTCAGAGATAGAGTAGTGATCTTGGCATCTGTGTGAAATTTAAAGATGAAGATGGTGGCTGAGTATTCAATCCTTTTATTTTCTCGTTCCCGCAATTTCATAAGTTATGCTTGAGGAATCTCAAAAATTTTAAAACGTTCAAGTGGATTACCCCCTATGAGTGATAAAAAAGATAAGAAAACATGTGATGTGGTAGGGTGTGAAGAAGAGGCGTTTAAAACTGTGGCTAGAAAAAAAGCCGAAAAGATTTTTAACCTGAAGGGAAACGCAAGCAAGGTGCATCTTTGCAAAAAACATTACAAGGAATTTAAAAAGAAAACAAAGAAAGAAAGGGAGCTTGAACGCGTTGGCTGGGTCTAACGTAGCCTGAATATATATCGTGTAGGAACTCTGAGTTTTTTACCTGTCCAGTATGGGCAAAATGTACATCTGAATCCTACCGTTATTTTTCTTCCTTCTAAAGTGAGATTTTCTAAGCGTTCCATCTTGCTACCGCAAACGGGGCATTTTTTCATTTCAGTCACTTCTTCATCAGTCTCCTTACATCTTATTTCCACTTTTATTTCTGGGATTGTCAAGGCTATTCTTCTCACCCTTTTACCGGTGAGTTTGTACTCAGGATTCCTAACCCTGAGATGCTCTAACACCTCCCTCAAAAGCTGGGCCTGTGATTCCACAATCCTATTTACTTGCATTACCTTAACTATCATCTCTCTTACTTCATCGTCTCCGGGTATGCGATAACTCATTAAAAGAATATATATTGCCAAGTATATAAACTTTCATCTCAACACGAAAATTCCGTCCTCCGTGATGTACATCCTCTTTTTTCTTGCGTCGTAATCTGTGCCGCGCATCTTCGTAATCCTTATGTATCTTTCAAATCCCTTGGATGTCATCTCCTTTTTAATTTCAATTACTCCAGAGCTCAAAAGGTACTCAGCCCTCAGGTCTCCCTTTGTAGAAGATGTAATTATCGTGGTGGCCCTTGTTTGCCTCAAAAAGTTAAACAGTTTGTGCACGCCCATTAAAGCCTTGTCCTCCTCAACAGCGAACATCTTGAATATGCTTATGGAATCCAAAACTATGCGTTGGTACCTCGTGCTTTTCATATTTTCCAATAATTTTATGCTCAGCCCTTCAACGCTCAATTCTCCCGTTTCCATCTTTTTCTTTCCATCCTGTGCTCTCGTTATTTCTCCCTTCGCAGTAATGTCCCTTATTGATGGAGTTGTGGAGTAAAGAGTTTCGCTGGGTACCGCGTCCATGATTCTCAGTTGACTCAGGTTCCACCCGAATCCGAGCATGGCTGCCTGCAAGGTCAGAGACGGGGGTTTGTCCACGGCTATGTAAAGGCAATTTTCATCGTTCATCAAGCCCTCAAGTAGAAATCGCAGGGAGAGAAGGGTCTTTCCAGCGCCGGTATCTCCTACCAAGAGGTAAACGCGCCCTTCTAACAGACCTCCGTTCAGCATCTTATCCAGACCCATAACGCCGAACTTTGCCCTCATCACTTACTCCTCCCTTTCACATACTTGAAGTAGAATTTTTCATCGACGGAGAAACCACTTTTTGTTAGAGATAGCGGTATGAAGTCAAGGGCGCAGTTCACCATTGATTTTTCCACGATCAGGTTGATGTTGTTTCTGTCCCTTTCCAGGCGAAACACTGTATCCACGATGGACTTTTCTAAGAGCAGATCGTCAAAGTCCAGGGCGGTAATCATCACTGCGGCATTTGAGTTTGTGAGAAGAAATCTAATAAATGCATGGACGCCGGAATCAGGGATTATACCTCTCATGTAGAAGTATCTCAGAGCAGTTATGGAGTCCACAACAATCCTATCAAATTTTATCCTGTCAAAAACGTTTTTTAGAGTTGATTTTAGGGAGAGAATATCTGCTTCAAACAGGGTTTTCTTCTTTCCAATATCTTTCATTCGAGAAAGTTTGGTTATGGGCGTAACCTCTCTCACGGGCTTAACCTCTGCCTTTCCCGCGGTTAAGGGCACTGCGTCAAACACGTAAAGTTCGTCTATGAATATATCCATGCTATCAAAATCGCTGCGCACGTCTTCAGCGGACTCGTCAAGGGAAATGTAGAGCACATTTTCCCCCCTGCGTGCGCCGTGCGCTAAAAACTGCATTGCAAGTATGGTCTTTCCTATCCCCGGGGGTCCATAAACCAGATTAAGAGATGTAGCACCGACACCGGGAACAAACTCGTCCAAGTTCTTCACGCCCAGAGAGGCAACGTTCATCACGCTGGATAAATATGAGTTCTTGTTTAATAACTTTTCTGTGCCGTGCCACGACATATCAATAATTTTATCAGAAACTATTTTATATGGGTGATAATTTCATAGTCCCATGACCATTACAATTTTTGGATACGATTTGAACACTCCCCTGCCATACGTTGGGGCATCGGTTGTTGAAATAATAATTGCCATAGTAGCATTCTTGATAGGTTACTTCGTCGTGGCAATTGCAATATGGGCATTTAAAAAATCTTTAAAAAGGACAAAGCTTCCGAATCTGCTGGTAGAGTTCCTGGCACGGTTTTTGAAAGCAATCCTGCTCGTGTTCGTGCTGCTGGCAGTGCTTCCAATTCTGCACATCGATGTAAGTGCCATTGTTATCGGATTATCCGCGGTTATAGGTCTGATTTTGGGTTTTGGGTTGCAGGACACCATGACAAACATATTCTCCGGATTCTGGCTTGCAATGCTAAAACCGTTTGAAATAGGGGATTACATTGAGGTCAATGGCGTGTCGGGAGCACTGGAGGCTGTGGGAATAATGTCTACCACACTAACCACACCTGACAACAAGTACATTATGATTCCAAACAAATTAATATGGGGTACTACTATAATAAACTACACCAAAAAACCGGTGCGGCGCGTGGATGTGAGCGTTGGAATATCTTACTCATCTGACCTTAACCGCGCGGTAGGCACCGCGATGGAAATAATGAAAGAAAATACCCGGGTATTGGAAGAGCCGGTGCCTAACGTTGTCATCACCCAGCTGGGCGATTCGGCAATAGGCATACAGCTTAGAGCGTGGGCAAAAACGGAGGATTACTGGACTGTGATGGGTGAGATAACCCGTGAAATCGTGGAAAGGTTCAGGGAAAGTGAGATTGAAATACCGTACCCGCAGCTGGACGTGCACATAAAAGGGAAAAGTTAAATCACCTCTTTTATATTCCTTTTTATGTTCAATGCCAGAATGGTCAAGGATTTGGAAGCAGAGATGGAAAGAATAGGGGTCACATCCGAGGGAATAGAAATCATGGCAAACAAGGGTGAGTTTTACAAGATTAGAATTGATGACGTGCCTTTGAAGGGTGCTATAATTCTCAAACAGGAAGCACTGGCGGCGGGAATGGAGTGCGCCTTGCCTTGGTGTACCGCTTCTCTGAGCTGCGAAAAAACACCTGCAATACTGTTCGGGACCAGGAGACAGTTTGAAATATTGGTAAGCAAGATGAAGAGACAGCCGTTCAAGGGCGCGATTATTGCCGAAGAGCTGGAAAAATGTATTGGAAATATGAATAAAAATCACGAAATTTCTCTACCCTCGGGCGTTTTAAGCCTGGAGCCCTACAAGATAATGGGCATACTTAACGTCACACCTGACTCCTTCTCAGATGGGGGCAAGTATAACAGGGTTGACGCTGCGGTTGAGCGTGCTCACGAGATGGTTGAGGAAGGAGCGGATATCATTGATGTAGGTGGTGAATCATCTCGCCCATTTTCGGAGCCGGTTAGCGAGGAGGAAGAGCTTAAAAGGGTATTGCCTGTTCTGGAAGAGCTTGAAGGTATAAATGTGCCTATTTCCATAGATACCTACAAGCCAAAGGTGGCGGAAGAAGCTCTCAAAAGGGGAGCAAGCATAGTGAACGACATATACGGGCTCCGCTCGGATGGAATGGCGGAGGTTGTGAGAGAGTACGACGCTGCGGTGGTGATAATGCATATGAAAGGACGGCCTAAAGATATGCAGCTAAACCCTAATTACAGCGATGTTGTGAGTGAAATTTCCTCGTTTTTCAATGAGCGAGTGGAGTTTGCCAGGAGACATGGAATTGATGATAAGAAGATAATACTTGACCCGGGTATAGGGTTTGGAAAGCGAGTTGAAGATAACCTCATGCTCATCAAATCTCTGGAAGGTTTTAAATGTGGAGGCTATCCTCTTTTAGTGGGGGTTTCCAGGAAAAGCTACATAGGTAAGGTGCTGAATGCAGATGTAAATAATAGGTTAATTGGCACGGTTGTAAGCAACGCCATCGCTTTACTCAACGGGGCAAAAATATTCAGGGTGCATGACGTAATGGAAAATGCACAGGCTCTGAAAATTGCAAACGAGATAAGGGGTGCGTTCGCATGAGGCTTGGGTGGCAGTGTCCAACCTGCTTTGCGGAATTGGGGGATAAAAGCGATTCTGCCATGTGCGTTTGCCCGTTTTGCGGCTCATTACTAATAGTTGATAAAGAAAAAGAGAAGTTTTACCTTGCAAAAAAAGACAACGGCTGGTACTTTTTTAGAAAAAAATACCTTGGGAACAACGACGGCTACGCAAAATTATCCAGCATGGAGCTAGTGTTCAGAAGAGAAAATGGGTTGTGGACAGCGGAGATTGAAGGAGAAAGGTACAGGATAAGTCAATCATCTGAAGACTGCAGGGAAGACAGTTCAAAAATTGTGGGGGTGGAAGAGCTGTGGGGCGACATACCGATCCTGTTGATGCCCGGCATGGAAATCAGGATATCCCGCGGAGACAAAATAAAAATATGTACATCTCGTGGAAGTTACGTTCTTGAAAGATTTTAAGGGTTCTCTCCGATTAGATACGTGTCGCGGTAACCGGTAACCACAACTTCATGGAACTCGCCGAGCCGGGCAGTTTTCAGTATTACAGGGCGGTACGCGTCTGTTCTCCCAACGTAGTTCCCGCGTTTTCCCTTCTGAGCTACGAGCACGGTGAAACGCTTTCCAAGGTATTTTCTGTTAATTTCCCTCAGAATTGAAAAGTGCAGCTCCGAGAGTTCCCTGCTCCACCTTTTCACGTTATTTGTGGAAGGGCGCTTCCACCTGTACGCAGGGGTCTTTGGACGCGGTGAAAATCGAGTTATGTTCAAAATTTCTGGCTTAACTTTCATTATAAGCTCCTTTGTTCGCTCAATGCTTTCATCGGTCTCTCCCGGAAAACCCACGATGATATCCGTGGAAAGCAGCAGGTCAGGAATCTTGGTTTTAAATTCGTGGATTATTTCAAGGAAATCGTCCGCTGTATAACCTCGGTTCATTCTTTTAAGGATATAATCATCCCCACTCTGCACGGGCAGGTGAAGAAACTTGTAAACTTTCGGACTGGTGTAAGATGAAATCAAAGGGTCAAGTATCTCCAGTGTCTCCATGGGCTCCATCATGCCAACTCGGATTCTGAACTCGTAATCGAGACTGGTCAGATTGTCGAGGAGCACGGCGAGGTTAATTCCAATGTCCCTGCCGTAAGCGGCGGTGTCCTGGGAGCTGAGCCGTATCTCCTTCATCCCCTGAGATAGCGCTTTTTTCACCGCGGTTTTAATCCATCCCGGGTCAAAGCTCCTCACGTGTCCCCTCGCGAGGCGGGTTATGCAGTATGTGCATGAGCCAAGGCAACCGTTGGCAATTGGCACTGTGGCCACGCGGTCCATTGTGTATATGTGGTTCATAGGAGAATCTCCAGTGCCGATGATTTCGTGAGCGCGGGGCAGTTCCCATGTCCTGACGGGAATCACTCCTTCTGGCAAAACCTCGCGCCTCGCCGAAGGAAGGCACCCGTAAACCACCACTTTCTTGCCGTATCGTTTCAATTCCTCTATGCGTCTGAGCATTCTGTGCTCCGTGTGCTCTATGACTATGCAGGTACCTATCACTATAATATCCGCATCTTCCGGTTCTTCCACAATTTCACCGAGGGAACTCGCGAGCATGCCCGTCTCTGCAATGTTTTGAGAGCAGCCGTATGGCTCGTAGTACACTTTCACGGCAATCGCTATGTGCCATAGAATAAAAATCTTTGCCGGGGCAATTGGGCAATATGATTTTTATGCAAATCTCGACGCCAATTTATGATTCCTTTTTAATCAGCTCCTGTCACCTTCTCCATCTCTTCCCCGATGATGAACGTGTCCTCATGCTTTATTGCGCCCTCGGGGAGCATGAGAGGAGGATGAATGATCGCCAGAACCATGTCCTTCTTTATCTCCCAGAACCTGTGAGATACCACAATCGTAGTGATTGGCGGCTCTTCTATGAGCATTCCAACGCTGTGGGTGTAGCCTTTGATGTAATAATCGTCGAGTCTTTCATGGCGGTACAGCTCCGCGATTTTCTTCTCAACCTCGGAGAATTTCCTTCCCGGTCGAGTTTTCCGTACTGCGATATCGTAGGCCAATTTTTTAACTTCGAGCACTCGTTCGACCTCTTTTTTCACCTCGCCCACGGGAAACGTCCGGGCCATGTTCGCGTAGTAATTGTTGTAATCCGTTCCAATAACCACGGTCACGATTGAATCCTTCTTCACGTACGCGTCCCTGAACGGCTCAGCATGCACCCTTGGGGTTGTGGAAACGTAAACCTTCGGCTCCTCGCTGCCCTCTCTCGTTAAAAGATGATTGATTTCCGACGCTATCTCCAATTCGCTCATCCCAGGCTTGATTATCTCTTCCGCTAATCGCATTCCCTTGCTGGCGATTTTTCCCGCTTTTCTTATGTTATCCTTTTCCCACTCGTCCTTGAACATCCTCAGGGAGAACACTAAATCGAGAATGTCCACGAGATCAACTTCCGGATTCAATCTCTTGAAAACCTTGTAAAATAGAAGATAAGAATCTCGCTCAACGGTGAATTCCATGCCCACTCTCTCATAACCGTTGCTCTTTATCCACGAGACCACACTGGCCATGAGAGATTCAACTTCCTGATACTCCACCACATCCCTTATCCATGATCTTCTTTTGAATTCCTCAGCCTCACCTTCCACCACGAACACCGTGGGCTCGCCCTCCGCAGGTATGAGAAGCGAGGGTCTGAACCACCTCGTGCCCGTGAAGTAAGTGAACGTGGATAGAGCCCTAATAACAGCTCCCTCTATGTTGTTCTTCCTGAGTAGCTTCTGAAATCTTCTTACGCGGTCTTCAAACATGCTTGGTTCTCCTCTCATGGTGCTCAACTCCAGTCCAACAATCTCTTCTCGCCCTTAATTTTTTGCACCTCGGTTATATCCATAGTGAATTCAATCGTCCCCAGATATTTTCCGTTCTTCCACACCGGGAAATACTGAATGAGTATCTTCTTGCCGCCCATGTCAATCCAGAACTCCGCCTTATTTCTCTCTCCTTTCTTGAACGCCTGCAGAATCTTATTTACGAGATGCACGCTCTTTGGCGGATGGCACAACTGAACAGGTCTTCCTAAAATCGCTCTGGTTCTCGTAAATATTCTCTCGCCTCCGGAGAAGAATCTCACACGGTCATCCGAGTCGATAAAAGTTATATCCGCGGGCACGGTGGCCAGCATCGCCGAGAGCTCCTCTGGAAGCATGTATCCCTCCTCCAATGCTATGTCTCCATCGCGAATCAGTTCTTTTTCGTCCGGTTTCAGATTCACCTCGCCCATGTTCTTCTTTAACTCCTGAATCAAATGCTGCGGCAAAGACATGAGTTTCTCCGCTGTTATCTCCTCTCGAACTTCGTAGGGCATTATTTCCTTTGCATCCGTGCTCCACTCCTTCGGCTCTATTTTGTAGTATCCTATTTCATCGCTAAGGCGCCGTATAGCTTTGAATTCTCCGTCGCTGAGCAGAACTTTGAGAGTGGGATAAAGAATGTTGTTCTCCCTGAATACCATGTCAATGAGCCTCGCTGTCAAATCCTGCCCGATTTCTTCTACCTTCTTGTATTCTTCCTTCGCCACGTGCTCTAACAATTTATTCATCTCTGCCCTAATTTCGTCATGCTTTCTCCATAGCACCGCTGGAACGGCGTTGAGGCCACGTCTCTCTAAATACGGGAAAATTACCATCTCCTCCACGTTGTAATGGGTGTAACCCACGGCCTTCAATCCACGTGTTAGTCCTTCAATTACCTTCAGCGTGTTTTTCCTCGCCTTTCCGTCGGTTTTTCTAAGGGATGAAGAATAAAGATTCAAGACCTCTGCATCCTTTACTATGTTCACATTCTCTTCGTACAGATTGCGGAGAGGATGCCCCTGCGGGAACTTGAATATCTCCTTCTCGGCACCGCTCACGCTCTCGCGGAATATTTCAACGTGGATATCGCACATCCTCGCAATCTCCCTCGCGGATATGCCCTCCGCAACTAAATCCTGTTCTATGAGCGGAATCTCTAAGGGAGATATTGAGCGAAGAACATCTTTGAACTCCTCCTTCACCTTCTCCTCGTCCTCTCCCGAATGCAGTTTTTTGAGCATCTCCTTGAGCTTTTTTTTCTTCATTTCCCTATTATCCAACAGTTCTGACATTTTATCACCAATCTTACGTATTAATACCCATTTTTAAACTTTTCTGGACAAATTTGTTTATTTTCTATGTCTCCGACTCAATTTTGAGCAATTATATGGAATACACAGAACTATCCAGAAATATTTAAATATGTGCCAATATAAGTGCAATTGAGGTGAATAGGATGGTTAGTGAGGAAGAGGTATGGAACGCACTTAGAGATGTGGTGGATCCTGAGATTGGAGCCAATTTAGTTGATTTGGGGTTAATATACGAGGTGAGGGTTGATAACGGCACCGATGTGTATGTCAAGATGACGCTTACAGTTCCCGGATGTCCTTTGATGAACGTTCTGCCTGCGCAGGTGGAAGAGAGATTAAAGGAATTGGAGGGCGTGAAAAAGGTAACCGTACAGCTTACATTTGACCCACCGTGGAGTCCGGACAGAATGAGCAAGGAGCTAAGGGAAGAGTACGGGTGGTAACCTGAAGTATCCCACTTCAAAAATAATTTTTTATGAATACATAGCTTACCAAGAGGAAAGATTAAATAATTGAAAATTATCCACACCCAAGGGCCCGTGGTCTAGTTGGTTATGACGTCACCCTGACACGGTGGAGGTCCCCGGTTCGAATCCGGGCGGGCCCACTTCCCTTTGCTTTTCTCCCGAAGTCAATACTTATTTCTGCGCAAAATTGATATATTTTGATACTCTTAAAGCCGAGAATGTTAGAGCTGCTTTATATAATCATTGCCTCTGCTGTTAGCTTCGTTATTGCTGCCAATAATTCTGCAGGTAGCGTGGGTACTCTCTACGGTTCTCGTATTACTTCTTATTACAAATCTGCAGCTTTTGCTGGAGTTCTTGTAATGCTCGGCACTTTTTTAGAGGGCTGGAAGATGGCTGGGGCCATTGGGGGTGGAATGCTCGAATCACCACTCACCCTTGAAATGTCCCTCATGGTGTTGTTAGCTACAACAATTCTATTGATTGCATTCACATTTTTTTCCATACCTTTATCTGCTTCTCAGATTTTGGTGGGTTCCATAATTGGCGTGGCTGTTGCATACGCCATGACAGTAAACGTATTTTTCGTTGCTTGGATTGTGTTCGCTTGGATAATAAATCTTATTGCTTCCATGGCTCTTGCCTTTGGAATTTACGTGTTAATGGCAAGAATAACCCAGAAGTTTCATGTGTTCTCCCTGAGCAAGTTTTATACTATTTCTCTCTTCGTGAGCAGCGGGTTTATGGCCTACACACTTGGTGCAAACACCATTGGGTTAATAGCCTCTTTATCATTATCCACTTACTCCATCCTGTTTTCGGGAATTGCCGCCATGTTGGGAACCCTGCTTATGGGTAAAAGAACGGTTATAACGGTGGGAAGAAACATAACATCTTTGAACCCTCCTCGAGCTTTTTCTGCACAGATTGCTGGAGCGATAATCGTGGAGCTGTTTACCCAGTTTCACTTCCCAGTATCTATAACACAGGCCATAATTGGGGGTATAATAGGCACCGGTCTCGTTAAAGGATACAGCGAGTTAAACAAAAAAACAGTTAAAAATCTCGGACTATCGTGGATCCTTGCTCCGCTGCTATCCTTTGTCCTTACATTCTTGCTGGTTATAATGCTACCTTGGCACTTATGAGTATTATAACGTCAGATGCATCCTCCGCCTTATCACTTATTGCGTCTAACCAGAGTATAAGTTTCTCTATTTGAAGGATAGAAAGAATATCGGTAATCTTTTTCTCGTGATTGTACAGGCTCCTAAGAATTTCAAGCTTCAGATCATCGGCATTGCTTTCGTATTTTTCAACCTCGTGGGCCTTTTCCACGGCACTGTGCATGTCTCCTTTTAAAAGCTCCAGAGCCGATTCGCTAAGAGTTTCCACGCTTTTTTTGGTAACCTCTATGTAATCCTTTAACCTGCTATCTTTTAAAAATTCAATTGCATCAGAAGAAGGCTTCCTTAGCGCGATTATCCTACTCACCTGCTGTATCTTGTCGATCACCTTGTCTATTTGCTCAGACAAATTTATGAATATTGCCCTGTCCTCAGGAAACAGCAATCCTTCGGAAAAAAGCAGCTCGTTCTTCCTGCGCAGTTCGTCTCCCACGCGCTCCTTTTCGTAAATTATGCCTTCAATCCTGGAAATTTCGTCCCAGTTATCACTTAGAAGGGCATCTACTTCCTTTGAAAAAAGGTCCATACATTCAAGAGCAATAGCCGCGTGCTTTTTGTAATTTTCAATAGCCTCTTTTTCCCTCTTGGATTTGAACATTAGAGCCACCGGCGGGAATCGAACCCGCGACCTCCACCTTACCAAGGTGGCGCTCCACCGGCTGAGCTACGGTGGCATAATCCCACATAATAATCGCATAAAAAAACTTTTCTGCTACCCGAGCAAGTTGAATTCCTGAGAAAACATAGAAAAAGGTAGGTAAAAAGAGGAGTGATTAAATATAAAAGTCGTAGCCAGAACTTTAAAAAGAAGGGGGCTTTGCTCCTTTTAAAACTCCAATTATTTTTTTGGATGCTGAGATAATAAGAACTCTCCTGTGGTTCCTACTATTTTATTTTTTTGTAGAGTTGCAACTTACCCGCAAAACCGAAAAGATTAAAATAGAGGGGGGGTGATGTATAAGTATGGCTATGGCAAATGTGGAGTATGTAATAAGCGAGGAGGGAAAAAAGAAAGCGGTTTTAATTCCATGGGATGAGTACCAAGAACTGATTGAGGATCTCCATGATCTTAGGATAATAGCAGAGAGAAAAGAAGAGGGAACAATATCTTTAGACGACCTTAAAAAGAGGTTGAAAAAGGATGGGCCTACTCAATTAACATCAAAAAATCAGTGGAAAATATGCTACCTGTGATAGTAAAATTCAATGTGAATTTCTACTATTACCTCCTGACCGCAAAGATGCTGGAAATTGCAGGGCTGGGATTTTTAGAAGTGTACCACGCGATATATCAGTACTTTGAGGCAAAACTGGTTAGCGGAGTGGGGAGATGGCTCGTGAAGTACATAGGCATAGCCCTCGCGTTGACATCATTCTTGTGGGAGTA
>WAOD01000053.1 GCA_015521465.1 DHVE2 group archaeon
CCTTTGCCCCGTATAAAAATGAAATGTAATCCCCTACCTCTATATCTAAAAATGTCCACAACCCGTTTATGCTGTTGGTAAATCCCGCCATGCCGTATTTCATGCATAGCTCCAAATTTTTTCGATTTGAAACGGAGACTAAGAAATAATCAGGCGCTTTGTTCATATCATTTCCTCCGAATACAGAATTGGTTTGGTGGTTATTAATTTTCCTCATAATCAGTTAACTTTTTTTACCCCCTCCCCCATGTTTCCCCATGGGTGAAAAAATACCTGTGGCCATGGCCATCGCCGGGCACGACCCCAGCGGCGCCTCGGGAATTTTGCGAGACATTAAGACCTTTGAGAAACTAAACGTGTACGGGCTTGGAGTAATCACTGCGGTAACGGTGCAAAATACGCAGGAAGTGAAAAGATATCAACTAATTCCGGATTCGCTGGTGGCGGAGCAAATAGATGCCCTTATTGAAGACCAGCCCGTGAAATTTGTGAAAGTGGGCATGGTTGGGAGCGGAGAGAATGCGAGAATAATCGCGGATAAAATAAGGGAATACGGGTTAAAAGCCATCGTTGACCCGGTCATGAGCTCAAGCTCCGGCGCAAAGCTTATAGATTCTCCTGAATCACTGGAACCTCTTCTAAAAGAAGCATACATCATAACTCCAAATGTGCCAGAGGCGGAAATTCTATCGGGGCGGGAAATAAAGAGCAGAGAGGACATAATACGGGCCGGCAAAATTCTGGAGGATAAATACGTATGCGTGATTATCAAAGGCGGGCACCTGGGCGGCGAGGATTTCCTGTTCTGCGGGGATATGCACTCCGCGAAGCAGCCGCTTTTGCCCCATGATGTCCGGGGGACCGGCTGCACATACTCCTCCGCGATAACCGCTTTCCTTACGAGGGGCTACGGAATACGAGAAGCTTTCGTCAATGCGCGGCTTTTTGTTCAGAAAGAAATCGAGAAAAGCATAGTTGTTGGAGAAAAACATCTACTCCCATGAATATGTAGTGTATATTTTTCGCGCGTTTTCCATTATTTTGCACCACGCCTCTTCGCCATATTCTTGCCTTATGAACTGCGCTCTTTTGGGCACGGATTCTATGGGAAGAACTGCGTTTGGTCTCGAAGGCTCGTCCATGAAATCAGTCTCTAAGAGAAATCTCGTACCCTGCTTAAGAGCCTCTCTAACATTTTTGCGAGATGCGATTATAGAGGGAAATATGCCCATATTTCTTTCGTCTACCACTGGTGGGGAGTAATGTTTGATAACCATGTCCCGTGAAATTCCTGCTTTGTCTGCTAAACTTGCCAGTTCTCTCCACGTTTTTTCAGTGGCACTTTCTGTGTGCAGGATAACAGGCACTTCAAGTGATTTTGCGATTTTCATACCTTCTACAATAACTTCATTGCTTGCTTCCCATATCTCCCTGCTAACGGGGAAATGCGGCCTGCCAATTTCACCTATTGCATTTGCTATGCCCTCTTGTACGTACTTTTCAGCTAAATGTAATCCCTTAATCATAAAATCCCGAGCGTCTTCAACACTACTTCCTTTTTCAACCATATGAACCATGTCCACGGGATACGGACCTATGGTTACTAAAACTTCCACACCTGCCTCTTTTTTAACTTTCTCGGCCATTTTGATGGTGTCATCGTAAATTTTTTTGTAGTAACCTTCTTTCATAGGGTATTTATTATTTGGTACATTAGTAAGGTTCAGATGAGTTCCCCCTGCTTTTTTGAATCTCATTGCCGCTAATACATTTTCACCATGCTCTTGCAGGTGCATGTGGTTGTCTAAGATAATCATAAGCTTAGATGTGCGAGAGTTATTTAAGGATGCCTGTGTTTTACACTAATAATTACTTTGTAAATAGGAACTATTTTAAAAATGGAGAGAGTGTAATTATTTTTTAAATGTTCTTCTTACTGCTAAAACGATAATTGCCATCAGTATAACTACAAAACCCAGTTCTGGCACCGTCACAGGATTTGACTGAGTACTTGTGTGTATCTCTTCGTCTCTCACTGTTGCTGTTGTTGTTTCAGCTACTGCAGATGTATCTTTTCCCGTTATGGTGGTGTCTGTGATAACTGGATTATATCCAGAAACTGTTGCGGTGGTCTCTGTCATTTTTGCGGACGGCTCCGAATCAAAATCTATGTATCCTGTTGAGTTTGTTTTTAGTACCCATATGTCGTTGTATCCTGCCCCAAATGAGCTGGTTTCTCCTCCAACAACAATTCCATTTGAGGATATTGTATCAAGGGAAAAGCATATGTCTTCTTGTGGCCCTCCATAAGCGCGCTGCCATTCAATAGTGCCAGTGTAGTTTATAGCTACTAACCATACATCGTAACTTCCTACTCCCCATGAGGTTGTAAATCCCATGAGTATGTATCCATCTCCTGTTGCAGTCATGTCATAACTAATTTCAGCTCCAGAGCCACCATATGTTTTTTGCCATAACACGCTTCCATCTTTGTCTATTTTCAAAACCCAGAAATCAAAATTTCCATTTGCTTTGGTATGACCCAATACTATGTATCCATCCGATGTCTCTATTATTGCTTTACCGTAATCGTATTCACTGCTACCGTATGTTTTCTGCCAGGTGATGTTCCCGGAAGAATCTATTTTCAAAAGCCAAATATCGTATCCCCCGGCACCAAATGATTGAGTGATACCCATAAGCAGGTAACCCCCATCGCTTGTTGTTATCAAATTTTCAAAGTAATCATATGAAGAGCCTCCATATACTTTCTGCCATTCAATACTTCCTGTGCTGTTAATTTTTATTAACCACAAATCTCCATTTCCCGCTCCGTATGATAGAGTGTCTCCACCTATGATATATCCACCATCTGCAGTGGGTAATATTTTGTATCCATTCTCTCCTTTCTGTCCACCGTATCTTGTCTCCCATTCAACACTGCCATCATGTGCGAGTTTAAGTATCCATATGTCCGTGTACGCGCTTCCAAACGATGTGGTTGTTCCCGATACGATGTATCCTGTCTCTACTTCCTCTATGTAATGAGCGGATTCTTCTCCGTCCCCTTCATATATTTTATCCCACGCAACTGTCCCGTCACTGTTTAGTTTCATTATTACCATGTGCCCGTTCTCGTTGCTCATGTCGTCTGTTGAGTTCACGTATCCCGCTACAATGTAACCATCATCGCTTGTATGTGATACAATGTATGCCGAATCGTTGTTTTCAAGTCCGTAACTTCTTGCCCACCATCCGTAACTTTCTCTAGTAGTGCTTGATATGTGTTCTCCACCCGTTGGCACCGGTGGCCGATTTGCAGTTAGCAAGGCAGCTGCGTTTACTATGATGATTATTGTTACGATTCCCGCAATGAGCGTTCTCTTGTTCATACGGTATATAACTATGAATTCTTATTTAAATTTTTTCTTGAATTTTATCAAATTTATGGTTTGAATATAATCATTATTTGTTTTTGCATGTGTATATTGTTGATTGGCCTTTAAGTATAAAATCTAAATGAACATAGTGTAACTTAAATGCTTATTTTCGGATACAATATTGATTTTTGATTAAAACCATACTTTTTCAAAATTCCCGGAAAGTTTATAATAAGTGCCCGAGCCGGGATTCGAACCCGGGTCAAAGGCTCCGCAGGCCTTCAGGATATCCATGCTACCCCACTCGGGCACGATGGGAATAATGGAAAACGGGTATTTAACTGAATCGGTGAATGTCACGACTTAACGCCATATAAGACCTCTTTTGGGGTCAAGTGTAATTTCTTTTCCTTCAAGTTCCACGTTTCCTGTACCTGCAATTATCACCGTGCCACTGCTTGAGATTTTTTCCAGTACACCCGGGTCGTAAATTTTTGACTTTACAATTATGCCTTTATATCCCTCAATTTTTCTATCTAACTCCTTTACTATGAGAATATCGCATTTTCCATGCGTGCAGGCTTTTCCGGATATTTTGTATTTTCCGTATCCTTTTCCCCTGGCAAGCAACTCACCCACTATTTGAACCCACACAAAATTTGTCGTGCCCGGAATGCCAGATGGTTCTCCCCCAGCTATTACGAGCAGGTCCCCTTTTTTCACCTTTTTTAGTTCTTCTGCCATTTTTATCGCTGAATTTATTGCATCATCTGCAAATTTGAATTTGGGTACTTCAAAGCCATCAACGCCCCAGTACATTGACATCTCTCTGAGCGTGTTTTTAGAGTATGTGGCTGCTAAAATGGGCATGGAAACTCGGTGTCTGGAAATCAACCTTGCAGTTTTTCCTGAGCGCGTGAGCACCAGTATTGCATCTGCATTTACTTCCTTTGCTAAGAGAACAGCGGCATTGCTCACGCATTCTGATATTGTGCCCTGCAGCTCTTCGAGGTGGCGATTGGTAACCATCTCTTCTGATTTTTCTGCGACTCTTGCCAGGACCCTCACGGCATTTACTGGATATTTTCCGATGGCAGTCTCTCCGGATAACATCAGGGAATCTGCACCATCTAAAATAGCGTTTGCAATATCAGAAACTTCGGCACGGGTTGGATGGGGATTTCTGATCATGCTTTCCAGTATTTGCGTTGCTATTATGCTGGGTTTTCCATGCATCATTGCTTTTTTCACAAGTTCTTTCTGAATTGCTGGGAGATTTTCCACAGGAATTTCCGTTCCTAAATCTCCGCGGGCAACCATTATGCCATCGCTCACTTCCAGAATTTCGTCAATATTTCTGACCCCTTCTTCGTTTTCAATCTTTGCTATTATTTTTGCCTCAGTACCTATTCTTTCCATTTCTTTTCTCAGTGCTATTATGTCCTTTGCGCTTCTCACAAAGGATGCGGCGATGAAATCTGCATCTTTTATTCTCTCCATGAATTTCACATCTCTTTTCTGTATGTACTCTATAGGAATGTGCACTCCTGGAATGTTTACGCCCATTCTTGGGGCGATTATTCCTCCGCTGATAACTTTACCTATAGCCAGAGTTCCTTTTTTCTCCTTTATTTTTATTGCAATATCCCCATCGTGAAGTAAAACGATACTTCCTTCTTTTATAACCTTGTATGCTTCTTCCCGGTTTATCTCTATGTCCCCTCCTGGTCCCAGGGTTATCAAATCTCCGTCTTTTGCGAATCTTATTTTTGCTTCACTTACACGAATCTCAGGTCCCTTGATGTCAAGCATAATCCCTATTTCTCTAGTTTCTTCAGAGACTTTTCTTGCTCTGTTTTTCAACTCTACATGTTCTTCCACCGTGCCATGTGCCGCGTTGAGCCGGAAAACGTCAACTCCTTCCTTTATCAGCGAATCTATTTTCTCCTCGCTGCTCACCGCTGGACCGAGAGTTGCAATTATTTTAGTTCTGCGCATACTCATGTAAATGCATGGGTGGATTTAAGAGTTGGGAATGAAATCCCTGTAATTTCGCCACATATTCCACAATTTCCCAAACATCACAAAAGCGTTAATTATTTTTATATATCGTCCATGCCACATTATGCGTGAAATATTAATCTACGACACCCTGAGCGGCGAGAAAAGAGAATTCAAAACTGTGCACGAGGGGCGCGTGGGAATGTACGTCTGCGGCCCCACAACTTACGATTACGCTCACATCGGCCACGCTCGAGTCGCCATTATGTTCGACGTGTTCCGCAGATTTTTGGAGTACGTGGATTACGATGTGGTTATGATTTCCAATATCACCGACATCGACGACAAGATAATCAATAAAGCTAAAGAGAGAGGAGAGGACCCGATAGAAATAGCCCACTACTTTGCCAGAGAGTATTTGAAAGACATGGATAAGCTTCGGGTTAGAAGGGCCAACATCATTCCGAAGGCAACGAGGCATATCGATGAAATAATCGACCTCGTTAAGAAATTGGAAGAAAGGGGGTATGCGTACGAAGTGGATGGGGATGTTTATTTTTCCGTGGAGAAATTCAAAGATTACGGGAAACTCTCCCACAGGAAGTTGGAGGATATGATTGCCGGAGCCCGCATCGACGTGAATGAAAAGAAAAAGAATCCCATGGATTTCGCCCTCTGGAAAGCCGCAAAACCCGATGAGCCTTCTTGGCCCAGTCCGTGGGGCCTCGGGCGCCCGGGGTGGCATATCGAGTGCAGCGCAATGAGCATGCGCTACATCGGAGAAACCCTCGATATCCATGGCGGCGGCTCCGATTTGATTTTCCCACACCACGAGAACGAGATTGCCCAAAGTGAAGCGGCCACGGGAAAGCCATTCGTCAATTACTGGGTGCATGTGGGCCTCGTAAGATTCGAGCAGGAGAAGATGAGCAAATCAATCGGAAACGTTTTCCTAATTAGAGATCTATTGAAAAAATATAAACCGGAAGTCATACGCCTGATGTTTTTGAACTCCCACTACCGCAAGCCCTTCGATTTCAGCGAGAAGAACTTAGAAGATTCCCGTGTACTTTTGGAGAAAATTTGGAGCTCGTATGCGCATCTTAAATCTCGAGATAAAGAGGACTGCGAAATTTGCGACGAGTACGAGGAGAAAATTCTCAGCGCTCTGGCAGATGATTTCAATACTAGAGAAGCGATGAAGCATTACATTGAGTTCATATCAATCGCCCGTGAAAAAGAGGGCAGCGGCGCAGCTAAATTCTTGGAAAAAATAGATGCTATCTTCGAAATTCTTCCGCGAGAAAAGGGAATGGGCATGGAGAGAGAACTGATAGAGCTTCTTCTGGATATACGAAACAGAATGAGAAAGGAGAAAAATTACGAAATTGCGGACATGATTAGAGATTCCCTCGCGGAGATGGGGATAAAAATAGAGGACACGAAAGAAGGAACAAAGTGGTTCCGGGTTTAGATATCCAGGTTCATAACCTCGCGAGCATGCTGCACTATGAACTCTCTCCGCGGCCCCACAGCTTCGCCCATAAGTATGGAGAATAAGCGGTCTGCTTCCGCAGCATCCTCTATTGTCACTTTTATCAATCTCCTGCGTTCCGGATCCATTGTGGTCTCCCAGAGTTGCTGGGGATTCATCTCTCCGAGACCTTTGAATCTCTGAACCGACGCACTATTTAATTTTTTCAGCATTTCATCCTTCTCTTCATCGCTGTACACGTAGTAAATATCTTTTCCACGCTGAATTCTGTAAAGTGGTGCCTGAGCTATATACACGTGTCCGTTCTCTATCAACTCCGGCATGTAGCGGTAGAAGAACGTCAAAAGGAGAGTTCTAATATGCGCGCCGTCCACGTCCGCGTCGGTCATTATTATTATCTTGTGGTATCTCAACTTCGATATGTCAAAATCTTCCTTCACACCGGTGCCTATTGCGGAGATCAAAGCGCGAATCTCCTGATTCTTGAACACCTTGTCTATGCGCGCCTTTTCCACGTTCAGTATTTTTCCGCGGAGGGGTAAAATGGCCTGAAAATGCCTGTTGCGGGCCTGTTTTGCAGAACCGCCAGCGGAATCACCCTCCACGATGAACAGCTCTGCATTCTCCGGATTTTCTTCGGAGCAGTCTGCCAACTTTCCGGGTAGGTCAAGTGATTCCAAAAAGCTCTTGCGTCTAGCAATTTCCCTGGCTCTCCTCGCGGCGATTCTCGCTCTCGCAGCGGCCACCGCCTTGCTTGAGATTATCGTTCCCACATCGGGGTGCTCTTCAAAGTATCTTTTAAGGTGCTTTGTTACTATGGAGAACACAACACCTTTAACTTCGCTGTTCCCTAACTTTGCCTTGGTTTGCCCTTCAAATTGAGGGTTGGGATGGCGAACGTGGAGCACAGCGGTGAGTCCTTCACGAACATCCTCGCCCTGCAATGTAATGTCCTTGGCGATTTTTTTGTCCCTGGCAAAATCGTTTATGACTTTTGTTAGGGCACTTCTGAACCCGGATACATGGGTTCCTCCTTCAATCGTGTTTATTGTGTTCACGAATGCTAAGAGATTTTCAGATGTGCTATCGTTGTACTGCATGGCAAACTCCACAATTATTCCTTCACTCTCGTCGTAGCCGTAAACAACATCTTTGTGCAGCACGTTTGAGCCTTCGTTGAGATATTTTACGAATTCCACTATGCCACCTTCGTAGTAGAACACGTCTCTGCTTCCGACTCTTTTATCCACGAGCTCAATTCTTATTCCTTTGTTTAAAAATGCCAGGTACCTCAGCTTTTTTCTCAGGGTATCCGCTTTTATCTTTGTGGTTTCAAAAATTTCGGCATCGGGTTTGAACCTTATGTACGTTCCGCGGGCGTATTTAAATTCTTCCTTGAACTCCCCGTTTTCAAAAACCCCTGTTTTAGCCTCTCCTATCACCTTAACCTCTGTCTGGGGCTTGCCCCGTACGTACCACTGGAAATATACCTTGCCATTGCGCCTGACGTATGCTCTTAGCCATTCAGAAAGGAAATTTACAACGTGAATACCGACACCATGCAATCCGCCTGTTATCCTGTACGCTTTCTTATCAAACTTCGCACCTGCGTGGAGTACGGTAAGCACAATTTCCAGTGCGCTTTTTCCCTTCTCAGGGTGTATGTCCACAGGGATTCCCCTACCGTCATCCTCCACGCTCACGCTTCCATCTTCGTGGAGCGTAACGGTTATGTTCTTGCAGTGTCCGGCGAGTGCTTCATCGATGGAGTTATCAACAACTTCGTAAACTAAATGGTGCAAACCTCTCTCGTCGGTACTCCCTATGTACATGCCCGGTCTCTTTCTGACCGCCTCCGCATCTTGAAGAATTTGAATTGCATTAGCGTTATATTCTTCCATAATTTTTCACCAGTTTGTAATGCGATAATGTATTAAAATGCTTTGCTGAATTTGTTTTTTACGGGCTGTCTGCTGGACATAATTCTTTTCTGGTATCCCTCAGGGTTGGCCTTATTGTTCTTGCCACCTGCAACTCTTCCATATCGATTTCCACGGTTTGCACACTTTCTTCAAAATAAGGTGCCTTGTATATTAATTTCCCGCGGGGAGAGTAGAGCATGGAGCCTCCCCAGAATTCCATGGTTCTCTGGAGCCCGGCCCAGTTGACGTAAGCGAAGAATGTGGTGTTTTCTATTGCTCTTGCGGGGATTATGGATTCGAACATAGCCCTTGAGATTACTGGACTGGCAGAAATGTTTACTATTAAATCCGCACCTTTCAGGGCTTGTAACTTGGAAACTTCTGGAAAGAATGCATCGTAGCATATTTCCACTCCAATTTTTCCGAATTTCGTGTCCGTTACAAATACTCTATCCCCTGGTTTGAAGTACAGTTTTTCCTCAAAAGGTCCAAAATTTGGCAGGTGCAGCTTGCGTGCCACCTCTATTTTTCCATCATGTATGACCGCTGCAGAGTTGTAAAGAAACTTATCTCTTTCGGGAAATCCAAAAATTATCACCCTGTCTTTTGATTTCTCTGCAATTTCCTCTATTATGCTTGAATTTGAAGGTATAGCGCGGGAAGGCATATCGTCTCTTACCATATATCCTGATAGATAGAGTTCCGGAAAAATATAAATTTCAGAATCAAAAGATTCCACAATTTCCAAAAGGCGTTCTAAGTTGGAATCCATGTCAAAGTCGGGTTTCATCTGGGACAGGGTTATTCTCATGGTGTATCACTTGGAATAGAGTCTTTATTTATTCAACTTTTCTTCAAACTCCTTTTTGTTCACTATGTACCTGTAATGTTCGCCCTCGCCTATCTTTCCCTGAGAGTCCCATGCTTCTACCCTGAACTTTAGCTTTCTACCGTTTCTCTCTTCAAGAATGGCCTTGACCGTAAACTCCTCTCCTAATTTTGTGGATTTCAGGTGTCTCATGCATATCCCCGTGCCCACCGTGGTCTCCTCAGGAGAGAGTTCCTTGGAAATGGCTTCGTGGCAGGTAATTTCCATGGACAGAATCAGAGATGGTGTGGATAGCACGTTCACATTAAGGCCTATTCCCTTTGCCACCATTTCCTCTGTAACCTTAAATTTTTTCTCGTATTCCATGCAACTCACCATTAGGGTTATTTCCGAGGTGTACTTACTCTTTTCCCTTGAAATACTCTCTCATCACTTCGGCTTTGCTCCAGAGTTCGTCTATCTTTTTTGTTATGTCCTGCACTTTATCCACGTTTTCCAGGATTTTCTCCCTGATTTCCTTATCTTCTATTTCTACCTCTGCGGTGGCCGTAATCACCGCGAGGGGATTGCGAATTTTATCTACCAATTGGGCAAAGTTTTCCATTGCTTCTACCATGTATGTGTATGCCACCTCTCTTCTCTCGTCAAGGCTTTTTGCCTCGATAAACATTGCTATGTTGTTAGCCGTGGTCTCCAAAACCGAGCGCTCATCTTCGTTCATCTCAACTTTACCCGTGTGAATCTCTATGTATCCTTTTGTTCCACCGTATATCATTGGTAGTATTATGTATTCTTCCCCACCCGATTTTAGAACTATGCTCTTTTTCCAGTTCATCTCTTCAAATCTCACCTTGAGGTCTTTGATATATCCTTTTTTAACAGATATTTCTGTTTTTCCGTTATCGGTGTGTATGTTTATTTTTATTCCCTTAAATTCATCAATCTCCACAATTTTTTCCGCAACGCTCTCTAACGTTTTTTTCTTGTCCTTCCCTTTCATAAGAATGGTATTTATTGTCACCGTGCTGAGAAGAATCCTGTTGTATCTCTCCATCATTTTTAACATTCTGTTCTGTGCTTCTAAGAGAACCGCCGCTTCCTTCATGGCGTAGTGCCCGTAAATTCCGGGTGCTATTTTCTTCACAATAATAAGGAAATTACCAAAAACAGTATTCATTATGTTCATATTGCTATTCTTCACTTTAATTTTCATCAGTTCTTGGAGGGGGCAGCCGGGAGGGGGCATGGTAGAACTGTGCATTATTGGATAGCAGAGCTTTCCCACAATGTCTTCTTTTTTCATACCCACCAATTCCAGGTAGGCCTGATTAGCATCCACGATGACGTGCTCTGAAGTTATTATAAATGCGGGTACCGGGGAGGTTAGAAATACCTGCTGCCTTATTTGCGGGTTTATCCAGTATCTGTTTTCTATGTTGTGTACGCAATATTTATTATCATCTATTATGGATATTTTGCATTCTGCATACATGACGCCACTATTTGACCTGAATGCGGCCATTCCCTCGTAATTTCCATTTTTCTTTAATTCTTTGATTGCATTTTCATCAACGAGTTCAAAATTTTTCCCGTATTCTTTTGTACATTCCCTAAAATCATCCAATAATCTGAAATCGTTTCCCAAGACGCAAAGTGCCCCCTTGCTGCATCCCTCTTTTTCCATGCCCATGCATTACCGAAAGCATACTATTTAACACTTTTGGGATTCTCTCATGGGAAACGTATTTATTGTATATTCCATTAACAAGTCAGTGGACCTTGAAGATTTACCGTTGCCCGTGGAGTACATCGATGTTTTTCGCAAGGAAGGTATAAAGAGCCTGTACGAGTACCAGCGAGAGGCGCTTGACAACATATTCAGGGGTAAAAGCATAGTGGTGTCAGTGCCCACTGCAAGCGGCAAGACTATTTTGGGGTATCTGGCAATTCTCCGCGCGAAAAAGCTTGGATTGAAGAGCGTGTACATAGTGCCCCTTCGAGCCCTCGCCATGGAAAAGTACGAGGAGTTGAAAAAGTTTGAAAAGTACGGACTCAGAGTGGCGCTTGCCATGGGTGATTACGACAGTCCTGGAGGGTACTTGGAAAGGTACGATGTTGTGGTGGCTACCAGCGAGAAAATGGACTCGATACTTCGGCACAATCCAGATTATCCGTACGAGCTTGGCGTTGTTGTGGTTGACGAGGTGCATCTTTTAGGGGAGGAATCTCGCGGTCCAACTCTGGAGATGGTTATTTCCCGAATTAGGGCGGTGAACGATGAGGTGCAATTCGTTGCGCTATCCGCAACGATAAAGAACTCCTCTGAGCTTGCAGAATGGCTCAGTGCGGAGCACATTTACAGCGAGTTCAGGCCAGTGCCTCTCAAATTGGGTGTTTTTTACGATACTCGCATCGTTTACGAAGATGGCACCGAGGAGGAGATGCGCAGAGATACCATCGTGGTGGGAAACATAGTTAAGAGGAGAATAGAGGAAGGTGGCCAGCTTTTGATTTTTGTTAATCGTAGAAAATCCGCCGAGTCCCTTGCTACCAAGTTGCAGAGGCGTGTACTTTCATTGCTTTCTCCAGAGGAAAAAGATGCTTTGGAAGAACTGGCGAAGAAGATAGACGAGGAGGAGTACACTGTTTACTCCGAGAAGATATCCAAGATGCTCAGGCACGGCGTTGCATTTCACCACGCTGGTTTGAGCAATTCCCAGCGCAGGTTGGTGGAAGAGGGCTTTAAAAGGCGCTTGATTAAAGTCATAGTGGCCACGCCAACCCTTGCAGCAGGTATCAATCTGCCGTCTCGCACGGTGATTGTCCGTGATTTGACCCGTTACGATGGCTATGGCAGTGTTCTCATTCCCGTTATGGAAGTTAAGCAGATGCTTGGACGAGCGGGAAGACCCAAATACGATCGTTACGGAGAGGGCATTCTATGCGCCACCAGCGAAAAGCGCGCAGAGATGTACATGGATGTTTATATTCGGGGTGATACTGAGGAGATAGAATCCCAGCTTGCGAGTCCTCGAGCACTGCGGGTGCACATACTCTCATTGATTGCCAGCGACTTGGTGTCCACTCGAGAGGACATTATTGATTTCTTCAGAACAACCTTTTACGGTCACAGGATTCCTGCGGACACATTGCTGGGGCAGGTGGATGCGGTGGTGGATTTTCTCAAGGATAATGGCTTTGTTGAAGAGCGAAAATTCATAAGGGCAACACCCATGGGAAAGCGCGTTTCGGATTTGTACATAGACCCGGAAAGCGCCATTCTGATGGAAAAGTGCTTCTCCATGGATTATGACGAGTACTGCGTGCTTCATACCATTTCAACAACTCCTGATATGCGCGTGGTGCGGGCGAAGAAGAGCGAGATGGAATCCCTTTACGCCAAAAGCGTTCTGCATGAGCTTGCGGTGAGCGAATTTGAAGTTCCCCAAGATAGATTTTTTGCTGCAATCAAAACAGCCAACATATTGCAGGAATGGGCATCGGAAGCGAGTCAGGAGGAAATAATCGAGCGGTATGACATTGGCCCTGGGGACTTGCATGCGATAGTGGAAATGGCGGAATGGTTGCTTTACTCTTTCGGGGAAATAGCGCAGGTTGTAAAGTATCCGCATGTGAGGGATATTCATAACCTGACAATGAGGGTAAAGTACGGAGTGCAGGAGGAACTGCTCCCAATTGTAACTCTTCGTGGCGTTGGCCGCGTACGTGCTCGCAGGCTCTTTGAAAGCGGGTTCAATAGCATGGAGAAGCTACGGAACGCCACGGTGCCCCAGTTAACAAGGATTCCGGGAATTGGCGAGAGGCTTGCGAGGGAGATTTTAAAGCAGGCTCAAAAATAAAGCTATTGCCCTATCTTTTTTTCCTGCGGTATATCCCTAAGATAGCAAGTAATATTAAAAAGGTGATTAACCCGGCATATATGAGTGGCATGTTGAAGTTAATATTTTCGTTATGTAAAGTTCCCCTTGTGGTGGGTGGATTTCTTAGAGGTTTATAATCAATATTTCCCGGGGCGATGAAATAGGGAGAATCGATTATGCCATCGTGATTTGTATAATTCATATACTCCCAGTTTTCCCAGTAATTTCCCTCCTGGCTGTTGTTCCACCGGTTATGCCATGTTGTATTCCCGAAGGGCAATGACCAGAAACAAATTCCGCTGCCAGTATATCTGCCGTAGAAGGAGTTTGCGTATAAAAGATTATTTTCCGAGCGACTGATGTTCATTAAACAGCTAACGTTTTTTATGATATTTCCAAAAAATGTGTTGTTTGATGAGAGCCATAAAACAATTCCTGTTTCAAGTGGGTTTGTTGAGTATCTGAATAGAATACTCCCTGTAATTATATTATTGAAAAAACGCGAGTTGTTTACGGAGCCGATGAACATTCCACTTGAAGTGAAGTTGTATATGGAGTTGTTTTCAACATCTATGTTTTTTAAGTAGTATTGCCTATGGAAATAGATTGCCATTAGAAATATTCCATTATTTGGATTTTCAATTAAATTATTCATTATAACTATACTTTTGGAGTGATGATATTTAGCATTATATTTAACATTGCCGTGTTCATCTGTTTGCATTTTTCCCATTATTATCATTGCTCCTTGAAAAACAGCTACTCCTGCTCTGTTGATAATCAGGTGATTTTTTAATACTGAAACATTAGACGAATCGTATATTTCTATTCCCGATGAGCCTCCTGCAATTACGTTATCTTCAATGACCACATTGGAGCAATTTATTAGTTCAATTCCCATCGCTTCTTGATTATCGGGTGTTATGATATAGTTATCCACAATCTTTACATATAGAGTGGTGTCTTGAAAGATCAAACCTTTATTTCCTCTGATATATAGATTAGAAATGATTATTGGATCGCCTTTTTTTCCGGACCCCTTTAACCCTTCATACTTTGCAAATTCAATTAAATCATGATTGTTGTCTATAAAAATTGGCTTGTGATTTTTATAATTTACTGCTATCCATGGGTGAAGCAGGGGAATACCTAAAAAGCAAGCAGTTGATACATACTTTTCAAAGCCATCGTTCTCTTTAAGACTTGATGAGAGGTATGATAACATGGCCTCTCCGAAATTGGAGCCATAAGCAAGGGGTAAATAATAAGAGTTCATATCCTGCGGGTAAACGTAGCCTGTAGCGCTAAATGCACCTAACCCTTTGCCGTGCATTATGAAGTGGTTGGCAACGGCACCCCTGTAAAAGTCTGCTGCGTGGCAGCTAATATCTGTGTAAAATAAAATTTTTGGATGGATAATATCAATATCTTCCGTGGTTATATTGCCCCAGCCATTTCCCTCTCTTATCAAAAACCTGTATCCGTCTGAATGTGCGACTATATGTAATATGGTGTAATTTTCATCAAGAATATTTTTTAAAAATTTAGAAGTTGTGGTTTCTGTTTGGTAATACACAATGCTCGGATACACCTTATTGAGATTTTCACTTACGTTATTGTAAAGCAGGGAAAAGTCATCGTCCACAAACCCTGCGCCCTCAGGCAATGATTTTATTTTCCCCGTCACGTATTTTATAACTCTCTGTAAATAGTTGTTTATCTGGGTAACGTTGTTTCCGTTCTCGTCCGTGGAACGGACTATGCCCAGCCATATGCTCGGGCTCTTTATGCTTTTACCTACTGCCAGACTATCCTCCACTTGCCAGTTCCCCTGCAAATCCATATAAAAATATGGCAAAAGGATGTATTCTCTCGTGTAGTAATTGTAGTACCTCGGGATTACTATGTTTCCTATGAATACCGCACCCACGGCGCCTTCTCGGTACTCTTCTTGCAGATAGTTTCTAAGCAGGGTGGCGTTATGTGAACTCCAAGTTTTTATAATTACTTTGTAATTTTTTATTGTGGAAATATAATGGAGTAAGTTGGTTTTTATGGATTTATAAATGGTGGAATTAACCACGAAAATTACCATCTTTTCTTTTTGGTATGCATGCGTAGCCATGACAAAGTTTTGGGAGCTTCCCAGTATAATCAGTATGATTACAAGGGTTAATATGCTTTTAGTCATCCCATGTGGAATATTTTACTCGCTATTTATATTTTCGGAAGTTTGAAGAATGATTGTTTAATCGTATTTTGCAGTGAGCATATGGCTTCCATCGCATGTTTTTGCGGAGTTCAGCGGGAGCCCCTCGCGACAAACGGAAAATGGAATATCGTATTCATCTGCCAGGCTTCGTACTCTTTTCAGCAATTTGTATCTCAGCTCTCTTGGCGCGTAGCGTATCCCGCGAACCATCTCATTTTTCTCGTAGTAAATCTTGCTGAGATACTCGGCCTTCTCTTTAAACACCCCTGCAACGCGTTTGAAATTATCGCCCTTCGCTTTGTACGTGGATGATATTATCTGGTCAACTCCTATGGATGATAGAACTTTTACCAGATTTCGCAAATCTGTCTGCAAGTCGTTTATTCCGGGGATTATTGGGTCAATTCTCACTGCAACCTTAATTTCCTTTTCTTTCAGTTTCTCTATGGCTTTAATTCTCATTTCTGGTGGGGGTGCCATGGGCTCAAGTTTTCTCGCTAAATTTTCATCAAGGGTTGTTATTGTTATCGAGACCACCGATGGCATACTTGATAGTATGTCAGCATCCCTCGTAACCAAATCTGATTTTGTGAGAATCAAAACTGGAAATCCGTGCCTTTTCAGCAATTCCAAAGTTCCCCGCGTTATTCTTTTTTCCTTTTCAATTTTTGGATACGGGTCGGAAGAATTGCTCATTGAAACGGGTAATTTGGGTGCTTTTTTAAGGTCCCTTTCAATTTTTCTTAAAAAATCCTTTTTCTCGCGTACCTTCCAGGGATCCGGAATGTATGATGTTATGTAACAGTAAATACAGCGATGCTCGCATCCTGTGTACGGGTCTATGCTGTATTTTTGCGGGCACGTGCATAGTGGAAAGTTCCATGGATCGAAGAGGTGCAGGTAATACACATCCGGTCAAACGCTTGATTTATTTAAATGTGCTCCAAATTCTTATGCATTATGGTTTGTTATCATTGTTGATAAACATTCTAGATTAAGTTATTTTGCCGAATCTTCTTGAAAAGGTATATATATAACGAGTTCATATCTTCTAATATGGGTTTTGCCGAGCCTTCTTTGAAGCTTCTCACCGTTGATGACGAGGAGGAAATAACCAAGTTAGTGCGTCTGTACTTTTCAAAAAGGGGTTACGATGTGCTCGAAGCTCATAATGGTGAAGAAGCAATAAAGATCATTGAAGAAAATCCTGATTTAGACGTAATTCTCCTTGATGTTATGCTTCCTGATACGAATGGTATTGAGATTCTGGAGCAGGTGCGTCCTTACTTACAGAACACCGTGATTATAATGGTTACGGGGGTTAATGACCTGGAAACAGTGGTTAATGCCATGAAGTTGGGGGCAGATGATTACGCCGTAAAGCCCTTCAGGTTTGGGGATTTAGAAGCAAAGATTGAGAGCGCTTTGAATAAGAAGAGCTTGAGAGAGATTAAAGAGGGCATGACCGCTAAAGAAGCAATGGAGAAGTTAAAGCAGTTTAAGGATGGCAACGTGGTCATTACTTTTACCTTTGACGATATTGAAGAGCTCAACAAATTTACCGAGATGGCAAAAAACACCGGTAAAGTTGATATATTGGATGTCAGGGTAGGAGACGAGTACGAGGTGAGCCTTAAGTTGAAATGAGCATGCGGGGATTTTAATGATTGGGGACTTTGTTGGGGCGGTGGATTTCATACATCCCTACGGGCGGGGGTTTATGATTTACACAGATAAAGAGTGGGAGCATGGTAAGGTAAAGTTAGAGAGTGATTTTATAACTATTTTTAACGGAAGTTACGTGAAGATACCCTTTGATTTCATAATTAGCATTGATAAGAGCATTACCCTGCCGGCAATCAGGGAGGGTCGGGCCCTGCTGTTGATAGAGTACATGGATGTTAAGAGAAGGGAGAACGTGTATCTTTTGCTATCTTCTGCTGAATCTTTTATGAGAAAGCTGCGTCTTGGAATCTTGGAGAGGATAACCTCTAAAACGAGAATAATGTTCAATTTTGAAGGTAAATGGTATTCCGGGCGAATGGTGGTTGGTGACAGCTGCGTGTCATTTATATCTAGCATTACTTTGAGGATAGAAATCCCATGGATTGTTGGGGTAAGTCGCAAAAAGATGGAGTACGGGTTTAAAAAGATAGGTGTGATTTACATTGAGTACGATGATGGTCATCTTAAACGTAACGTTATGGTTTTTGTCAATCCTGTCAAGCGAATGTTTTTCTGGAAACTCATGAATCAGCTTGTTGAGGATTATATTAACACCAGCATAATGTCAAATATTAAGAATGTGGAGAAGATGATTCTACATCTTATTTCAAAGGGGTGGAGCTACGGGGATATAATGGCAAAGTTGGAGCTTACCAAGGATGAGATGGAGCGAATTGTTAATAATCTTGAAAAATACGGGGTAATAAGGAAAATAGTGGTTTTGAAATTAACGGATAGGGGAAAAAAGGTGCTTGACGAGATTACAGTTTTAGATTTGCAATGATTCCTGCAGCTTCAACCAGGTTCTTAGCGTGAAAATCCCCATGCTGTGTGGAATCACCTATTTTTATTGCAATCATACCAACCTTTTTTGCGCCTACCATGTCTCTTTCTTCTGAGTCCCCTATGTATACTCTATTATTGCTCTTTGAGTTGCGCAGCGCCATTTGGAAAATTCTTGGATTGGGCTTTCCGACCATGGCATCTTCGGCAGTGGTTATTGAATCAAAAAAATCAATTATGCCAAGAGATCTCAGGAGTTTTTTGGTGTACGGTCTGTCCCCGTCCGTGATTATCCCCATGTGCTCTGCGATTTCTCTAAGTGCCTCGAGTCCTTCCATTGCCCGCGGGGCAAGTTTCACGTAAATCCCGTGTAGCTCCACGTATTTTTGATGAATCCACTTAATCTCCTTTTCTTCCAGTTTCCTGTTGAGAATGTGCGCTATGGCATCGCTTACTAAGTTTCTTATTGGATGATATTCTTCTGCTCTTCTATCCATGAACGGTTTTCTGTAATCGTTGATTCTTTTTACAAGCTCTCTTGCGTCCATTTTGATGTCAAACTTCCCCTTTATTTCTTCACCAAGTTTTAAAAGAGCGTGCTCCTCGCTCTTCATGTCAGTTATTGTTCCGGTCATATCCAAAAACACGTCCATGGTTGGGGAATAGAAGACGCAAATAAAAAGTATGCATTGTCATGCCTGTCCCATGAGAAGGTGCAAGTTCTGCGGAGATGAAGCATACGTGGTGATGCGCTCGCCAAAAATGGCGCTGTGCAGGGTTCATTACAGGGAATTTGTTGAGAGAAAAATAGAGAGAGTTATTCACCGCTACAAGATGCTCAAAGAGGGGGACAGGCTCCTGGTTGCTGTAAGTGGGGGCAAAGATGCGCTTGCCACCGCACTCGCACTTAAAAATCTTGGATATGAGTTTGAGTGTCTTCACATAAATCTGGGAATTGGTGAGCATTCTCAGCTGAGCGAAAATATTTCCCGGGAGCAGTGTGAAAAACTGGGAATCAAGCTTCATATTTTAAATCTAAGGGAACTTGTCGGCGCTGGAATAGGCGAGGTTAGAACGAGGAGGGCACCGTGCTCTTACTGCGGAATGACCAAAAGATACCTGATGAACAAGTTTGCCGTGGATAATGGCTTTAATGTTATTGCTACGGGCCATAATCTGGACGATGAAACGGCGTTTTTGATGGGTAACTTGCTCCACTGGAATTTGAATTATTTGTCCCGGCAGGGACCAATGCTTTCTGAATCCGATAAGATGGCGAGGAGAATTAAGCCCCTGTACGAGTTGACAAACGAGGATATTGAAAATTATGTTAGATTATTTGATGTTCCGTATGTCCATGAGAGATGCCCGTATTCCGCGGGTGCTAAGAGCATATTGTACGGTAAGGTCCTTAAAGAAGTTGAAGATAAGTCTCCTGGGACTAAGCTTAATTTTGTTAAGGGTTTTCTTAAAAATCGCGAGCTTTTTCCATCAGAGGATATAGTGCTCAAAGAATGCCGGGTTTGTGGCATGCCCTCTCTGGGTGAGGTGTGCTCTTTTTGCCGGTTCTGGAATCTAAACAAACCATTAAATTTGAAGGTGAATATCGTGCACGACGATTCATAACCGTGGGGGTAAGTTTTATAATGAATGTGAAGTATGCATCACTGGGTTGAAGTTTATGGGCGAGGAGAGCCAAGTTTTCGGCACCAAAGTAGAGCAGTACCGCACGATGTTAAAAATTGGAGTGGTTATTTTCACCTCAGGATTATTTTTTATAATAACCTCTTATTTCCTATTTTCAGGCCTTGTTGGCTTGATTTTTAATATGGGAGGTTACTTGTCTTTTTTCGTAGGTTTGATTCTGGCTGGTAACGGTTATATAGGTGTGAGAGACGAACTTAAAAAGATGGGGCAAAGGAGAAAGTACACCCTTTTGGTAAAATATCAATATTCTTTGGTGGTTTTTCCGCTACCATTGCCGCTTTCCCTGCTATTGCTGTGCCTCTTGGAAGTTTTGCCATTATTTTAGGGTATGTTGGATTAAAGCGAGGCGACAATACTTGTGCAACTGCTGGTTTAATTGCGGGAATAATAGGTGTTGTAGGCGGAGCATTAATAGAGTTCCTGTTTCTTATCACGGGAGTAAACTGATTATTGAAGTGCTTAAATCTACCGTTAATTTATTATACCTTGTGGGAGATGAGGAGTTATGAAGTACTGGAACGGGCACATCATCATGGACGGGATGTCATGGGGAGATCTTGATGGCGTGTGGGACGAAATGCTGCGCATGTTTTTTCAGGTTACAAGGCAGTTCAGGGACAATCCCGAGATGATAGACATATTGATTCACGAGAATATGGTGGATATTAAGCATAACCGCAAACCAGAAGGTTTTAACAGGGATGGTAAGATGAGAATTGTGGTTCCCATAAGCGAGACTCCTGAATTTTTCGTGTATCGCGGTGTTTATAACGATGATGTGAGGATTGTAACCGAAAAAATAAGTGAGTTTTTGGCCAAGAAGGGAATAAAGCACAGTGTTGAGTGGAATGATATGCTTCTGTTTAGAATTAAAAAGAGGCGCAGGTAATGAAAGTTAAAGATGTAATGGAAAGAAAAGTGCTCGCAATCAAGCCACATACTACTTTGAAAGAGGCAGCCAAGGTGCTGGTTGAGAATAACATAAATGGTGTTCCCGTGGTTGACGATGAAAATCGCATTGTGGGATTGCTAACCATGGGGGACATAATTCACCACATTCGCAGTAGAATGGAAGCTCTGGGCATCGTTCTTGCACCCGGTCCTTTTGACGTGGTTGACCTTTATTTTTTAGAACCCAATTTTCTGGAGAACAAGGATGCAATAAAGGAAGTTGCAAATGACCCTGTAAGCGAGGTTATGAAAAAGCGTTTTCACCATGTACACGAGGACGATGAGCTGGAAGATGCAATATCGCTTTTAAGCAAAAAGGACATTTCTGTTTTGCCGGTGGTAGACTCAAAAATGCATGTTCTTGGTATTGTAACCCGTGGCGATATTCTTCGGGTAATAGCGGGTGAAAAATAACGGATAAAGAAAATAGCAAAAAATAAAATCATATAAAATTCCCTATTATGTAAGCCATAACAAGTCCGGCGGTTATATATATTATGAATGGTATTTTTGGCTGGACCCATACTCTATCTCTGCCTATTTTTTTGAGTTTTTCCAGGTCTTCTTTTTCGTGAGGTTTTGGATGCACGTACAAAACGTGCTCCCCGTTATCTACTCTCTCCATTAGCCATACGTGCTCTTTATCCACTCTCTCAATGGGTATTCTGTATCCTATGAACATCTCTGGAAATCCCACATCTACCCTTGAAAGATTTCGCAAGAGCAGGAATAACAGGTAAAAAGCAGCGGCAATTGCAGAGTAAAGGAGAACCAGAAGAACGAATGGGAATGTTATCTCTACAATGTTCAGGTATGCAGGGGTGAACAGGGGCAAACCCAAAAACGAGGGGTATAGTGGTTGAAGAATAGCCACGGTCATTAAGGCTCTAACATCCGCGCGTCCCCGAATTACACCTCCAACGTGCAGAAGTTTTATGAACAGCAGCATAACGAACATAACTATGAATGGGTACACATCCTGAGTTTGGAAAAGGGGATATATAAACAATGCTCCGGCGATTCCATATAGCACGTACCTTACCCATTTATGGTCCCATTCAAAAAACCACTCATAAAAAATTATTATGGATGGAGCAAATGCTATCATGGATGATAAGTTGGGGAATTGAAGTATATTATAGGCTATTGCAAAAAATCCCAGTATGAACCATACTTCTGCGTTTATCAGCCTCTCTTTGTAGTCGGAGTATGAGGCGTATAGGAAAAATGGCAGGGCAGTGACTAACCTAAGGAGGTCTATTGTTTCATTAGGTAGCAGAGACATCATATCATAATCATGGCAGAGAATAAAAACTTTACCTTTCCAAAATCACAAAGTTTTTGTATCTCCTAACCAGTTTGAACCCATGTCTCAGATAATACTTGTAAGCTTTAATATCCTCAAAAGTTACCACGGTAAGCTTCCTTTTCATACTTTCCGCTGTTTTTGAGCTAATGTCGAGTGCGTGTTTTCCAATGCCTTGTCCCCTTGCTTTTTCACTTACCATAAAAAATTCAAGGTAAATTCTATCCCTCATGTCTTCGGGAATCCACCATGTATCCTTCCCTTGGAACATGTACACCAATGCGAAGGTGGCTATTATTTTCCCAGAATAATCCCTCATGATGTACATTTCATCAAATTCAGTTTCAAGACGATATCTGAGAAATTGCCCGTAGGCTTTGGCAAATTCCTTGAAATCTTTGGTGGAAGGCTTTTTTTCTAACCATTCAAGTCTAGGATATTTTCCAGAAGTGCTTTGGTATATTACAAATACAAAATTGAGAATTTCCTTGTATTGCTGAACTGGATTGCGTATCTTTTTAAATTCCATAGTTGCTAATTCTCTTTGGGGTATATTATCTCTTTGGGTTTCTCTCGTGATGTTTATGCAACGCTGTACAGAGCAAGCTTCGCAGGTGGTAATTTTTCAGGAAATGTTTAAGTAGTATGACATCATAGTGATGTTTGTCAGACAAATATGTGAGGTGTTGTCAGATGGGATGGGATAGTATAATAAAAGAGGCCCTATCGGAAGGGCCAAAATATTCCAGTGATTTCAGGGTTAAAATAATTGGAGTTGGTGGAGGTGGAACCAACAGTATATACAGGCTTTCTAAGATGGGGATCAATGTGGACATGATTGCGATAAACACAGACGAGAGGCATATAATGTCTCTTGACCTGCCTAAGAAGGTAATTATTGGAAAGAACATTACAAAGGGCAGTGGCCTTGGTGGCAACATGGGTTTGGGTGAGACCGTTGCAAGGCAAGCTTCCAAAGCCCTGTACAAGTTTGTGGACGGTGCGGATCTCATATTTGTTCTTTCCGCTCTTGGTGGCGGCACCGGTGGCGGTGTTGGGCCCGTGGTGGCGGAACTTGCAAGGAAGTCAAAGGCTCTCGTGGTGTCCATAGTTACCATGCCTTTCAAGGCAGAAGGTAAAAACAGGTGGAACAATGCTAAGATTGCCCTTGAGAAGTTTAGAGAAGTGTCCAATACTGTAGTGGTTCTTGATAACAACAGGCTATTGGAGTTCGCACCCAACATATCATTTTCCAAGGCGTTCATGGCTATGGATGTGTTGGTCGGTGATTTGATAAAAAATGTCGTGGAAACTGTTAATGAGCCATCTTTCATGAACATTGATTTCTCTGACCTGAGGACTGTGATGCACAAGGGTGGAACATCCACCGTTCTCTATGGTGAAGGAGAGTATTATTCCCCAGAGGATGCAGTGGTGGACGCTCTGAACAATCCTCTGATGGATATTGACTATCGTGGAGCCACAGGAGCTCTAATCCACATAACAGGTGGTCCAAATATGACTCTCAGGATGGTTTATAAGATTAGTGAGGGTATAACTGCCAACATAAGGGACGACGCGGAAGTAAAAATCGGTGCAAGAATAGACGAGCGTTACAGGAACAAGATAAAAATCACGACGATTCTAACGGGCGTTCACACTCCTTATGTGCCGGAGAGAAGCTACCTGATGCAGGGTTCCAGTATGGGTTCCCTTCTACCTATGATTATGTGATTTTTCACTTTTTTCACATCTATTTTTCCAGAAAAATTTATGATTTTTCGTTTTTTCTAATATTTCTTTAGGTTTTACACAATCCGAATTCTTTATATAGTGAATTCCATTACACTCCAAAAGATTAGCCAGACGCTCTGGGCAAACCCCTTGTATGGAATCCCAAAGCAGTAACCCGCTGGGATCAGGGGTGCCCGCGTTCGGAGCCAAACGGTGATTTTGGTTCCGTGAGGAAGCGTCACGGCTAATAAGCGACGAGGTGAATCGAAAATGGGAAGTGCACATCATCCGAGACGTGGCTCTATGGCGTATTATCCACGTAAAAGAGCAAAAAGTATTGTACCGAGGATACGAACGTGGCCCGAGATAGAGGACGGTCCACGCATTCAGGGATTTGCAGGTTACAAGGCGGGAATGACGCATGTTCTGACTGTTGATTGGCGCAAGAAGAGCACCACTGCCGGGCAGGAAATAAGAACTCCCGTAACGGTTATAGAAGTTCCGCCCATGAAAGTGGCAGGTGTGCGTTTTTACATTAGGGATATGTATGGTCTTAAAAGTGCTGGAGAGGTGTGGGCTGAAAACCTGGATGAAGAGCTCAAAAGGCGTTTGCCCATGCCAAAGAAATCCCGTGGTAAAGCGCCTGCGGATTTTGATGAGGTTCGCGTAATTGCCTACACACAACCCAAGCTCGTCAGCGGTGTTCCCAAGAAAGTTCCCGACATAATGGAAATCAGAGTTGGTGGAGGCACTCTGGAAGAAAGGAAGAATTACGCTATGGATCTTCTTGGCAAGGAAATAAAGTTTTCAGATTTCAGGGCGGATGGTAAATTTGTGGATGTCCTTGCAATCACGAAGGGCAAGGGTTTTCAGGGGCATATTAAAAGGTTTGGAGTAAAGCTTTTGAATCACAAAAATAGTAAACACAGGCGCATGATAGGGACATTGGGGCCATGGCATCCTGACTGGGTTAGGTATACTGTACCACAGGCCGGTCAAACGGGTTATCATCAGAGAACGGAGTACAACAAAAGGGTAATCAAATTTGTTGATTTTGTGGATGAAAATGGAGAGAAAAAGTTGGCTATGGATGTAAATCCTGAAGGCGGCTTTTTGCATTATGGTGAAATTAGAAATCCTTATGTTCTCGTGCATGGTTCTGTCCCCGGTCCAGCAAAGCGTCTTGTTAAGTTCCGAGATCCTGTAAGGCAGGTTTTGGATGACGTTGATGGTGTAGAAGTTGTTCACATTTCCAGAGAATCCAAGCAGGGGGTGTGATAAATGAAAGTTAATGTGTACACACTGGAAGGCGGTGTCAAGGGACAGGTGGACCTTCCCAAGTTCTTTGAGTATCCTTACCGGCCAGACTTAATAAAGAGAGCTGTAAGGGTATTTCAGCTAAATAGAGTCCAACCCCATGGCGTTAAGTATCGTGCGGGGATGAAAGTTGCGGAGTCTTGGGGGCCCGGGCGTGGGGCATCCAAGATGGTTCCCAGGATAGGGGAGTCTTCCCGCGGTGGAAATATTCCAAATACTCGTGGTGGTAGGGCTGGACATCCTCCTACAACTAAAAAGGTTTGGAAGAGGGATATAAACAAGAAGGAGCGGCGCCTTGCAAAGTATTCTGCTTTGAGTGCCACAGCAAATAAGGCAATGGTTGTTGCTCGCGGTCACAAGTTTAACGTTGAGCTTACTTTGCCTGTTGTCGTGGAGGATAGGTTTGAGGAAATAAGCAAGGTCAAAGATGCAATAGAAGTCCTGAAAAAACTTGGTGTTTACGATGATATTGTCCGTGCCAGTGTAAAACGTGTGCGCGCAGGTCACGGGAAGATGAGAGGTAGGAGATATAAGAAGAAAAAGAGCCTGTTGATTGTTGTCAACAATAAAGACAATGTGCTTAAGGGCTTCAAAAATCTTCCGGGTGTTGATGTCGTGAGGGCATCGGAACTGAACGCTGAAATTCTTGCGCCTGGGACGCATGCGGGGAGATTAGCAATATTTACTGAAGGTGCTATCGAACAGGTTAGGGGGTGGAAAGAATGACCTTTCATCCAACGGAAGTTATATTGAAGCCGTACGTTACTGAAAAAACATTGCTTATGATAGAAAAGGAGAACAAGCTCACGTTCATAGTTGCAAAGAATGCAACTAAGACACAGGTTCGCCATGCTGTGGAGAACCTTTTTGATGTGGAGGTCGAGAAGATCAATATAAATATTACCAAGTATGGTAAGAAGGCAATTGTGAAGTTGAAGAAAGACTACAGTGCCGAGGAACTCGGTATGAGGTTGGGCATATTCTGATGAGGTGAGATGATATGGGTAAGAGGATAATTCCACAGCGTAGAGGTCGTGGAACCCTGAGGTATCGTGCTCCAAGTCACAGGTATGCGGGGAAGCCCCGGATACCTAAAGTGGATGGTAACAAAGGGTACGTGAAACGGCTGATTCATGATCCTGGCCACACAACTCCCCTGGCGGAGGTTGTGCTGGACAATGGCGAGAAATTTTTGATGCTGGCGCATCTTGGCATGTATGAAGGTCAGGAGATAGAGATAGGTCAGAATGCGCGGGTGGTACAGGGTAATATATTGCCTCTGGGTGAGATTCCAGATGGTGTTCCTGTTTACAATATTGAGAAGAACTACGGGGATGGGGGTAAGTTTGTCAGAAGCGGTGGCTCCTATGCGCAGGTAGTTACACATGGTGAGAAGGTTACTGTGCAAATGCCGTCTGGTGAGTTCAAATCTTTCGATCCTCGATGCAGGGCAGTCATTGGGATAATTGCTGGTGGTGGTCGCAAGGAGAAGCCCATGCTCAAGGCGGGGAAGGTCTATCATGCATGGGGCTCAAAGGCCCGCAAGCATGTTCAAGTTCGCGGAGTTGCGATGAATGCGGTCAATCATCCTCATGGGGGTGGTAACCACCAGCATGTGGGTCGTCCAAGCACAGTGTCCAGGCATGCTCCGCCAGGTAGGAAAGTTGGAAGATTGTCTCCCAAGAAGAAAAAGAAGAAGAGGTGAATTAGATGGCTAAGAAGCTAATTACTAATGCAAAGGCTGCAAGGAGGAAGAAGAGGAAGAGGCGTACTGTAGCTATGGGGAGGATGAAGGAGTTCTCTTACAGGGGTTATTCTTTGGAAGAACTTCAAAAAATGACTTTCGATGAATTTGCTGAGATAATCCCTGCTCGTGGCCGCAGGACTCTCAAGCGCGGCTGGGATGAAGAGCGTATGAAAGTGGTCAGAAAAATAATGAAGTCCAGTGGGGATAAGGCAGTTCGCACGCACAGGCGCGATCTGATAATTCTGCCTCAGTTTGTGGGTAAAAAAGTTGCTGTTTACAATGGCAAAGAATTCGTTGAAGTGGATATTAAGCCAGAGATGATCGGTCATTATCTTGGTGAGTTTGCTCTTACCCGCAGGGAAGTCAAGCATAGCGGTCCTGGTGTGGGTGCAACCCGCAGCAGCAAGTTCGTGCCGCTGAAGTGAGGTGATAAATATGCCTTACAGTATAAAAGTGGATGGAGAAAAATATGTAAAGGCCTTCGGGAGAAATTTACCACTCTCCTTGAAGGATTCCGTCAATATTTGCCGTACTTTGAAGGGTATGCGCTTAGAGGATGCTAAAGATTATCTGGAAGATGTTATCAAGAAGAAGAGGGCCGTGCCTTACTTCCGGTACCTTGATTCTATTTCACACAGGAAGGGTATGGGTCCTGGAAGATATCCGGTAAAAGAAGCTAAATATATTCTCAAGGTTCTGGAAAATGCCGAGGCTAATGCTGAGGACAAGGAACTTGATATGGATAACTTATTTATCATGCATATTGCGGCGCATAAGGGAGAAGTATACAAAAGATACACTCCTCGAGCAATGGGTCGTTCAACAGAGATAAGGCGAGATAGGGTTCATATAGAGGTCATATTGGAAGAACGTGAGGAAAAGGAGGAATGATCATGGATGAGAGGATATTTATAAAAGAAAATGTTAGACGAATGCTCATCCGAGAATTCGTTATGGAAGAGGTCAGATCTGCTGGATTTGGAGGAATTGAAATTCAGCGTACTCCTCTTGGTACAAGGATTGTTCTTGAAGTGGAGCGTCCCGGTCTTGTGATTGGGAGAAAAGGTGCTAAGATTAAGGAACTCACTGATGTTCTTCAGGAGAAATTTGGGGTTGAAAATCCCATGATTGAGGTTAGGGAGAGTGAGAACCCGTATCTTAATGCCCAAATCATGGCCGAAAAATTGGCTTTTGCGCTGGAAAGGGGCTGGCATTTCAGGAGGGCAGGTCATTCTACTTTGAGGCGCATAATGGATGCTGGAGCCAAAGGCGCTCAAATTATTATTTCTGGAAAGCTTACTGGTGACCGTTCCAGAACGGAGAAATTTACCAAGGGCACTGTTAAATACAATGGCCATCCTGTCGAACTTGTAAGGAAGGGTCGTGCGGTGGCTAAAACCAAGCCCGGTATAATTGGTGTTACCGTAAAAATAATGCCCCCTGATGCAAAGTTGCCTGATGAGATAAATGTCATTCCTGAAGGTGCCTTGAAAGGAGATGAGGATAATAATACTGTTGAAGGGTCTGTTGAAAATAATGAAGAAAAAGTAGAGGTGAGCGACAATGTCGAAGGAGCTAAAAGCGAAGCAGATACGGGAAATGAGTCATGAAGAGCGTATGGAGAAGCTTGGAGCGCTTCGAGAAGAACTTATGCACGAGATGGGAATCAGTGCCATGGGCGGTGCGCCCACTAGTCCGGGAAAGATAAGGAGTCTTAAAAGGCAGATTGCTAGGATTCTAACGGTGATGGGAGAGGAAGGTGCTGATTAATGAGGAATTATGGTAACATGGAACTCCATGAGCTTATCGGCTTGGACGTTTGTGTGGTGAAGTCTACTAATCCACTTCAGGTAGGTATGTGTGGAAAAGTTATTGATGAGTCTAAAAATATGCTGATCATTATGAGTTCCATGGGGCCTAAAAAGATTCAGAAAAAAGGAGCAAAGTTCGAGTTTGAGATTGAGGGTAAAACTAAATTAGTTGATGGTGGTATGATCAATTACAGGCCGCATGAAAGAACAAAGAAGCTAATATGGAGGCGAAGGAAATGGTAAGAGATATTGGTGTTGATGCCAAGTTTCCTGAAAAGGAATGCGATGATCCTAACTGCCCGTGGCATGGCTCCCTTAAGGTTAGGGGGCAGGTTATTGAGGGCGTTGTGATTTCAGATAAAATGGACAAGACTGTCGTGGTGGAGAGAGAGTACCTGCGCTATGATAAAAAGTATGAGAGGTACGAAAAGAGAAGGAGCAGGTATCATGTTCACAATCCGCCATGCATAGATGCGAAGGTTGGTGACCGTGTGAGGTTTATGGAATGCAGACCGATAGCCAAGAGTGTAAGCTTTGTTATAATTGAAAAGAGGTGAGAAAGGTGAAGGGAATTGCGGGCAGTCAGGTTCGTGGTCTTCCAACAGGTGCCCAGTTGGTTTGCGCTGACAATACTGGTGCTAAGGTAGTGGAGATAATTCAGGTTCTGAATTTCCATACAACTCACAGACAGTATCCAGTTGCAGGAGTGGGGGATATGGTAATTGTCAGTGTTAAGAAAGGTTCTCCGGACATGAGAAAGAAGGTTTTTCCTGCGGTAATTGTCAGACAGAAGATGCCTTTTAAAAGGGCAGATGGTACTGTGGTTCAGTTTGAGGACAACGCATGCGTTATTACCACTGATAAAGGCGAGACGAAGGGTAGCGAAATCAAGGGTCCGGTTGCTCGTGAGGCCACCGAGCGTTGGCCGAGAATAGCAGCTATTTCCAGTATAATCGTGTGAGGTGATATATATGGTTTCACATCAGCCAAAAAAGCAAAGGAAAATGATATACGACGCACCGAAGCATCGCAGACAGAAGATGATGAAGTCGCATCTTAGCGTAAGTCTTTATGAGAAATACGGAATGAGGAATCTTGTTGTTCGTAAAGGAGATGTTGTCAGGGTTATGCGAGGTAAGTTCAGGGGTCATGAGGGCAAGGTCGTGGAAGTAAATCTCAAAAATATGAAGATTGCCATCGAAGGTGTGACTATACGAAGGACGGATAACAAGAGTGTCCAGTACTGGATGGATCCTTCCAACGTTGAGATTGTGAAGCTTGATTTGAGTGACCCCAAACGCAAGGAGAAGATATATCGCATTGCGGAGGAAAGAAGGGGTATGATTGAGGAAGAAGAAGAATCCGAGGAAATGGAAGAAGTTGAAGAAGAAACTGAAACGAATACTAATGTGAGTGGTGATAATGAAAATTCAGAGGTTGAGCCAGAGGTTCAGGATAATGAAGCTTCTGAGGAAGTGAATGAAGAGGTGAGTGAGAATGAGTAAGCACATGAAAAGGCTTGTTGTGCCTCGTATATGGAAGATACCCAGGAAAGAGTTTCCGTTTGCACCAAAGCCAAGTCCCGGTCCACATCCCGCGGACAGGTCATTGCCGCTGCTGATAATTCTAAGGGATGTGCTTCACTTTGCAGATAACAGGAGAGAGGCTATAAAAATATTGAATCGGAGGGTAGTTAGGGTAGATGGTAAAGTTAGAACGGACGCCAATTTCCCTGTGGGATTGATGGATGTTGTTACTATAGGTGATTCAAATTACAGAGTAGTGTATGATGTAAGGGGTAACCTGCGTTTGGTGGAAATACCGGATGATCATGCCCAGTGGAAATTGGTACGTATTGAAGACAAGACTGCAGTTAAGGGTGGAAAAATCGCTCTTAATCTGCATGATGGGAGGAACATACTGTTGAACGAGAACCAGTACTCTACAGGTGATGTTTTGAAGATAAAAGTACCCACTCAGGAGATAATTGATAGTTATCCTCTTAAAGTAGGGAGCCTGGCGCTTATAATAGGGGGTGCTCATCGTGGGCAGATTGCGCATGTCAAGGAATACAAGGTTACAAAGAGTGCGTCTGACAACATAGTTACATTTGAAGAGGGTTTTGAGACTCCAAAAAGAAATGTTTTCGTGGTTGGAGTGGGGAAGCCTGAAGTTACCATTCCTGAGGTGAGTGCCATATGAACGAGAAGAAGGTGAGTAATCCTATGCGCCGTATTGTCATTGACAAGGTGGTTATAAACATTGGCGTTGGAGAAGGTGGTGAGAAGCTCAGGAAAGCTGAAAAGGTAATTGACATTCTCACCGGTGGAGTAAAGCCAATGCACATGAAGGCCAAAAAGACAATAAGGGATTTCAATATTAGAAAGGGGCTTCCCATAGGCCTTAAAGTTACTCTGAGAGGTAAAAAAGCCGAGGATTTTCTCAATAGGGCACTGTGGGTTCGCGATTACAAAGTACCTAATTACTCCTTTGATGCGCAGGGTAACCTTAATTTTGGTATTTCTGATTACACTGAGTTTGAAGGTGTGAAGTACGATCCAGATATTGGTATATTTGGAATGGATATAAGCGTAGTGTTCAGGAGGCCGGGATATAGGGTTGCCAGGAGAAGGATAAAGAGGGCGAAGGTGCCCATGAGACACAGGGTGACCAGGGAAGAATCAATGCAGTTCATGAGGGATAACTTTAACCTCAACATACTGGAGGTGGAATAATGGTGCGCGTGGTACTTAGACCAAAGAAGAAGTTTGGAAGAAGCGAAGGATGCGTTCGCTGTGGTAGAAAGAGAGGTGTGATCAGACGATATGGGCTTCGACTCTGCAGGCAGTGCTTTAGGGAAGTTGCCTATGAGTTGGGGTTCAGGAAATATTCGTGAGGTGATGAAATATGCAGAATGATCCTCTGAGTGATGCTCTTTCAAAAATAAACAACGCCGCTATGGCGGGAAGGAGGGAAATAAACATAAGACCTGCTTCAAAGTTGATTGGCCGTATACTAAAAATCATGGAAGAGCACGGATACGTTGAAGAGTTTGAGTATGTGGAAGATGGCCGTGGCGGTATGTTTAAGGTCAGGATAGCACCTACAATAAATAAGTGCGGTGCCATAAAGCCAAGATTTGCAGTCAAGAGGGACCAGATGGAAAAGTACGAGTCTCGCTATCTTCCCGCACAGGACTTTGGCATATTGATACTGACTACAAATAGAGGTGTGATGACTCATAGCGAGGCAAAGAAAATGGGTATGGGCGGAAAGCTCCTTGCCTATGTGTATTGAGGTGATATAAGATGCCAGTTGCACCAGAGGTTAAGTATACAATAAAAATCCCGGAAGACGTGAACGTGAGCTACGATGATTACGTTCTTACAGTCAAAGGACCCAAGGGAGAGGTGAAGAGGGAGTTCATGCATGATCGCGTGTCTATGAGGATAGAAGATGGCTATGTGGTTGTGTACTGTGCTCTACCTAAAAAGAAGGATTATGCAGTGGCAGGTACATGGAACTCCCACGTGAAAAATATGTTCAAAGGTGTTACTGAAGGCTTTGAGTATCACCTCAAGATTCTCTTTGCACACTTTCCTATGAAGGTTAGTGTTAAAGGAGATAAGGTTGTTATAGAGAACTTCCTTGGGGAAAGGTCTCCCAGGTATGCAAAGATATTCGGAGATGTTAAAGTTGAAGTCAAAGGAGATATGGTAATTGTGAAGAGCGTTAATAAAGAGCATGCGGGGCAAACTGCTGCGAATATTGAAAGAGCCACTCGCATAAAGGATAGGGATCCCCGTGTGTTCCAGGATGGTATTTACATCATTAAAAAGGGGTGAATTAAATGGTAAAGGCAAAACCCAAGCTTACAGATGAGGAAAAGCGACTCCTCAGGATCAGAAATGAGCTAAATCGCAAGCGCCCTAAGTTTAGGCGTCAGGAATGGTTCCGTTACAAGAGACTCGGAGACTCGTGGCGCAGGCCGAGAGGAAAGCATTCTAAAATGAGAGAACATAAGGGATATCGCCCCCCTGTTGTGGATTCAGGGTACCGTGGTCCAAAAAAAGTTCGTGGGTTGCATCCATCTGGCTTTAAAGAGGTTCTTGTGCATAATCCTGCAGAGCTTGATAAGATCAACCCTGAACGTGAAGCAGTAAGAATTGCCAGTAGGGTGGGTATGAAGAAAAGGCTTGAAATCGAAAAGAAAGCTGATGAGCTTGGCATACGGGTGCTAAATCCTCATCTATCCCGTGGAGGTGAGGAGTAATGGACGTTAAATTCCAGAGAAGACTTGCAGCTGAGATACTCAAGTGCGGGGTGGAGCGCGTATGGATAGACCCCAATGCATTGGACGAGATTAAGGAGGCCGTAACACGGGAAGATGTTCGCATGCTAATTAAACGTGGCCTTATAAAGAAAAAACAGGTTAAAGGTACTTCCCGTGTTAGGGCTAATTATCTGCGCAACCAGAAGGAGAAAGGAAGGCGCAGGGGTCCAGGTTCAAGAAAGGGCAAAAAGTACGCTCGCTATCCTCGCAAAGTTCGCTGGATGAAAAACATTCGGTCCATAAGGAGAACTCTTAGAGATTTGAGGGATTCAGGGAAGATAGATAGGCATACTTATCGTAGGTTCTATATGCTCGCTAAAGGTGGGACGTTTAAGAATAAAAACCATCTACTCATGCACATGAAATCAGAGGGTTACATTAAGGAGGAATGAATATGGCAGAAAATGCAATATATAGGGTCAAGATGAGAAGGCGCAGAGAAGGTAAGACTGATTACAGGAAGCGCCTTGAATTGTTGAAGTCCGGTAAGCCAAGGGTTATCGTGAGGAAGACAAACAAAAGGATAATAATTCAAATTGCAGAGTATCACGAGGATGGAGATCGTATCCTCCTCACTGTTACCTCTGATATGCTGAAAGATTATGGATGGAATCGTTCTTTCAAGAGTATTCCTGCTGCGTATCTCACAGGGTATCTTGCGGGTAAGAAAGCTGTAGAATGGAAAATAGGTAGTGGTGTTCTTGATATAGGAAGGCACCCTGCGATTTCAGGTACGCGTTTATTTGCGGCTCTCAAGGGTATGGTCGATGCTGGTTTAAAAATCCCCCACAGTGAGGAGGTTTATCCGGATGAAGATAGGCTGCATGGGAAGCATATTGGCGATGATGTGGAAAAGTTGTTTAACGAAGTTAAAGCTAAACTGGAGGTATGATTATGGTGGATTGGGAACCTAAAACAAGGTTGGGCAAGCTGGTGGCTGAAGGAAAGATCACATCTATGTCCCAGGCGCTTGAGAGCAAGCTGCCCTTGCGGGAGCCAGAAATAGTTGACGCTCTTATAGATAATCTCGAAGATGAGGTAATAGATGTACGTATGGTTCAGCGCATGACCGATAGCGGGAGAAGAGTGAAGTTCTCGGTTATGGTGGCAGTTGGTAACGGAGATGGTTTTGTAGGTATTGGGACTGCCAAGGCCAAGGAAGTGGGTATGGCAATCCGCAAGGCGATTAGCAATGCAAAGCTCAATATAATTGAAATAAAGAGGGGCTGCGGTTCTTGGGAGTGCGGCTGTGGAATGCCTCACTCTGTACCTTTTAAGGTAACCGGCAGCTGTGGTTCTGTGCGTGTTACTTTAAAACCAGCCCCCAAGGGAGTGGGTCTTGCTGTAGGAGATGTGGCCAAGACTATACTGAGGCTTGCTGGTATAAAGGATGTCTGGGGCTTTACTCAGGGGCATACAAAGACCACTGTTAATTACGCAATGGCCACTTTTGACGCCCTTCGCCAGACCACGGTTATGAGGATAAATTCCAGAATGGTGATGCCTATTTATAAAGGAGGTGTAGAGGATGTTAGCGGTAGTCAGAGTTAGAGGCAGAACAGGTATTAGAAAGGATATAGAAGATACCCTAAAAATGCTCAATCTCACTAGGATAAACCACTGTGTTCTTATTCCAGATACCCCTGCTTACAGGGGAATGCTTCAGAAAGTTAAAGATTACGTAACATGGGGTGAAATAAACGAAGAGGTAGCAATCAAGCTCATCTCAAAACGTGGACGCCTTTACGGTGACAAGCCCATAACTGATGACTATGTGAAGGACACGATGGGATATCTGGGTATTGATGATTTTGTCAAGGCTCTTATCGGGGGAAAGGCTATGTACAAGGATATTCCAAACGTGAAACCTGTGTTCAGGTTGCACCCGCCCCTAAAAGGATGGGGGACCACTAAAAGACATTACTCCGAAGGTGGCTCCCTAGGCTACAGGGGAGATGCTATAAATTCGCTAATCCTCAGAATGCTGGGTCCGGGAGGTGACGAATAATGGCAAAGAGAAGATCCAGGAAAATGAGAGGTTCTAATACACATGGTCACGGCATAAAGGGTCGCAGAGGTAAGGGTAGAAAGGGTGGAAAAGGTCTTCCTGGGATAGGTAAGCATCACTGGAGCTATGCTTTGAAGCATCCAGAGTATCTCTGGGGAAACCATGGTTTCACGTCGCACCACCCTAAAGAGGAAATTAAAGCCATCAATGTGGGCCAGTTAGATGAGAAAATAGAAGAACTCGTTAAGAATAAGATGGCTTTGTTTGGTGGGGATAAGTACGAGGTGGATCTTAGCATACTGGGTATAAACAAGTTGCTGGGAAGTGGAACTACCAAGAGGAAGATGATAGTTAAAGTTAAATATGCCAGTGAGATGGCAGTAGAGAAAATCCAGGAGGCAGGTGGTGAAGTAATCAATGCCTGAAGAGGAGATTCCCAGGAAAAAGGGAGTGGCGCTCCCTATAGCGATCTCTTGGTTCATCTTCGCTTACCTGTATTTTTCCATTGTTGAGTGGAAACTCCTTGGATTTATGGATTTCTTTAACAAAATATTGATAGATAGATGGCTAGATTTTCTCATATTTTCTCTGTGGAGCATACCTCTTTTCTATCTCACTTATCTGATGGCCTCTTATGCCGGTGATAAAAGCAAGCTTTACGGGTTGAGGCCAGTTATCGATTACCTGCCCATAATCAAAAAGCCAAAGGGACACGTTCAATTCAAGGAAAAAATGATATGGACAATATCTGTACTGCTCCTTTACTTTGGATTGACTAATATATATATTTACGGGGTTGACCAGCAGAAAGTTGTGGATCTGTTTGCATCTTTCAGGGCGATAATGGCAGGTGCTTCTGGATCTCTTATGCACCTTGGTATTGGCCCAATAGTTACCGCGAGTATAATTATGCAGTTATTTGTTGGTGCTAAAATATTCAATATAGACCTTACAAAGGAAGAGGATAAAGCAATATACCAGGGTACTCAAAAACTGCTTGTTGTAATAATGATATTTGTGGAGGCGGTTCCTCAGGTGTTTGGGTACCTTCAGCCGTCCAATGCTTTTGTTAGTGGCTTAAACGCCTATGCTCCTGGTTACGGGGATTTCTTGGCAAAGTTGATAATTGTGCTGCAGTTGTTCTTTGGCTCATATTTAGTGTTCCTTATGGATGAACTCGTATCTAAGTGGGGTATTGGCTCTGGTATATCTCTCTTCATTGCGGCGGGAGTTTCTCAGGCGATATTCACTGGAACAGTGAACTGGATTCCTTCAAACGAAACTATGCCTGTGAGCCTGTCCAATCCTCCGAGCGGGTGCATTCCAAAAGCTGTGTATATGCTTCAGAACATGAGTGCTGCTCAGTTATTTGGAGGTGGTATTGAGCGTATTCTGTTTGCGCCTCCAAATCCTATAATCGCTTTGCTGGGTACGACATTGATATTCTTCCTTGTGGCTTATGCACAAAGTACTAAGATAGAAATTCCGCTTGCCCACGAACGTGCGAGAGGTGCAAGGGGCAGATATCCAATCAAGTTGATGTACTCTTCAAACATACCAGTTATATTGACTTCTGCTCTTCTGGCGAACGTTGCCATGTGGTCAATGCTCTTCTGGTCAAATCCCACGCTTAGCAAAGTGCCACTATTGGGACACAACCCGTGGATTGGGCAGTATCCCACTCCAGAACAGGCACAGCAGTGGGGTATTCAACCTACCACGCCTATTGGTGGATTGGCGTATTATCTTAACAGAGTTCGTGGGCTGGCATACTGGCTCTTGCCGTTGATGAATCCACAGATGTATTACCAGGTATTCACTTATCAAACTTACTGGCAGCTGGTGGCTCACGTTATCGTCTTTGTTAGCTTCATGATAGGTATGAGTATCCTCTTTGCAAAGTTCTGGATTGAAACTGCCAATATGAATGCCAAAGCCATTGCAAAGCAGATTCAATCAAGTGGTATGCAAATTCCTGGTTTTAGAAGGAGCCCTGCAGTACTTGAGAGGATACTTAACAAGTATATACCTGCAGTGACTATTCTCAGTGGTTTTCTCATAGGTGCCCTTGCCGCTTTTGCAGATTTAATAGGTACAGTGGGTAATACATCTGGTACGGGTGTGCTGCTTACAGTGGGTATATTCATACAGTTCTACGAGGCTATGGGAAGAGAGCAGCTTATGGAGATGCATCCTGTGATAAGACAGTTCTTTGAGTGATGTCTATGAGGGTCGTGGTTGCAGGTGTTCCAGGAGCGGGAAAAACGAGCATAATGGAGGCCGTGGCGAAGGAAATAAGGTACACTATTGTGAACTACGGCTCTGTTATGTTCGAAATCGCCCGGTTACGTGAGCTCGTGGAGCATCGGGATGATATGCGTAAGCTACCCGTGAGCGTGCAAAAAGAGCTTCAGAAAGAGGCAGCCAGTAAAATAGGAAGGATGAAGGATGTAATAGTGGATACGCATCTTACGATAAAAACTCCAAGTGGCTACTTACCTGGGTTGCCTATCTGGGTTTTAAATGAGATAAATCCAGATTTGATAGTGGTGGTGGAGGCAAAACCTCATGAAATTCTGAGGCGAAGGAGAACGGACACCTCACGGCACCGCGATTTCGAGACTCAAGAGGATATTAAGGAGCACATGGATGCCAACAGGTATGCTGCATTTGCATGTTCTGTTTTAACTGGTGCGCCAGTTATGATTCTTACCAATCGGGACGGGATGTTAGAAGAATCCGTAGAAAGATTTATGGAGGCATTTAAATGACAGATGCAGAAATTCCAATTCCCCAACAGAAGCAGCAATCTTCGATGACTACCATGTATTTTCTGGTTTTTTTTCTTATGATGATAGTTCTTTTTATTCCGGGTATCCGGACATCTCTCGGTGTGGCGGCAGGGTATCTTTTCAATCCTCTGTTTTCCTTTGATGGTAAGTATCCCCTTTACACCATTCTTGCAACAGGTGTTGTACTCACCTTGATTAACGTCTGGGCTCGGCATCATTATACAGACTGGATAAAAATGGCAAAGAGCCAGGCAAAAATGAATGCTTTCAATAAGGTATACCGTGAAGCCCTGAGGAAACAGGATTTGGCAAAGATAGAGAAACTCAAGAAAAAACATATGGAGTACATGAATGAGAGCATGGAAACCCAGTCTCAAATGATGAAGGCCACTATGATTACCCTGCTCATAGTGATTGCGATATTCACGTGGTTATGGACTTTCATGCAATATATCGCCGTGTACACATATATGGCTGTTCCCTGGTCATTTACTGTTGATATGAATCACTCTTTCATATTTCCCTGGTGGCTTTGGCTGTATTCAGGAGTGACCATGCCCCTTGCCTGGGTTGTACAGTACGTATTTAAGTACTTTGAATTCTCTAAAAAGTTGAAGGAGATGCAGGGAGCAGAGGTGAGCTTGGAAAATGAGAATAACGATTAGTGGCCCACCTGGCAGCGGCAAGACCACTGTGGCAAAACTCCTATCTAAGAAGCTCGATTATCCTCTTGTTTCTGCGGGGGAGGTGTTCCGCAAGAAGGCTAAAGATATGAGTATGGATATAATAGAGTTCAGCCGCTATGCAGAGAATAATCCTGATGTGGATTATTCTATAGACGAGGAGATAGTGAACATTGCTGCAAATATGGATGATGTTGTCATTGATTCTCGTCTCGGTGGCTGGATGCTTTACCGAAAAGGCATACCTGCTTTTAAGATATACATAACAGCATCTCCGGAAACACGCGCTAAAAGAATACAGAAAAGGGATGGTGGGGATTTTGATAAGGTATTAAAGGATATGCTGATTAGAGAGAACAGCGAGAAGAAGAGGTACGGGGAGCTTTATGGCATAAATTTCGATGACCTTAGCATTTACGATGCGGTTATTGATTCTTCAACCCGGAGTCCAGAAGAGATAATCTCTTTGATAATGGATGTGATGCAATGAGCATCGACTCGCTTCTCAATTTCGGGGTGGTTATCGTAGACAAGCCCCGGGGACCTACGAGCCATCAGGTCAGTGCTTGGGTTCGCAAAATTCTCAATGTTAATCGCACAGGACATGCGGGAACCCTTGACCCAAAGGTTACAGGTGTGCTTCCTGTTGCGTTAAATCGGGCCACGAAAATCATCAACTATCTTCACTATCAGCCAAAAGAGTACATAGCTGTGATGCGCCTTCATTCTGATATAGGCGAGAAAAAATTGAGGGATATATTCAAGGATTTTGAAGGCCCGATATATCAGATACCTCCCGTGAGAAGCGCGGTTGCGCGCAGGTTGAGAAAGAGAATGGTCTACGAGCTTGAGTTCATGGAGATGCGGGAGACGCTCGTGCTTTTCCGCGCAAAGGTGGAGTCTGGAACATATATCAGGGCTCTTTGCAGGGACATGGGCGATGCGCTGTGCATAGGAGCCCACATGGAAGATTTAAGGCGCATTTCAACCGCGCATTTTACAGAGGAGCAGGCGGTTTCCCTAACCGACCTTTTAGACGCGTATGTTTTCTGGAAAGAAGATGGCGATTCTTCGCTGTTAGAAAAGTATATACTTCCTGGCGATTCCATAGTTTCATTTCTTCCGCGCATAGTGGTTTATAACTCCGCTCTTAGAAACCTAGCGAATGGCTCTCCCCTTTACAAGCCAGGAGTGGCAAGCATGCCAGAGCTAAATTCAGGAGACCTGTGCACTGTTTACACGGAAGATGGCAAATTTATTTCTGTCTCCCGCGCGGTGCTTGATGGGGATGTAATAGCAGTACCAGAAAGGGTTATTGTTGAGTAAATCTTTATCTTGGCGTTTTCCATGAACCCTTATGAACGAGATACTTGACAGGATTGAAGGTATGCGGGATGAAATAGTAAAATTCACGGTGGATATGATTTCCATACCTGCCGTGAACCCTGCTTTTGGAGGTCAGGGAGAAGAAGCCCGTGCGGCTTTTCTGGAGAAAAAGCTCAAGGAACTCTGCGACGAGGTAAAGAGATACGATGCCATGGATGAGAACGGTTTGAAGCGTCCAAATCTGGTGGGTATAATTTTTGGAGAAGACAGGTCACATACCTTATGGATTTTATCTCACATGGATACCGTTCCGGAAGGTGATATTTCTCTGTGGACACACCATCCTTACGGGCCCGTTGTTGATGGTGATAAAATATACGGGAGAGGCACGCTGGACGATGGGCAGGGCATAGTTTCATCTTACTTTGCAGCAAAGGCCATACTGGAAAGCGGAAAGAGGCCTCATTACAATTTAGGACTTGTTTTCGTGGCTGACGAAGAGGCGGGAAGCAGGTACGGTGTGCATTTTCTTATGGACAAGAATCTGTTCATGCCCGGAGATTTGGTGGTGGTTCCGGATTCCGGAAACTCCGATGGCTCTTTCGTGGAAATTGCAGAGAAGGGCTCTGTTTGGTTGAAGATAACAACGCATGGTAAGCAGAGTCACGCTAGCATGCCGCACATGGGATTGAATGCGCATCGCATTGGTATGAAGTTTGCCCTTAAAGTTGATGATTATCTCCACGAGAATTACGGGAAGAAAAATCACCTGTTTGAGCCTCCAGAATCCACTTTTGAAATAACGAAGAAGGAGAAGAATGTAGATAACGTGAACACGATTCCCGGAACCGATGTGTTCTATTTTGATTTTCGCATTCTTCCTGATTACAGAGTTGATGATGTGGTCAACGAAGTTAGGAGCCTTGCAAAAGATATGAGCGAAGAGACCGGTGCTAAGATTGAGGTGGAGATTGTGCAGCTGGCGGAACCTTCGGCCACGCCAGAGGATAGCAAGATTGTAAACATGCTCATCACTGCCTTGAAAGAGGTAAGAGGTATTGAGCCAGTCATAGGTGGTATAGGTGGAGGAACAGTTGCAGCGGCATTTAGAAAATTGGACATTCCTGCGGTGGTGTGGATGACTGCTGACGATGTGGAGCACCAGCCGGATGAGTACTGCAGGATTTCCAATTTGATAAACGATGCAAAGGTATTTGCGTATATCGCGATGATGCACTAAATCGAGGTTGTAGTATGAATATAAGCGAGATTGAGTTTGAGAAGCTTAGCCCGTTTGAATTAAAGGATCTGCTAATAAAGATTGCAAGCAGAAAATCAGAGCGGATGATGCTAAATGCTGGCCGGGGAAACCCAAATTTTCTTGCTCTCGTTCCGAGGTATGCTTTCTCTAAGCTTGGCGAGTTTGCCCTTAGCGAAGCTGAGCGGCATTTTGGATACATGGACGGTCTGATTGGCGGTCACAGTGATATTGATGGCATTGAATCGAGATTTGAGATATTTGTTAGAAATCACATGGACGAGAAGGGAATACGATTTCTTAGCTCTGCGGTGAGCTATGTTAAGGATTATCTTGGATTTTCAGGGAGCGAGTTCTTGCACGAGATGGTGCAGGGATATCTCGGTTGCAATTATCCAGAGCCCGTGAGAATGCTAAGATTAGGTGAGAAAATAGTTGAGAGGTACCTTCTAAAAGAAATGGGTGCTGGGCACGATTTAGTAGGAGTAACTGATCTTTTCGCAGTGGAGGGCGGTACCGCGGCCATGACATATTTATTTGAATCCCTGAAGTCCAATTTCCTGCTAAACGAGGGTGATAAAATAGCCCTTGCAGTGCCCATATTCTCCCCGTATCTTGAAATTCCAAAGTTGGATACTTATCGCTTTGAAATAGTGGAAATTTTTGCCGATGAGGAGCGTGGATTTCAAATACCCGAAAGTGAGTTGGAGAAACTTCTTGACCCTGCTATAAAAGCATTTTTCATGGTAAATCCAGGCAATCCCACTTCTGTGAAAGCGAACTCTCGCGCACTAAGCAAATTGAAAGAAATTGTGGATAAAAAGCGTAGGGATTTAATCATCATTACAGACGATGTGTACGGTACTTTTGCAGATAATTTCAAATCTGTTTATGCCGTGCTTCCACACAATACCATTTTGGTTTACTCCTTCTCCAAGTACTTCGGTGCTACGGGTTGGCGTCTTGGTGTTATTGGGATGCACGAGCACAATGTTGTGGATCGCCTTATAAGAAAATTGCCAGATGATATACAGCAGGAATTGAATGAGCGATACTCTTCCGTTACTCCAGAGCCAAGAAGGCTGAAGTTCATAGATCGCATTGTGGCTGATAGCCGTACTGTGGCTTTGAGACACACGGCAGGTTTGTCCACGCCTCAGCAGGTTCAGATGGTTCTCTTTGCTCTCTACGCACTTATGGACGAGGAGGAAAAATACAAGAGAGCTGCAAAGCGTGTTATTAGAAGGAGATACAAAGCACTTTATCGCGGCCTTGGTGTGGAACAGCCAATTGATGAAAATAACGCGTACTACTACACGCTCATAGACGCTGAGAAACTTGGTGAGCATCTTTATGGCAGTGATTTTGCACGGTGGTTTGTTGAGAAAATACCGCCTGGAGAGTTTATAGTACATTTGGCGGAGTACGCACACGTGGTTCTTCTCCCTGGGAAAGGATTTGATGCGAAGCATCCCTCTGCTCGCGTGTCTCTTGCAAACCTGCGCGAGGTGGATTACCTTAAAATTGGACAAACAATAAGAAAATTAATAGAAAGATATCACAAAGAGTACATGAAAGAAAAAGCTCAGAAGTAGAGCTCGGAACTTATCCGCGGGAGCATTGCCATAAGCACCGCCTGTGCGTTGAACTCGTCTCGATTTATTAGGCCTTTGCTTAAAAACCCTATTGCGCCCATCTTTTTCTTTATTTCTTTGATTCCAGATATTTTTTCCATTGCCATACCAACTTCCATACCGTCTCTGACCATATCCATTATTTCCGGCGGGTAAGTGAAGCCACCGGAGTGACCAAGCGTCATTCTTCCGTACTTATCTATGATTGCGCAGTACGCGCGGTCCAAGTAATCGCCGATTAGCTCCTCGTAAAATAGCCCTGCTTCTATGCCCACTGCGTAATCTACGGCATTTATTTTTTTTGCCCTGTTAATTGCTCCCTGTACTGTTTCGTTGCCGAACGGTTGTGGTGGCACTCCGGAATCCACCGCTACCGGTATGTATTCTATTTCAAACTTGAAGATGCGGGAAAAAACCATTTGAACTGCCCTTATCTTTGATGGATTCTCCGAGCCGATGCCTACCTTCATCGGTTTTAATCTATTTCCCTCTTCGTCTATCTCTCCGACCCTAATCCTTCTCGAAGATATTGGCATGAGGTCCTCTGCCACTATCATGGGTATGAGCACAACTTGCATCTTCTTCATTCCATTTTTTACTCGCTCTGCGTTAATCTTCTCTGCATTTTTCTTCGTTTCAGGTGATACGATGATTGCGTCAAAATCCTCTTCTATCGTTGGCCCATAAATGTCATTGATTTTCACAATCCTGTACTTTTTTCCAAATTTTCGGGAGTATTCATCTACCCTTTTAGCCCTTTCTTCGTAGTCTTTGCTAACTCCTTTTTTAAATCCATCTGCAGTTATGCCAATGGTTACCTCTGAACCTATTTCAAACGCTTTGTCTATTAGGACACGATGCGCTTTATGTAAGAATTCGAATGTGCCTCCAATCACGACTTTCATAGTCCACCGCCCATGCCAACAAATAGCAGGACTATTAGAATTGCCATAAAAGCCATCCACACGTAGAGATTGATTTTCTTCTTTTTGAGCATGGCGTTCCACTGCTCCTCACATTTTTTGGAGCAAAATGTCTTATCGGGGGGAATGGCTATCCCGCAGTTAAGGCAGTGCTTGTGCGGTGTAATGCTCTTTTTTTCTTCTTTTAGATTCTCAACTTCCCTCTTCAATAGCATGAGCTCTTCCATGATCTTCTTTTCATCCATATTGGTACATTTATCCCTGCGATTTATAGTTTGCCTTCACAGTTTTTCGTAGTATGGTGATTCAATAACCTTCCTGTTTATATCATCATCGCTCAGATCGCATATCTCGTCCAGTATCTTGTTGATTTTGCTCTTTATTTCCCCGGGCAAATCAATTTCCATGTTCTCGTCTTTCAACTTCATGTATTTTCCGTTTTCCCCTTCTACTTTTTCCACGTTAAGTGAGTTAATCACCTCAGGTATTTTTGTACTGTAGAACCCATACTGCATTTTTTGGTAGTCAAACTCCGTTAGCTTTTTTCCTTTTTCTTTAAGGAATTCCATGTCAAGAAGCGCAGCTATTCTCGATACGTAATAAGGATGCAGCCCTCCGCACTCTTTAAGCATATATGCTACAATCTCTTTTTCGTACATCACAACCACCCCTTAACCACATCCGCGATTTCTTTTATTGCCTTACTTGCCTTTGAATCGGGATCGAATTCCACCAGTGGCATCATGGAGTTGAGTGCCTTAGGTACCGATGAATCGTATGGTACGCGACCAATAATCTCAATATTGTTTTCCTTTGCGAATTCTTCCAATCCGCGATACCCTTCGTTGAGTCCGTACTTGTTTATAATCATCTTAGTTTCAATGCCAAAATGCTTCGCTAACCCGTGCATTCTCTTCATATCGCTAAGGCTCGAAGGCGTAGGTTCGCCCACCAAAAGCACTAAATTTGCACCACTTACAGAAGAAATTACCTGGCACCCTATGCCCGCTGCAGCATCTACTATGATATGGTCAATTTCCCCCTTATCTCTCCACTCCCTTGCAATCTTTTTCTCCTCGGTAACTAATTTTCCGCTGTTGGGCTTCCCCACATCGAGCTCCGCACTGACTAGTGGGCCGTACTTGGTTTTTCCGGTTCTCAACCACCCTGAAATCGCATCGCTTATGGTTATTGCATCCACGGGGCACACCGCTTTGCACGCGCCGCATCCTTCACATAGATATTGCTTTATTCTTCTTCTACCATCTATGTAAATGGCCTCGTAAACACACACATTGTCGCAAAGACCGCAGTTTATGCAAGAGTCATTGATCTCGGCGGTTTTAGCATCTGCAAATTCCTCTTCCCGTTCCCACTCGCGAACATTGAATATAATGTGGAGATTGGGTGCTTCGGCATCCGCGTCCACAGCTCCGAGCTTAAAATCTTTGCTAAGTAGTGAAATGAGTGAGCCTGTAATTGTGCTTTTTCCCACTCCTCCTTTGCCGCTTGCAATTACTATCTCCATTCACATCACCTCCTCGATTCTTCTCACAATATCGTTGAAAATCTTCGCAGCCTCCCCGTCAGGGTATTTTTCAACCACGGGCACTCCAGATACGTAGCTATCCAGAATCTCGTTGTTCATTGGTATCTCGGCAATTATTTCTGCGTCGTATTTATCCACGATTTCTTTATGTTTTTCGGTGCTTCCCAAATCGCTGCGGTTTATCACAATCCACGCTTTGAGATTTAATTTTTTCAGCAATTTGAGAATCATCTCCAGATCATGTTCTCCCAGAGGTGTGGGCTCGGAGACAGCAATTACGATTTTTGAGTCTTCTATGGCTGCCGCCACATGATTGCCGGTGCCGGGCATTGTGTCAAAAAGGTGAATATCCGCGGGGATACTCAGAGCTCTTTTCCTCGCTGCCAGAACTATTGGGTACGATCTCTCCTCTCCCTCTCCCAGCAATCCTGTTACGAGCTCTAAATTATCGTGCGCCTTCACGTGATATGTGTTACCGACGAATCGATAATCATCTAAAATTGCACCCTTTTCAGGGCAAACCAGCTGGCAGGTGCGACACCCTGAGCAAAGTGTGGGCATTAGGAACGGATACCCTTCTTTGAATTTCACCAGTGCGTGTTCGCTGCAATTCTCTACGCATAGTCCGCAGGCGGTGCATTTTTTATAATCAAATTTTGGTTTGAAAAGATTCACATCTTCCTCTTCACTCAGATTTGTGGAGAGAAGAATGTGGTCATCCGGGCATTCTACGTCCGCGTCAACGAGCACCACATGGTACTTCTTGGAAAGTGCCCAAGCTAAATTGGTAGCCACCGTACTTTTCCCGGTGCCTCCTTTACCGCCGGTGACCGTTATCTTCATAGCGATCACCAACCGCCGCGTCCCATTCCTCTGCCTCTACCCATACCTCGGCCCATGCCGCGACCTCCTCCCATTCCTCTGCCGCCGCCCATGCCACGGCCGGCACCCATACCTCCCTGGGGGTTAATTTCTGGAAGCTCTCCGCGGATTAGTTTCTGCACCGCGTCCCCAATTTTCATGCCAGGAGCGGCGTACATTCTCACGCCGGCCATGCGGAATACCTCTCCAGAATTTGGGCCTACAGAGCTCGAAATTACCGCGTTGCACCCCTCGTTTATAACGGTTTGCGCCGCCTGAATTCCCGCACCTCCAGACGCTTGAGCTCCTGGATTTGCAATCACGTAAACGTTTTTTATCTCTGTGCTTCCCACTTCCACAACAGTAAAAGCCGAGCACCTTCCGAACACGGAGCTTACCATATCCTCAAGTCCTCCACTTGTCTCCGATGCAATGCATATCTTCATGCTAATCACCGCAGTTCGCATATCTGTTCAAGATAAAAAGGTTTTTGGACGATTTTGTCCAATCACTCATCATCGCTCTGTGCCAGAGCCTTCAATCTTGATATGCCATCTATTTCTTTTATGGTTTCAACTACTTTTTCAGGTACCAGATGTTCCCAGTTCTCCCCTAACATTATGCGTCTGCGCACCTCCTTGCCCGAGTATTTGGAGCGGTCGTAAAAAGGCGGAGTTTCTACCTTATATCCTCTCTCGTAGAATAGGCGCTTTGTGAGCGGGTTGTTGGCGAAAACCACGTCGAATGGAGGTGCTATTGACTCCACGTGGGATACCCATATTGAGTTACGGTGCAGGTCTTCAATGGGTACTAAATAGTAGTTATGTATCCCTGCATCTTCCAGGCTCCTGGAAATCATGAGGTGGCGCTCTCCTGCGGTAAAAGGGTCGTTAATTGTGTGCGAGTACTGAGCGCTGCCTATTCCTATTATTAGCGCCCGGTATTTTGAAACTATGTACTTTACCACTTCCATGTGCCCGTTGTGAAATGGCTGGAACCTACCTATAAGCAATGCTCTCATAACTCTGTGTATGCGGTGCTTAAAATAAATGTTTCTCTAAATGAATTAGAGCTTGTTTTCGAATGTTCGGAGTGAGATTTATATAATATCTATGTCTCCTTTTCTTGATGAGGGTGCTGTTGAGATTTGAATCTGCGAGACATGTTTCGTTCAGCAAGATAAACAAGCACACAATACAGGGGATGTTGTACTCATTTCTTAAAGGCACACGGTACGAAGAATTGCACAGAAAGAGAGGATTCAAGTTTTTCTCATTTTCCGACATTTTTCCTGCGAATGATTTTTACCCGGGCAAGAAGAAAACGCTGATAGTGTCCTCGCCTAACTATGGCCTAATAAACACGTGGTATCATCAATTTAAGAGAAGTAGATATTTGTATCTGTCGGATGAGGCTTTCAAAATACACGAGGTGAAAAAATTCAGTTTGCCTCTGAAAAATGTTTTCGAGACTGGCAGTCCGGTTGTTCTTTACAAAGATAATACGCAGGGTACATACCTCTCTTTCAAGAGAAACGATGATTTGCGCTTTTTTCTCACTCGCCTGAAAGAAAATGCGGTCAAGAAATACAACGCTTTCTACGATGATGAATTTGAGATAGAAGAGCCGCTCTTCGATGTGATGCAATTCCGAAAAGAAGTTGTGGTAAATCTAAAAAAGGAAGAGGATGAATTTGCCATAATAGGCTCAATGTGGAAATCAATGAAAAAATTATATGTTGATAAAGATAACAGAAAGTTTTATAAGTTTCTAATGGATACTGGTTTGGGGGAGAAGAACTCGCTGGGGTTTGGGTTTGTGAATCCCAAGAAGGAGGGAAAGTGATGCTTAGGGAGATATATGAAATAGGAAAAACAATCGTTGAAGAGGGAAAAATTAAACCTGAGGAGCAGTTTGTAGACAAAGCCAAATTGAATAAGAAAACTAAATTTGTTCTATATATAGTGTTTAAGGTTGAAAATGATGAGTTTAAATATGAAACAATAGATGTGGAAGAATATGAAGAGAGAAAAGGAGTAAGTGCATTGTACAAAAGAGGTAGTTCGCGAGGAACAGATATTACTCCTTCTTCAATAATTACAAAAGATGTTGTCAAAACATTTGAAAACAAAATATTGTTGTGGTTTAAAAATAATAAGGAGGAAGATGAACTCTTCAAGAATATATATATGGCAATACTTGACGATAAAGAGAAAATAGAAGATGAGCTTTCGAAAAAATACGAGAGTATTGAAAAAGCTAACCGTCAGAATGTTCTGCTAACTCTTAAAATAATAGATGGTGATAAAAAATATATGAGTGATTATGAGATTTTTAGGAAAAAACTTCTGGAAAACTCAAAGCAGAAGTATTATTATCTTTCAAGTATGGGTGAATCCAAGGGCGAGGGTACATGCTATCTCTGTGGAAAACAAAAGGAAGTGTACGGCTTTGTTCTCCCCGCGTTTGGTTTTTCATTCTCAACGGCGGATAAGCCAGGATTTGTTCCGGGATTTAATCAAGAATGGATGTGGAAGGAGATACCCATATGCGAAGATTGCGCAGTCACTCTGGAAGTGGGTAAGAAGTATTTAGATGAGAATTTATCTTACGGGTTTTATGGTAACAAATACTATGTGATTCCTCAAGTAGTTCTCCCAGAAAAATCAAAGGAAGTTTTATCTGAGATAATGGATACTATTGAAAGGTATAAGGGTAAAGGATATCAGCAGGGACTCGTTGCAGATGAAGACGATATGGTTGATATTGCAATGGATATGGGTAATATTTTAAAGCTCACATTTATTTTTTATCAATCTAAGCAGAGCAGAATGTTGGTGTTAAATTATATTGAGAATGTGCTTCCTTCGCACATGCGACAAATTTATGAGGCAGAGAAAAATGTAAAATCAGTTTATGATGAAGATTTTGTAAAATCATTGTTTGGTGAAAATGCAGAAGGCGATTTTGTGGCTTATCGCAAGAACAAGATGAAAAATGAGAAGAGTGGAATGAACAACTGGTACATTGCATTTGGGAGGAGATTCTTCTCTGGAAATAAAGAGTTTCTAAACTATGTGGGTAATGTACTCTCTGGAAAGCCAATTGATAGGAGGTACTTAATTGCAAGATTTTTAGATGCGTTCCGGAAAGAATTCAAAAATGGAAATGATTTTGCATTTAAAATGAGGGCAGTAGAAGCAATGATGATTTACGATTTCTTAAGAGAGATGAATTTGATAAGAGGTGAGTTTATGACAGAAGAAAGTGAAGAAAAGATGAAAATAAGCACAGAAAAAATAGAGGAATTTTTTGAGGAGAGAAAGAGCACATTCGCAAGCGACGAAGCAAAGGCCGCGTTTTTAGTGGGCGCTTTGGTGAACTATGTACTGCAAATTCAGCGTAAAGAACGGGGTTTAGGATATGGTGACGAACCGTTTCGAGCAAAGCTCTATGGATTGAATATAGACGAGAAAAAATTAAGGAAAATATTCACCGAAGCCGTGGAAAAACTTAGTGAATACAAGAGAGGAAGTAAAATAGAGAGTGTAGCAGCAGATTATCTCAGCAGAGCGGGCAATGGCTGGAAGATGAACAGAGATGACATAAGTTATTACTTCTCTCTGGGCTTAGTTTTAGGAGCAAATCTTTTCTGGGAAAAAGAAGAAAATAATTAAGGAGGTGAAAAAATGGTAGTGAATAAAAGATCTGAGATAGTGTTTCTCTATGATATAAAGGATGCAAACCCGAACGGCGATCCTCTGGAAGAGAACAAGCCGAGGATAGACGAAGATACCGAGACAAACATAGTGACAGATGTGAGATTGAAGAGGACTATAAGAGATTATTTGCACGATTACAAAGGATACAATGGAAAGAATGGTAAGGATATATTTGTTAGGGAAATAAAAGATGAAGAAGGAAAAATCCAAGATGCAAAAGCAAGAGCCAAGGATTTTGAAAACGATCCTGAGAGAATATTAAGCGAATGTATTGATGTGCGCCTCTTCGGAGGAACGATACCAATAACTATTCTTAAGAAAAATAAGAAGGGAGAAGACAAGGAGGCAGGAAGTTCAATAACCCTAACCGGTCCGGTACAGTTCCGTTTTGGGCGCTCACTTCATAGGGTTGAGATGAAACACATAAAAGGAACCGGTGCGTTTGCATCTGGGGAAGGGAAAGAGAAAAAAACATTTAGAGAGGAGTATATTCTCCCGTATTCTCTAATAGCCTTTTATGGTATTGTTAATGAGAACAGTGCAAAGTACACAAATTTGACCGATGAAGATGTAGATGAGATGTTGGAGGCCATGTGGAATGGAACAAAGAATCTGGTTACGAGAACAAAGGTTGGCCAAATGCCTAGGTTTTTGCTCAGGGTAATTTACAAGGAGGACAACTATCACATAGGTGATTTAGATAAGAAGATATATCTTCTCAAGTCTAAGGACGATAAGGAACTGAGACATATAAGCGATTTTAAGATAGATTTGACTGCACTCCACGAAGCGCTTATGCGAGAGAAGGATAAAATTGAAAAGGTTGAGATTGAGGCAAATGAAGATGCAGTATTCCAAATAGGCAGTGAAGATTATAAAGGAAGAGAAGTAATAAATGGCTTTAAAGATGTCAATGGTGTTCTAAAGGAATTGGACAGGTGATGGGCAATGAATGCCCCAGCAGAGATGAAAATGGCGGTATTTAACATATGGAGTGACTACGGGCACTTTAGGAGAGGATACACCACAACCTCTCCATTAACCTATCCTTTCCCATCAAGAACAGCCATAGCGGGAATGGTTGCAGCGGTTTTGGGCATGGAGAGGGATTCATATTATGATATTTTAGGAGAAAACAACAGTTTATTTGCTCTTCAGATACTCAATCCTATAAAAAAGGTTACAATGAATCAAAATTTAGTAGATACTAAAACAGGTTATTTTCTTTGGGATAATAATGGACAGAGAACGCAGATTCCTTTTGAATATTTGAAAAATCCAAAATACAGAATATTTGTTTGGATTAAGGATAGTGGACTTTTTGAGAAACTTTGTGAATTTGTAAAAAATAGAAAAAATGTATTTACGCTGTACATGGGTATATCCGAGCACATAGCGCAATTTGCACCATATAAAGGAGGGTGCGTGAATTTTGTTAGAAAAGAAACAAATGAGAATGTTAAAATAAATAC
>WAOD01000054.1 GCA_015521465.1 DHVE2 group archaeon
ATGAGCATGATGTGCTGGTGTATCGTGTAATTTTTTCTCGAATATTTGCTCTCTTCATTGTTTTTAACCCCATCTTCACAATCTTGTATATCTCTAATTTCCGACTCACCCCTAATTAATCTTTTCTATTTTATTTTTAGTAGGGTTGCAATCGCCCGGCAGGAACGGGATTCTATAACAGAGAATAAAAAAAATAAAAGGAATTTACTCATAAATTCAGACTTCCACCGGTAGATTTAATTTATCTACCAGCTCTTTGTATCTGTTTCGTATAGTAACCTCCGTTACTCCAGCAACTTCCGCAACTTCTCTCTGGGTTCTGCGCTCGTCAGCAAGAATTGATGCAATATATATTGCGGCTGCGGCCACTCCCGTGGGACCCCTCCCGGAGAGTATATGCTGTCTTTCCGCCTCCTTTATGATTTCATACGCTTTCTTCTTAACCTCTCCGCTCAGCTTTAGCTTGGCACAGAATCGATCTATATAATCCTCCGGCTTGCTGGGAAGAATATTGAGTTTGAGAGTTCTGGCCATAATCCTGTAAACTCTTCCAATCTCTCTTTTTTTAACGCGCGTCACGGCTGCAATCTCGTCAAGGGTTCTGGGAATATCAAGCATCCTGCAGGCAGCATATATACTCGCGGCAACCACACCCTCTATGCTCCTTCCCCTTATCATATTCTCCTTGACAGCCTTCCGATAAATTAGAGCGGCAGTCTCGCGAACGTCCTGCGGAAGCCCGAGATTGGAGGATATTCTCTCCAATTCCTGCAGCGCCTGAGTCAGATTTCTCTCCGCGGCATTGCTCACCTTTATTCTCTTCTGCCACTTGCGCAGGCGATACAATTGCGCCCTGCTACGCGTTGGTATATTCTTTCCGTAAGAATCCTTGTTCTTCCAAGATATTTCAGTGCTAAGACCCTTGTCATGAATAGTGTATGTCATCGGAGCGCCTGTTCTCGAGCGTGAATCTCTCTGCTCAGAGTCAAAAGCACGCCACTCAGGCCCCTGATCAATGTAAGCCTCGTCTATTACGAGCCCGCAATCCATGCATACCAGCTCGCCCCTTTCGTAATCCCGCACCAAATGAGTGGAGCCACACTCAGGGCATCTCGTTATTTCGTCTATCCACTTCTTCTTTTCCCTCTTTTTTTCTTCTTCTCCCATCTTTTCTCACCTCCCAGATACAATCTCCTCCCCCATTTCCGCTGTATGCGTATCTTGATGTACGGCCTTTCAACCGGGCCAAAAATCGAGGATACACGACCAACAATCCTGTTTTTATCATCTAATATAGTCTGATTGACCCTCGCCCTGCTAACTCTCCCAACCACGTAATCATCCCTAATACAAACAATAGCCACTTCTTCCATCTATTGTATCAATGTTTACATTATATTTAAACTTTGCGAAATACATAAGAATTTTTCGGCTGCTACTTCAACTTTCAACTCATGGACTTTCATACAATTAATAATCAATGTAGATTTCCGGAACATGCCTCATGCGTTTTAAAAAATATCAAAAAATCAAATTAATTTAAGTTATTTAAAATTTCAGGAGTTTACAAGCGTTGCAAAGTGCAATGGGAAAAGATTTAATTATTGGATTCAAATACTGTTTGGGTGAGTGTTTATGGTCCTTGATTCTCTGTTTAACAAGGAGGTTCGTTTGCTGAAAAAGGTTGAAAAGCTGCATTCTAAGGGGAATGATTTAATTAGCAGTGACTCAAAACAGGCTCACGAGATTCTAACTGAAGCGCTTAATATGGTTGAAGAAAACAAAAATATGATTAAAGATAAAAAATCTGATTTCTCCGTCGTTCTCGCGGAAATTGGCTACCTGCTGAGCCAGTTAGATGACTACAAAAACGGTGATTTGGCCCTTAAAAAAGCAATAGAGTACGATTCCGGTAACGTGAAAGCGTATATTTACTATGCAAATACCCTCAACAAAAGAAAGAATTACGATTTGGCTCAAAGCGTTATAGACAAGGCAATAAACATCAACAGAAGGAGCAAAGAAGCTTGGGAAACGAAGGCACAGATATACGAGAACATGGGGGATATAGACGAGGCACTCAAAATATACCTTAATCTTATAAACCTTTATCCAGATGACATAAAGTACTACGACAGGTACCTCAAGCACAAGCCCAACGACGAGAAGGTGCTCGTTAAAAAAGGGATTCTTCTTTACAACACCAAGGATTTTGCGGGTGCAGCCAAGACAATGGAGACCGTCGTGAATCTATCCCCCCACAACAAAGAAGCTTATCTCTACCTCGGTGCAGCTTACGAAAAGCTGGAGAAATACGAAGATGCAATTAACGCCTTCAAGAAAGCAATAGAAATAGACCCCAAGGACAAACACGGGTGGATTAACCTGGCCGTGATTTACAAGAGAAGGGGGGAGTACGCAGATGCGTTGAAGGTCGTGAAGGAAGGCGTGAAAATAGACCCAAACGACCCGAAGATATGGCAGCTAAAGGGAGAGATAGAGTATTACATGGGAAATTATGACGATGCCCTTTCAAGCGCTGAGCAAGCCTCCTCACTCGATAAAAAGAGCGTGGGTGCGCTCCTGCTCCTCAGAGACATTATAAAGAAAAATTACTCCGCTGAAAAAATGGCGGATACGTGCTACAAGATCATTAACCTTGGAAAGAGGGATGTTGATATATATTACGACCTCGCAGAGGCGTACTTTAATATGAAGGATTACGAGAGGGCCCTGGAAGTGATAGAAACGGTGCTGTCCACCACTCCACACCACCTACCAACACTAATTTTAAAGAAAAACGTGTTCATAGCCATGGATAAATGCGAGAAAGCCATAGAAACTGCCGAGAAAGTAGTGGATATAGACCCGAAGAACACGGACTCCATGGTGGACATATCAAAATGCTATGAAAAACTCGGAAAATATGAGAGTGCTCTGCATGCAATAAAGAGAGCTACCGAAATAGACAGCAAGAACGTGGAGCTTTTAAAGATGCAGAGGGATCTGGCAAAGAGAGTGAACAAGCCCACGGAGATAATAACTGCCTGTATAGGTATAACTTCCATAGTGGATGATTTTGAATCATACATAGATCTGGCGAGGGCATACTACACCATGGGAAGGTACGGGGAAGCTAAAAGCGCGATGGAAAAGGCGCTGAGACTTAAAGAGAGTGCAGATGCCTGGAATTTAAACGGGATGATTAATTACAAGTTAGGCGATTTTGAAAAGGCAAAAAACGCTTTTCAGAGAGCCACCGAGATTGAGCCCGGGGTGAAAAAGTACTGGAGCAATTTGGGATGGATTTTGGAGAAGCTTGAAAAGTATAAGGAAGCCATATCGTGCTTTGACAGGGCAATAGAAATTGACCCGAAAGATATGAGGATTTGGTACGAAAAGGGACTGTGCCTTGAGAAGTTAGGAGACTGGGAAGCTGCACTGAAATGCTTTGATGAGGCTCTTAAAATAAACCCAGATTTCCTAAAAGCTCTTGTGGAGAAGGGAGGAGCGCTTATAGAACTGGGACATTTGGATTCAGCTTTAGATGTTTTCAACAAAATCATAAAGATAGAACCTAATAACCACCTGGCACTATACAAGAAAGCTTACATAGAATTTGAGAAAGGGAATGTGGAAGCGTGCCAGAAGGACATAGAAGAAGCTTTGAAATACAGAAAGGAAGAAAAGTACCTGGAGCTCAAAAAAGAGTGCTGCAAGAAAGTTAATGATAGCGATTGCATAATAAACGTGTCCAGGGAGATTCTGGACATAAATGGCAGGAACATGAGCACTTACAGGGACCTTGCCCAGGCGTATATGGAAGAGGGAAAAGTAGATAGCGCAATAGCCACATACAAAAGAGCCCTTCAAGTTTATCCAGATAATGAGACTTTCCTTTACGAGCTCAAGGAAATATACAGGAGAGAAAAGCGATACGCGGACCTTATTGAAATTGGAAAGAGCATTCTTGCCATAAATCCTGAAGACTTCTCCACGTTGCTGGATATGGGCGAAGCTTACATGAACCTCGAAAAATACGACGAGGCTGAGAATTACCTCGTAAGAGCAATGAACATCAAGAAAACAAAGGAAGCTTACGACCTTATGGGCGAGCTATATATGAATAAAAAAGACTACCATGAGGCAATAAACAACTTCTCCAAATCAATCAATATCGCAGAGGACCCGGAAATATATTACAGGATTGCAAAGGCTCAGTACAAGCTTGGTGAATACGACCTCGCTCTAAGCGCCATAAGAAGCGCATTGAGACATGATAAGAAAGTCAAGTACTACCTCCTCGGAGCGAAGCTATATCAGGAAATTGAGGACAGTGCAAACGCCATTAAATTTGCCAAAGAGGCCCTGAACTTAGAGGATAACAAGGAAATAAGGATATTCCTGGGAAAAATACTGTTAGATGCCGGAGAGAACGTGGAGGTGGTTAACATACTTAAACCCCCTGCAAAAGATGGTGATGTGGAGGCTCTGAAGCTCCTTGCAACTGCCCTCGAGAGGGAGGGAAAGAAAGAGGAAGCCATCGAAATATACAAAAAAATAATCGGAAAAAAAGAGGATTGCGTTGATGCATACATCGGAATGGGTAGAATATACACCTCGATTGACAAATACGAAGAAGCAAGGAATGCTTACGAAAAAGCTTACAAATTGAATCCGAACGATGTGAATGTATGCCAGAGCCTCGCGTTCATTTATGAAAAAATTGGAAACGAGAAAGATGCTCTTAAATACCTGGACTTTGGAATTGAAATTGAACCAGAAAACAAGCACCTGTGGACCACAAAAGGAAGGATTTTACTAAATACGGGAAAATACGAAGATGCAAAAAGAGCTTATCAAAAGGCAATTTCCATTGACTCTGATTTTAGACCCGCGGTAGAGGGACTCAAAGATGTTGAAAGGAAAATTGAAGAGGAGGAAATTGAAAATTATGCTAGGAGCGTACTGGAGGAGGAAAACAGGACCGGAAACAGGGTTACTAAAAAAGTAGCTTTCAAGAAGCTAAACATACCCCTTGCAATTATTCCCAGGGTGTTTAAGTACATAGAGGAAGAAGTCCCCATGAGCGTGGAAGACCTCGAGCCCGAGGAGAAACTGAAGTATGACAAAGCCACGCTTGTTATAGCGAAAAAACTGAACAAAATAGAGAACATCAAGCTCCACGAAATAGTCGGAAACACCAAGATAAGTGTTAACGGAGCAAAGAGGCTTTTAAAATACATAGAATACTGCCTGTCAGCAGCACCTGACGATGATGTCACTCCGGAAGACGAGAGACTGGTTAGAAAAGCTCTTGACCTTGATTTAAAGAATCTATCAGCGCTGAATATCATGCTAAACCTGGAAGTGGGTATATGCAAAGCTAAAAAGATTCAGAAAATCATGAGGGAGTTCCTGGATGAGGATGTGGATACGCATTCTGAAACGGATTATGGGACAGGGAGGGAGACCCCAGAATTTCCAGTGGAGAAAGAGAAGTTGGAAAGTAGCAGTGAGGCAGAGGAGAACGATATAGAGAATGATACAGAGGAAAATGATGATGAGCAAAGAAAAGAGAAAGATGATGGGCTGTACCTATGAGATACTACCACAGAGCAAGGTTCAAGATCTATCCGAGAGAGATTTTTGATATTTTAGTAGCTTTAGCCGTGCTTATATTTTCCCTATCCGTAATAATGGGTGGTGGCATAGAGCATTTCACAAGTTACTTAATTGTATCATCACTTGCCGTCATAACCGGTTTTTTTCTGCATGAAATGTCTCACAAGTATATGGCGTTTCGTTACGGATTTCCTGCAGCTTTTCAGGCATGGTACATCGGTTTAGGCATCGCGCTGTTTAGCGCATTCATGGGATTTTTATTCGCAGCTCCCGGAGCTGTGATGGTATACGGATATCCGTCAAAAAGAGAAAATGGAATTATATCGGCAGCTGGACCTTCCACAAATATAATTCTGGGATTCTCTCTATTAGCAGCCGGATACCTATTCCCGCAATTCTCGTTTGCTCTCTGGTACGTGGCGTACTTTAACTTCTTTCTCGCTTTCTTTAATCTATTGCCCATACCTCCAATGGATGGTACAAAAATAATCCCATGGAACATAAAGGCATACATCCTGCTCATGGTTGGTAGCATAACAGGAATAGCCCTTTTTTACATATGATTTGTCGAGACCCCTACGTTTCCAGTGGAGCGGAAAGTTTATGCCTGTGACCACATTACACTTTCCCAGGTGATAGTATGAAGTACACAGCTCTACATGATGTTCACGAGAAGATGGGTGCCAAAATGACCGAATTCGCAGGCTACCACATGCCCCTCTGGTACACCAAAATCAGAGAGGAGCACATGGCTGTTCGCCAGGCCGTTGGAATATTCGATGTTTCTCACATGGGTGATTTAATAATCGAGGGTCCAGATGCAACTGATTTCCTGAGCTTTGCACTTCCCACGGACGTCTCTAAGAAGAAAATAATGCAAGCGTCCTATAGCGCATTTGTAAATCACCGCGGAGTGATGATTGATGATACTATTGTAACCAGACTTGAAGAGAATAGGTATTTAGTGGTACCAAACGCCGCCACTGCGGATATAATTTATCACTGGCTTTACTCCCTATCCGCCGGCTACAAAGTGGAAGTGAAGAATGTCAGCAATAAATTCTCAAGCATCGCCGTGCAGGGTCCCAAAGCAGAAGAAGTTCTTCAGAGCATGGTTGATGTAGATATATCTAAGGATAAAGTTCCGTTCTTCCATGCAACCATGGGAAATATGGATGAAATAAAGATAGAGCACAATGAATTATCCGGAGATTTACTATACATCTCACGAACCGGGTACACTGGTGAAGATGGTTTTGAATTAATATTCCCGAATTCAAATGCGATAGCTATATGGAATAAACTTTTAGAAGAGGGGAAAGATTACGGGCTGAAGCCCTGCGGCCTTGCATCAAGGGATTCTCTTCGTTTGGAGAAAGGCCTTTTGCTAAGCGGTCAGGACTTCGATCCTCATCATGAGCCTAGAACTCCCGTAGAGACAGGTGTATCGTGGATTATCAGCTGGGACCATGAGTTCTTGGGTAAAGAGATAATGGAAAATATGAAAAAGGAGAAGAAATATGAACTATTCCGCGGAATTATTTTGAAGGGACGTGGAATACCAAGGCACGGAGATAAGATATACGTAGGCAAGGAGCAGGTGGGTTACCTAACAAGTGGAACTCTCTCACCAGTGCTGAACGTCGGAATCGGGCTGGGATACATCAAGCGCCCGTACATAAAGGTCGGTACCGAGGTGGAGGTAGAAGTCAGGGGCAAGAGAATAAAGGCTGAGGTTCGCAAACCACGCCTTGTCTGATATTCTTTTTCCTTTTATCTTCCAGTGGAAATAGAG
>WAOD01000055.1 GCA_015521465.1 DHVE2 group archaeon
CGGAGATGTGTATAAGAGACAGGAGTACGCGTTGCTTACATTATTTTTATAGATAAGGGAGTTATTTGATTCGTAAAATTCAATGTTACTGTATTGGGATGAGCCTGTCATGGTTGAATTTGAGATCGTAATTTGATGAGAATTTGAGATTTCTATATTGTAATTTGAGTTATGCAAAGAAAGATGATCCAGCAAAATCTTTGAGGAATTATAGATGTACACTCCATACCATCCATTATATTTCATGGTCGTTGAAATTACTGTTATATTGAAGGAATTTTTTATATTCAATCCGCTCCACTGAACATTGTTGTTAAGTGTTGATTTGTTTATGAGGATATTTCGGGAGTTCACTATATGTACTCCCATATTCTCATTGTTATGAATGTTATCATTGTATATCACAGCGTTGCTGACATTGACTAACATAATGCCATCCTTGTATGCACCCAAAATTTCGGAGGTTTCTATTCTGAAATATACCGTAGTGTTTGCTATGTAAATACCGTAGGCCTTATTGGATAAATCCAAATAGTATCCTGAAAGGATATATGGATTATCTTTCGTTCCATTTCCCGGAATACTATTATTTTCTGCGTACTGTTTGAACTCTTGGTTGCTTTCTATTCTTATGGCAGCCGATACTCCCCGTAACCTCACAATCTCATGACTATTTGCATTGTTATTCCCAAATCCAACTCCAAGAGAACTAAGTAGAAATATTACTAACATTCCTACAACCACAATCCTCCCTTTCATAAATGTAATATATCACCTAATACAATAAATATTTTTTTCACAATCACACTACTGGGATGTACATATTGTCAAAGAAGATAAAACATGCAATCATAAATCATAGCAAAATAGTTCCGTCCTAACGGGCTTCTCTCTCACATAAAAAAATCAATGTGGCTGTGTACTCCTTAAATCTACGCATTCTACAAATCAAAACGCTGAGAGGCAAGATAAATCCGCCTGCGCACTTTAAATCAACAATCACTTTCATGGCCACAATGGACAGGTTGGCCGCAATATATACGAACACGGTTGTGTAAAAGATATAAAATATGCCCATGTATTTTTTACTTGGCCAACGAGGTCACCGCGGCCACGCCCCCACCGTGTCCGATCAATCCGAGGAGAGCTTTTTGGTGAGTTTGACAAGAGCGTAAACTGTGTCCTCGCTGTCTTGGGTGTGTATAACAAATATCCCGTTTCTGATGCACCACTCTTCCACGCCGATGAGCGTGTGCCTCTTCACTGGGTCATCCGGTAGTTCTCCCTCTATGACCAGAATCGGAATTCTTTTCTCTCCCTTCAGTTTAAGCAGCTGCGTAAATAACCGTCTCTCCCTCCCTTCCTTTTTGGGTTCTCCGTGTTCGTACACGTTCCTTGACAGAGATATGAACATATCATTGATTGTCTTTCGCTCAATATGATACTCAATTGAGGAAGTGTTTATTACGTAATCTCCTCCATCCTTGCGAAGATCTTTTACAATCAGCTGTATGTCTAGTTCCTCTAGCTTTTCTTTCAATTTTTCTTTCATCTTTGCAGGTTCGTAAGCGTCCACGAAAACATTAACGGTCATTGATTTCATAATGTAGGCATCCGATTTGAAAGTTTACCCCTTCTACATCACCCGTTAAGGGTTGCACAACCTTTAATACGAATGTCAGCTAAGGATAACTATGGATCTCGAGGCGTATGAGGAGATAGGAGAATGCAAGATAACCCTTAAAAGAGCGAAGAAAAACATTTCTTATCCCATGGTTCGGTTTCCCTCCGAGTATCTCAATCTCGCGGGCAAACAGGCGAGGATTTACCGTGTGGACACTAATTCCTACATGGTCGTAATTCAAGACGGCGAAGAGTTGCACAACCAACCCAAAAAGTTGCACAACCCGAAGGGCATATTATCTATGAGAGAAAATTTAAATGATATCCCAGAAACCCGCAAAAATACCCAAAACCAGAAGGGATGCGGGGGCTGGGATTTGAACCCAGGAACCCCTACGGGACTGGCCCCTCAAGCCAGCGCCTTTGGCCAAGCTCGACAACCCCCGCTCAGGTGGTGAATGAAAAACATATTAATTTACCTTTCGCTTGGTATCTGGAACCATAGTATATGGATTCTGAGCATACTCATAATAGTTGACCTAAAAAATAACAGAAATATACTTATACTTCAGCCAGATATTGAATAGTATGATAAGGGACATAGATAGCTTGATTAAAAAATCAAACAAGCTTTTACCTTCCGAAGACCTTTTTTTCGACGCGATGCATGATTTCATGAAAGATGAGATTAAACTATACATGCGGGAAAAGCTAAACGAGAAACCTGAAATTAGAGAGAGAATCAGGGACGCCATGATAGAGTACGTAGAAGCAAAGGTTAAAGAATCAGAGGCCATGGCAAAGCTGGTAAAGGCTTACGCAGAGCTGGGTATAATAACTCTACCTCCGGAACTGAGAGAAGAGATAATAAAATCCATGTACGGCACCTTTCAGGAAGAAATAGATGAAATAATTGAGAAAACGCTTTAATCTATTATTCTCACTTTTCCGTCTTTTATCTCGATGTTCACTATTGTTTTTATCTTCTTTCCTATTTTCTCTTCTATCGCTGATATATTCTTACTTTTATTCACTATAACCACTATGTCCGCTATATCTGCTCTGGTCTTCTTTATTCCTTCTACCACGGATATCATCGTCCCCCCTGTGCTGAGAACATCATCCACAAGTAGTAATTTTTCACCAGGGCCAATTGAATTTATGAACAGTCTTCCAGAAGAATACCCTGTTTTCTGAGACACCTCTACCTCTCCCGGCAACCCGTAAGCTCGCTTTCTGACCACGGTCATTGGCTTTTCAAGAACCATACTGAGAGCCACACCTATAGGCAACCCCATAGCCTCCACAGTGAGAATCTTGTCAAAAGAATCAATATCAATGCGTTTTATTATCTCGTTAACTGCGTCTTTCAAAACAGCAGGGTCTATCTGTGGTATTCCGTCAGTGAGTGGATGGATAAAATACGGGTAATCTCCCTTCATAATGACAGGCGCATTTTCTAATGATTCCCTCAACCTTCTCATTGTATCAGCTCCCACTTTCCACTGTTTCTTTCAACTATTCCCCTATCTTTCAGGTCACGGAGAACTTCGCCTATAACGCGCATGCTCACATTTATATCAAACTGCTCCAACAAAGAGTTCTTTATCCCTTTTACATTCTTAGGTTCGTAAAGCGTCTTTTGAACCAAATTTCTAAGGTCTTCGTAAACGTTCCAGGGGAATATGAACCATGTCCAGTTATCCTCAGGCACTTCTTCAGAGTAGAAATCTGGCACATACTTTGAATGGGTTATGTGCAAGAGAGTAGCGGTTTTAGCCTCCGCAGGATCATGTCCAACTACGTGCTCCAGGGCAAGTTTTAGACTCTGTCCAGTATCCGTTACATCGTCCACCACTAAAACTCTTTTTCCCCCTATGCTAACTTGGAGCCCCTGCGCCAACTTGGCCTTTCCATCGGGCGTTGCGGTCAATCCCCAGTGCTCCGTCTTAACCGCGTACAAATCTTTTATGTTAAGGTAATCGGAAATCAATCGGGCTGGAACTAACCCGCCGCGTGCAAGGCCTATCACTATCTCCGGGTTGTATCCGCTTTTTTTAACCTTTCGCACTATATCCTTGCTCCAGTTTTCAATGTCCCTCCATGTAACAAGCCTACAGTGAAACTTTTCAACCATTTAATCACCGCGTGGCTATGCTAATAGAAGTAATAAAAATTTCGTTGAGCTTCAAAGATTATATATGGTGCATTAATTTTTCGGCAACTCAATAACGAACACGCTTCCCTTTGGCTTATTATCTCTCACAAGTATGCGGCCTTTGTGCATAGCAACAATTCTTTTAACGATAGATAGACCAAGCCCAGTACCACCCTTACCGTACTTAACAAAAGAGTCGAATATTTTATCTTTCAACTCCTCTGGAACACCCGGTCCGTTATCCGCAACACTGATATTGATGGTTTTATCATTTTCAAAAGCTTTTATTTTCACCTCACTTGCACCATGCTTGAACGCGTTGATAACAAGGTTAAACACCGCTTCTCTCAACAGAGCAGCATAGCCAACATACTCAATATCAGCTCTGCACTCAACTTCTATCTTTGCATTTCTAAATCTGCTCCTGGCAGAATCAGCCACGACCTTTAAAATACTGTGTATAGAAAATTTCTCCTTTGCTTCGCTTATTTTACCCATATCTAGCTTTGAAAGCGTATTAACATCCTGTATGAGTTTCAAGGCATTTTCCACGGCATCCTCTATGGTATCAAGATACGCAGGCTCAAATTCCTCACGGAGAATATCCACGTATCCTTGAATAACCGAAAGGGGAGTTTTCAGGTCATGGGTTACCACGTGAAGCAGTGTGCGCTGGAATTCTCTGGCTTCTATAAGCTTATTTTCCAACTCCTTTCTCTTGGATATATCAAGCACGGTAGCCATCGTACCAATTATATTTCCCTC
>WAOD01000056.1 GCA_015521465.1 DHVE2 group archaeon
CCGTTATTCGTAATAGAAACTATAAAATTACTGCTATCCGAAAAACTCATCCGGAAAGACGGGAAGAAATGGAAACTAATGGCCCGTGCTGAAAAGATAATAATTCCAAAAAAGGCCTACGAGTTAATAAAAAGAAGGCTGGAAAGGTTAAGTGATGAAGAAAGGGAGATTTTGGATGTTGCCTCTGTGGTAGGTGAGGAGTTTGACACGGCCATTCTTGCCTTGACAACCATGATGGATGAGTTGAAGATACTCAAGCTTCTGAACAATATTTACAGGAAACACAAGCTTATTTACGAGAAGGATGGCAAGTATCGTTTTGAGCACTCTATTATTAGGGAAGTTCTCTACAATGAATTGCTTGACGAGTTGAGGAGGAAGTACCATAAAATAATAGGGGATATTATTTACGAGCTGAACAAGGATAATTTATCCCCAGTAATCAACACTCTTGCTTACCATTACTATGAGGCAAAGGATTCCAAGGCGGTAAAATTTTTAATTGAGCTGGGGGACAGGTCACGGAAAAATTACGCAAACTACGAGGCAATAGAATTTTATATGCGTGCTTTGGAGCTTGCGAATGACCAGAATACCAAATTGAAAATTTTGGAGAATTTAGGGGACATTCACCTTTACATTGGTGAGTATGATGTAGCCATAAAGAGGTATAGAGAAGCTCTTGGAGCTGCAAGCAATATTATTATTGATAAAGTGAGGCTTAAGAGAAAGATTGCGGATATTCTTTCAAAGATGGGAGATTATGAGGGCTCGTTGAAAATTCTTAGTGAATCTATAAAGATGGTTCCCAGAAATGAGCCCATAGTAATTGGAAGGATTCACCGGGATATTGGTGCAGTATATTTCATGAGGGGGGAGTATCAGAAGGCATTGGAAGAATTCAGACACGCTCTCCGGATAATAACCTCATCAAAAGGTAAGGGTGCTGACACCAAAAGGGATTTGGGAGATATATTGCGGGGTGTTGGGAATATACATTTAGTAATGGGTGATTACGAAAAGGCAAAGAAGTATTATACAAAATCTCTGGAGATAATGAAAGAAATTGGAGACATGAAAGAGGTGGCAGAAGTTCTATCTGAGATGGGAAACGTGTACCTTACCCTCGGGGATTTGGACAGAGCATTGAGAATCTACAGTTCCAGCCTCGGTATAATGCAAAATGTGGGGTACAAGTACGGCATAGCCACGCTACTGAATAGCATAGGTAACGTTTATTACAGACGAGGTGACCTTGGAAAAGCGCTGGAACACTACCAGAAGAGCTTTGAAATAAGCGATAAAATAAATCAGTTGGGATTGAAGGTATCCGTGCTGAATAATCTGGGGATGATTTTGTATCTTATGGATGGAATGGAAGATGCCCTTGAGAAATTCAAGGAATGTCTTAAAATAAGCAGGGAAATAGGGGATAGACATACATCCACTCGAGTTCTTCTGAACATAGGCAGAATTTATATGGAGAAAAAGAAGCCTGATTATGCAAAGAAGATACTTAACAATGTGAAGAATATGCTCCTTGAAATTGGGGATAAAAGCGGTTACGCGGAGGTGCTCATAACTCTTTCTGAGGTGCACCTTACTCTCAGAGAGATTGACGAGGCTGAGGTTTGCGCGAGAGAAGCAATCGAAATTTCCGGAGATATTGGTTCTAAGGATATGGAGATGGTTGCGAGGAGGACAATGGGGTCTGTGATGAGGGATAGGGGTGATTATCGCAGAGCAATAATCGAGTTAACAAAAGCTATGAGATACTTTAAATCATCTGAAAACGACTTTGAGCTCGCTCGCACCTATTACGAATTTGGTTTGCTGTGGCTTCGCAAAAAAGAGTACGATACTGCAAGGGAAAGTTTAGAAAGGGCCATAGAAATTTACAGTGCTATGAACATAAAGCTGTGGGTGAGGCATTGCAGGGAAGCGATGAAACTGTTACGGTAATGCTGATTCCACCACGCCCAATCTCCTTATCCTGTTTTTCTGCGCTTTTTCCATACCTATTTTGTAAATTTCAATTTTGTATAACTTATCAATGAGGATGTGTATCTGCTCTATGGTTGGATTTCCAATGTCCATGCCTATGGCCCTCACATTCGCCTCAACTATGGCCATACCATCATTCCAGTTTCCGTAGTTCCTGCAAAAATCACTCATAATGTAATCCAGGGCACCTTTTAAATCTATTATCTCCTCTTTATTTTTGTCAGTACTGTGTATTGGTTTGAATATCATCATTAACCGGGCAAGCTGGTAAAATCCGTATTCAACGTTCTCCCCTGTTTTTGCGCTGGTAATCAGGTATGGCAATCCCGTTATCTTGCTGAATTCATCAAGCTCATCTTTTGAAATTTCAATGTTTTCCAAATCGCTTTTGTTTGCGAGCAGAATCCCCGGCACTCCCGCAACGGATTCCAGAGTTGGTATCCAGTAGTGAAGTATGCTGTGCAATGTCTCCTTTCTCGTGAGGTCGCATACAAAAATAGCCCCGTCGCTACCCCGAAATGCCGCGCTTTTAACTTTTGAATATCCCTGCTGCCCAAGTACGTCCCATATAACCAGAGCTATTGAGTATTTCTCACCCTCGTAATGAATATCTATTGTCTTCTTGCTAACCTTCGTTCCGATGGTTTGTATGTACTCATCGCTGAACTGGTCATACACAAACCTCTGAACCAGCGAGGTTTTTCCCACCGCCGAATCGCCTAACAGGACTACCTTTCTTTTGAGTTCCATGTTTTATCGTTAATCTAAATTGACCATTCGTATTTAATACTTCTCCATTAAAAATTTACGTGAGTATTCAGATAATTTTAGAGCAGTTGTGCTTGTGTGAATGTCCTTTAAATAAAAGATATATACGCGCAGATAATCTCTCTTTATGGAAGTTGAAATTAAAGCAAGGATTAATAGCGAGAGTGAATTCATTGATAAAATTGAGCATATGGGTGCGGTGTTTTTGAGAGAAGAAATTGAAGTGGATGTGTATTACAATCACCCATGCAGGAATTTTGCAGAAACTGACGAGGCTTTGAGAATTCGTAACGATAATTCCCTAACTTACAAAGGTAAAAAAGTGGGAATGGACACCAAGAGCAGGGAAGAGTTCATAGTTCATTTTGATAATAGCGAGGCGATGGATAAAATCCTGAAAGTTCTGGGGTTTCGTGAGGTTGCTACTGTCAGGAAGAGAAGGAAGTATTACAAGATGGGTGAACTTAACATATGCGTGGATTCTGTGGATGGCCTTGGTGAATTCACAGAGGTGGAGTGTATTGGTGATTATGAGGATTGCAGGAAAAGAGTCCTTGATGCGACAAAAAAATTGGGATTGAAAAATATGGAAAGGAAATCGTATCTTGAGCTGGTGCTTGAGAATCAGTGAAGATCCACGTAAATGGGCTCTCCTCTTTCAATAGCTTCCATTATTTTCTTTCCATTGGTGGTGCTTTTTCTTATGTTTTTGTACCCGTTGGCAGATACCGTTGAAACGAACAGCTGCCTGTTATCCGCATAGATATCCACCTTTTTGTGGGCAAATTCCTCCCCGACGACCAACCTGACCGTTTTTTTGTGCATTTCCACATTCACAAGTTTCCTATTTTTCTGGTTTCCCGCTCCGAAGCTTTCCATGGGCTCCACGTTCAGTGATAATCCTAATTCCTCTTCCAGCCTTGCAATGTTCTTCCCATTTTTTCCTATTATCTTTGGAATTGCAGAAGCGCTCACGTATATGCTTGCGCTGTTGCTTCCTGTTACCTTTGCTTTAACATTTGTGCCCGGGTACCTTTTCTTTATTATCCTTTCAATCTCCCGTTCTGCAAGGTGATAAATCCCGTTTGATTCCTCTTCAACGGGTACAACCACAACCTGCTCACCAAAGCTGTATATTTCGTAAAGAAGTTTCTCCGAATTGAGATCTCTGACCTCTATAACTGGCCTTGCAAGGTCATCTTCATTCATTCCTGAGGGTACCTTTACAGTGTAATTTAGTGTGAGCACAGATTCCACGTCTCCTCCGGATATGTGGATTATGGTATCCACTATTTGCGGAATCACTCCCAACTCCACTCTACCTATGAATCTTTGGATTGCGTCCACGGCGCGGGTGGCATGCACCACGCCCACCATTCCCACACCTGCAAGTCGCAAATCGGAGAACACGCGAAAATCGTCAGTTGTGCGCATCTCATCGAATATGGTGTAATCTGGCCTGACCAGAAGTAAAATATCCCCCGTTGCCGCCATTTCTCCGTTCAGGGCGGTGTATTGTGTTATTTCATCGCTCAGGACGAGGTCCCTTGGCTTCTCCATGGTCTTTACTATTTTGCCCTTGGCAGCGTAGTGCTCGGCTATTGCTTGGACAAAAGTGCTCTTGCCAGCACCTGGCGAGCCGGATATCAATATGCCTTCCGCTCTCTCATCGATTCTCTTCATGAGTTTGTCTGTTATGGAGTAATCATCCATTTTTAGCTTTACCACCGGTCTTACGGCTGTGATTTCCATCGCGTCGGAAAAAGGAGGCCTTGTTATGGCAATTCTGTACTCTCGTAATTGCACAACAGTAGCTCCTCTCGTATCCATCTCTATGAATGATTTTCTATCCCGTCTAGCTCTCTCGATAATATCATTTGCAATTTCTTCTACTTCTCTATAGCCAACTCTCCTTAAATACTCCAGAGAGAAATTACCAGGTCTTCCAATCTTGGCGTAAGCACCCACATCCGCTTTTATGTGCACGCTCATGGTGTCTTCGGTGAAAAAATCTTCAATTTGCATATCAACTTCTCTTCTTTCTTCTAAGAATATAACGGGTATGCCTTTTATCTCCGCGATTTCTTTTTGTACATGGTCTCCGGTAACAAGGGTTGCATTATTGGAAAGAGCGCATTCACGAATGATGTTGTCCATCTCACCAAGTTTTGCGCCTTTAATCAACATTTCCGTTGGTCTAGTTCCCCAGAATTTCAGTTCAATTTTTCTCTCCTTGCAGAGTCTCCTGATCTCTTTTAATTCCTTCATGCCCGAGGTTCCTATGGCGAGCCCCCTGTTTGCTTGATGCTCTATTTCTCCCAGCACCGCTTCTGGGATTATAATCTCCTCCACTTCCTCCTCGCCTGATAAAAACTCCGAAAATCTGCCATCTACGATTACGCTGGTATCCGGTACGTATTTCATATTTTAGTAATCTCGCGCATTTATTTAAGGTTAACCAGGTTATCCTTCCTCTTTGTAGCTTTCGCTGTATCTTTTTAGTGCCTGGACTATGTCTATGTCCCCACCGCCTTCCTGGGTCTTTCTCTCTTTTATTTTCACAATTGCTGGCACGTTTACCACGGGTCCAACTATTATTGCCTCTCCTGGATTTAGATGGGGAAGCAGAGTGGAAAGGTCATCTCCAAGATTCTCAGCTGCAATTTTTACAGCGGTGATATCCTCGCTATTGTTCAATCTCATGACCACATAGCTATTTGCTTGTGAGAGTGCATCCGCATCTATTTTGTGAGGCCTCTGTGTAATCATTATGAGCATAACCCCGAATTTTCTCCCCTCTCCTGCAATTTTTTTCACTATGTCTTTTGATTTTGAATATTGAGTGCCGGGTACGAAGTTATGTGCCTCTTCAATAACGATAAACACAGGTTCAATTTTCTTGGAGGTTGTGTTTTTCTCGTAAATCTTGGTTAAAAATATATTCGCTATTACTTCCTGGATATCGCTTTTGAGTCCCGAGAGGTCTAGAACGGATATTTGCTTGGGTTTTATTATTTGCTCCAGCGGTGTGGTTTCTTCCGAGAAAATTCCTGTTACCCCTCTTTTCTCAGCAAGAGCCAGATATCTCAATACGTTCTGGGCATCATCGTCTTTGTATGATTTGGGTGGTTTTTCGGAACCATTTGCCCAGCTCTCAATTTTTCCTTTCAAATCTTCGTAATTAATGCTGTCCTTAAAAGAATCTATGGCGGCGGATAATATGCCAATCATCCTCTTGTAGTTTGAAGATATGCCAATTATGTTTGCTATTTCATCAGGCATCAAATCTTTAAGGGAGATGGTCAGCGGGGAGGTGTCCACATCGTCAAACCTGCTCACACTCATGGAATTTCTGAACACGGAAAACCTGTGTATTATAACATCTCCAGTCCTGCTCCTGTTCATTCTAACGTAATCAGCGTGAGGGTCAATGATTACTATGCTCGCTCCCTTATCGTAAAGCTCTTCAATTATAACGCCCGTGGTGTAGCTTTTTCCGCTTCCTGTCTGGCCAATAATTGCCATGTGCCTCAAAAAACCCTTTGGATTCAGATTTATGCTCACATCTTCTCTCGTCAATAATGTACCCACGTGAATTGGTAGCTCTCCAACGTGATAAAAATTGTCCAGCAGATCTTTGGATGCACGGTACACCTTTTCTCCAGGCATTGGTGGATTTCTCGGGAATTTAACACATCCATTGTCCAGATACCCTATTGTTTCTATTTCCGCGTAAATCTTGGGCACGTCAATATCCCTGCTCACTAACTTCATCAGGGAATCGTAAGTGGTTTCGTGGGTTAAAATCTCAGATAGTGCACCCATCAGCTCAACGCGTCCAACCACATCCCGCAAAACATCTCTTTCTCTAACTTTTGTTACCACATATTCGTTCTCCATTAGCTTTGTATCTTTTGGTAGGGCAATAACGAATTTTCCTGTTTCCGTGTTTCCAACAACTATTCCTACTTCTTTCATGATCATTCACCTCTCCATATGTACCTGTAATCACCAACAGAAGCATTAGCTTCTAATTCCCTCTCTATGAGTGGATAATACATTTTCATAAAATCTCCGTGCGTTAATCTTGCCTCCAAATCCGCCGCGTAGAGATGCACGTTGTGCACGTAATTATCCCCGTGTTCTCTTCTTATTATCCCCACGATGTTGGAAATATCCTCTTTAATGGGTTCTGGCCAGTACACTTCCTGCATTCTTCTCTCAATGCCTGCCACGAAGGCGGGCATATCCACTCTAAGTAAAAATCCCGGTGCGAATGAAATGTAGAATGACACGAAGGCGTAATTGTTCAGGTATTCTTTCACGGTATTTACCTCGGTATCGTCCAAATCTGTGCCGTAGAAGATGTCTTTTATGTAATTTTCATCGGAGGATATTGACTTGTACATTCTCCTTGCTCTGGCAGAAGAGCCTAACAGCACAGGCGCACTCATTCCCGGCTCGAACATGGTCAGTATGGAAGCATCCGGTCTCTTTTTTGTGAGTTCTTCGATATACCTGTACGCTTTCTCGAGGCCATTGTCTTTTAATTTTTTTCGTGCGGTCTTCAAGGCAGCGTTCTTCCTGTCAAGCGCCAGGTAGGGAAGACTTTTTAGATCATCTTCACCGTCCAATCCATTTATCTCCAGTTCTTCCATGTACAGCTCCATAACCACCATGTCCCTCAAAAAAGTGGTTCCCGAGCTCTTGCTTATGCCTATCAGCTTTGAATTTTTCTTTCTGGCATTTTCTATAAGGTGATTGTAATTTGAGTAGTATTCCAGGATAAAATTTTCAAATCCGTCGTTGTGAAATTGCAGCGGCACGTGGCTCGCGCGCCCGTACAGTGAGCCGTCTACAAAGCTAACCTCTTCAATATTTTCGCTCATTAGACTGTTTTCCATATTTTCCATGAGTCGATTTCCAAGCTCGGTAACTTCTCCTGTGGTTATGTACACTTTCAAATCTCTTTTTTTGGCAGAGGATGCTAAGCATGCTCTAACGACAATCAGGGTGTATCCTGTTGAAAGTGCAACGCTCTGTAAACTGGAATCAACGCCAACCGCAGAAAAAGAATCCACCAGTTTATCTGGAATATTCTTCCAGTACCTGTGCATTCTCCCAGCAATTTCTTTCGCTATGTCGCTTTCTCCCCTGAACGACTTCAATTTTGAAAGCTCATTTGCAAACATATCTATGTACTCGCCCATTTAATCACCGTGCTTGTTTTAATGGTGAATTTCTCCATGGATGGGTATGCGCAATCTCGTATAAAGATATGGGAATGCCTAATGATTTCAATAACTCCTTTATCTGAGAAGCCACATGTCGATTAATTGTGAAAATTATTTGTAAGGTGCTGCATATATCTTTTTATGAGTAAGAGGATAAGAGATATGCGTTTAAACGAGGACATCGAGGGAAAATATGCCCTTGTAAATATCCAAGAACCAAAGGAATACAATGGCGGGAAGAGAATGGTGCTTAAAATCAGGGATAAGTACTTAGATGAAATAACCGTGACATACTGGGGAAATAAAGATGAGGATTTGAAATCCCTTTACGATTCCTTGAAAGATGCAAAGTGCGTTAGTATTAGGGGACACGTTACCGAGAATAGGGGTAACGGGGCGTTGTACATAAGTGTGAGCAAGAATTTTGACAATTCTATAAAAGCTACTGATGATTATGATTTGAATGATTGTTTGATGTCCATAGACGAGTTGCCATGGCTGGATGCGAACGCTGAAGATATGAAAGAGGAGTTTTTCTCTATTATTAGTGCCGTGGAAAACAGGTACCTTAAAGAGCTTCTTAACAATGTGTTTAGTGGGGAGTTCTGGGATAAATTTTACATTGCCACGGCCTCCCAGAAATTCCATTCTGCAGGTATTCACGGGTTGCTACACCATACCCTCAATGTTACAAAAATTGCCAGGGCTGTTGCAGCTCTTTATCCCTCAGTGGATATTGACCTGATTACTGCGGGAGCGCTTCTTCACGATATTGGGAAGGTATGGGAGTACGAATTTACTCCAACAATAGAGTACAGTGATGATGGAAAAATGCTTGGGCATATTTACATGGGGGCGGAGATGGTGAGCAGAAAAATAGACGAAATTGAGAATTTCCCCTTGAAACTGAAAAAAGAGCTGCTTCACATAATACTAAGTCACCACGACCTGATCTCTATGGGCTGGGGTTCAGCAAGGGACCCATCCACTCCAGAGGCGGTCATTGTGGCTCATGCGGATAACATGGATGCAAAAACGTACAGTGAAGTTAGAAAAAAAGAAGGTAAACTTAATAAAAATTAAGACACAATTAAAGTACTATGTTTATTTTCTTGCCGCAATTGTTGCACCTTCCATCAGAGGTGAGCCCGGTAATCTCCGTGTTGTAAAACTCCCTTTTTATTAGCAGGTTTCCGCAATTTGGACAGTAGGTGCTCTCGTACTCTGGCTCCCATGTGTTTCCTAAGTAAACGTATTCTAATCCAACATCCTTGGCAATTTTGTAAGCGTTGTGAACGGTCTTCAACGGTGTCTCTTTTCTGTCTGTGAGCTTGTAGGTGGGATAAAACCTTGAAAAATGAACGGGAATTTTGGGGGATATGGAGTTAACCCACTCTGCAAATTTTCTTATTTCTCCGGGGTCATCGTTTAAGCGTGGAATTATCAGATATGTTAGCTCAAGATGCTTACCCGCTCGATGTACAAATTCTGCTGTTCTTAGAACTGGCTGCAGTGTCCCTCCTGTTATTTTGATATAAAATTCATTTGTAAATGCCTTTATATCTATGTTGAAAGCGTCTATGTAATTTACTAACTCTCTTAACGGTTCTTCCTGTATGTACCCGTTTGTGACGTATACGTTGTACATACCCTTTTTCTTTGCTATTTTTGCCACCTCTACCGAGAACTCGTGCCATATGGTTGGCTCGTTGTATGTGAACGCAATTCCCTCGCTCCCGTGCTCTTCCGCAATTTTTACTATGTCTGAAGCTTTAAAATCCCTCGTGTAAGGGTACTCGGGTCCAACCTGGCTTATCTCCCAGTTCTGACAGTGTTTGCATCGCAAGTTGCAGCCTACGGTTGATACCGAAAATATGCGAGAACCGGGTTTGAAGTGAAACAGGGGCTTTTTTTCTATCGGGTCAACTGCCATGGAAGATACCGTTCCGTAGTTGAGCGTGTACAGTTTTCCCCCTATATTTTTTCTCACCCTGCAGATCCCCACCTGCCCGTCATCAAGAATGCACCTGTGTGGGCACAGTTCGCATCTTACCTTTTTCTTATCAAGTTTGGTCCAGTACCTTGCCAAAGCTTTCATAACCCTTGCCTCCGTAGTCTATCTTTCCCTCTACTACCTCTCCTATTTCATATCCTAAAATTTTGCTGGATGCAGTATATACAAGCTCGTAGTCCCCGCCGAAATTCAGGATATCTTTTAAGGATATCTTCAGGTCTTCCATAACCTCAATGGCAAGCGGATGCAGGGGTACGGAATCAAGGTCAATTGAAAATCCGAGGTTATTTATTTTTTGCATCTGAAACATGCTGGCAATTAAGCCATCGGAAGTGTCCATGCACGTATGCGCTTTGCCTGCGAGTTCTTTTCCTTCCCTCACGCGGGGTTCCACTTTCAACACGGGTTCAAAATCCCCCAATCCTGCTTTCCAGAGGTAATATGATGCAGCGTTCTTTCCCATTGGAGCGGTTACGAAGATCCCATCCCCAACCTTAGCCCCTCTTCTTCGAAGTATGTTTTCCTTCAATACCCTTCCAACTGCAAATCCTGAAAAGCCTATCATTTTAGCTTTTTTGAAATCTCCACCTAAGTATTCAACATCGTATCTTTCTAACATGGATCGCATTCCTGTGATCAGCTCCTTTGCGAAATCAAAATGTGTGTCTCCTGGCATGAATGAGGATAGCATGAAAAATTCCGGAGTGCCGCCCATTGCCGCTATGTCGCTTAAATTCACAGCCGCTATAAATCTGCCCAGTGCTCTGGGATTTACATTCCCCGGGAAGTGTGTTTCCTCTCCAACATAGTCCGTGGTCAGGAGCAGGTAATGTTTTCCATCATCAATCACCGCACAGTCATCGTAATCTACTTTCTTGCCAATGGCATCCCATATCATGTCTATTGCCCTGCGTTCTCCTAACTCTTCCAGTTTCACGTGGATAGGTATTTAGAGGACTGTATTAAACTTTCCTCGATCCCAATTTCAGTTTTAGAAGCCGTTATGCTTGGGCTTACATGTGGAAAAGTACATTAGGTATGTTGTATGATATACATTGGCAAGAAGGTGATATGATGTATGGGTACTGGGGCAAAATATTGAGAGTGAACTTGAGCACGGGAGAAATAAAAACGGAAGAATTCGGAGAAGATTTTGTGAAGAAATGGCTCGGCACGAGGGGATTCGGAATACATTATCTTCTGAAAGAAATGGACTCGAAGGTTGACCCGTTGAGCGAAGAAAACAAGATGATCTTCTCCACAGGCGCTTTGACAGGTACCACCGCTCCCACTGGCGGAAGGTACATGGTCATAACTAAAAGCCCGCTAACCGGGTACATAGCAATGGCAAACTCCGGCGGATTCTTTGGAGCGGAACTCAAAATGGCTGGCTGGGACGCAATTATCGTGGAAGGAAAGAGCAATAAGCCAGTATATTTGCGCATAGAGGATGACAAAGTGGAGATAAAAGACGCATCGCACGTGTGGGGCAAGAGGGTCGGAGAAACGGAAAGAATATTGACGGAAGAGTTCGGAGACAAGCACGTGCAAATCGCTTCAATAGGACCCGCGGGAGAAAATCTCGTGAAATTTGCAGCAATAATGAACAACGGGCATCGCGCCGCTGGTCGAGGAGGAGTCGGCGCCGTGATGGGCTCTAAGAAGCTCAAGGCGATAGTTGTCAGAGGGCATAAAAGAGTTGAGGTAATTGACAGAAGCAAGTTCATATCCGTTGTGAGGGAAAAAACTGAGAAATTGAAGAACGATCCCGTCGCAGGAAGCGGGCTTCCGTCATTCGGCACCGCTGTTTTGGTGAACATAATCAATCAGAACGGGCTTTATCCGACGATGAACTTCCGCTACGGACAATTCAAGTACGCGGAGGAGCAGAGCGGTGAGGCCATGGCGAAGAAATATCTCAAGAGGAACAAGCCGTGCTACGCCTGCCCAATTGGGTGCGGTCGCGTGAACGATATGGATACCGTGGGCGAAACGGAGGGACCGGAGTACGAAAGCACATGGGCCATGGGTGCAAATTTAGGAATCAATGATCTTGCCTCGATAATCGAAGCGAACCATCTATGCGACGATTTGGGCTTAGATACCATTTCCACCGGCGGAACGTTGGCTACGGCGATGGAATTATATGACAAGGGATTGCTCAAGCAGGATGATTTGGGCGACGCCCCGCCGTTCCGCTGGGGAAACACGGAAGTTCTGCATTACTATATATCTAAATTGGCAAAGCGTGAAGGCTTCGGCGACGTTCTCGCAGAAGGAGGATATCGCCTCGCGGAGAAGTACGGGTGCGTGGATTGCTTCATGGGCGTGAAGAAGCAGGAACTTCCCGCTTATGATCCAAGAGGCGCGGAGGGCCACGGACTCGGTTACGCAACGGATAACAGAGGAGGAGACCACATAAAAGCTTATCTCATAAGTCCGGAAATTTTGGGTTATCCTTACAAGATGGACCCGCACGATATCAGCGACGAGAAGGTGAAGATGCTCATTCTATTCCAGGACTTGACGGCAGTTATAGATGCCGCTGGCATGTGCGTCTTCACAACCTTCGGACTCGGAGCGGATGATTATCGAGACCTGCTGAACGCGGCCTTCGGATTCAATCTCAGCACGGAGGAATGGCTCAAAATAGGCGAAAAGATATGGAATGCAGAACGATTATTTAATCTGAAAGCTGGATTGAAGCCACTGGAAGAGGATACGCTGCCAAAGAGGCTAACGGATGAGCCAATGCCCGAAGGTCCCAACAAGGGCCATGTGGTGCGCCTCAAAGAGATGGTTCCAAGGTACTATGCGCTTCGAGGCTGGAACGAGGATGGCTCGATTTCCGAGGCGAAATTGAAAGAGCTCGGTTTGGAGGAATACATTTAAATCCTTTTTACCTTTTTGAATCATATGGCCCAAGTGAAATTTTTTGCCACCCTTCGCGATATAACGGGAAAGAGAGAGATGGAGATAAAAAATGTAAAAAACGTGGCGGAGCTTTTGCAGCACCTTTACGAAATGTTTGGCGATGAGTTCAGGAAAGAAATTGAAGAGAGGAACATGATTTTAGTCAATGGCAAAAACATTCTGGATTTGGATGGCTACGAAACGAAAATCAAAGAGAAAGATGAAATTTCCATATTTCCCCCGGCGGGTGGTGGATGATGCATCAATTTCATTTGGATAACGCGATAATCAACATTCCGAAAGAACCCAACATGGAATACCTGTACCTCGAAATTACAAATCGCTGCAACCTGCGATGCGAGATGTGCTTCAAGCAGTACTGGCTCGACGAGGAAGGGGACATGCCATACGAACTCTTCCTAAAAATTCTGGACGATGCCGCTGAGTTTCCAAATCTTAGAATGATTTATTTCGGCGGGATTGGAGAGCCCACAGTTCACCCTCGATTCATGGACATGGCGAGGGAGGTGAAAAAAAGAGGTTATGCGTTGGGCATTTCAACCAATGGATTCATGCTAAGCGATGAGAGAATAAAAGAATTGGTGGAGTTGCCGGCGGATTTGATTTTCCTCTCACTGGACACGCTTCCCGTGCAGCCCACGGAAATCGGGCACGTGATTCCCGGGGTGACCATTGACCGCGTGAAAAAAATAGTAGAGGCGAGAAAGAAGAGAAGAAGCGAGATCCCGCATGTGGGCGTGGAAGTTGTCCTTACGAAAGAAAATTACAAAGAGATGGGAAAAATAGCGAAAATCATGGGTGATTACGATGTTGATTCGCTCCTGTTTTCCAATATTGTTCCTGTAAATGATAAGCACACGGGTCTGATTTTATATGATGGCTCCGTTTCTCTCGGACCCTATCTTGAGGAGCTGCACAGGAACTCATATAAGGGTTTCGTGCTCAGAGTTCCGGAATTTGAAATCCGGACCGAAAGGCATTGCGAGTTCGTTGAGAAAAAAGTTGCCGTTGTTAGATGGGATGGAGAGGTTGCACCGTGCTATCGATTCCTGCACACATATCCCGAATACGTGAATTCCCGCGAAAAAATTGTTTACGCGCATTCTTTTGGAAATCTAAAAAAACAGAGTTTAAAGGACATATGGACTTCCCGAGAATACTCCTGGTTCCGTTTCATAGTGAAGAACTCTATTTATCCATCTTGTACCGATTGTCCTCTGGTGGATGCCTGCCAATACGTGCATGATACAAGGAGAGATTGCTGGGGCAATGAACCGAGCTGTGCCGATTGCCTCTGGGCACGGCGCATTGTAATGTGCCCAATCCCCATAGAAAGTATGGGAAAATTCTGGTGATTTTTTAGTTTTTATTTTTAAGCTTTCTTATTACTGCCGTGCCTATCATCAGTAGGAGAACCATAGAGACGAGCGTCCCGCGAAATTCTGGTACGGTGTTTTGGTAAATTCCCACGTAGTCTATGTTAGCTCCAGTGTCCGTGGTGAATCCTATGTAGTCCGTGGAATCAAAGTATGGATAGTACGATATATCTGCTGTTAAAATCAATATGCCGTCAATGTACACTTTCATTGTGTCTCCGCTGATGCTTATGTAGTAGGTGTTGAGTTCGAATGGCCTAAAAGATGTATTGGCGTAGGATACATTGTGCTGCACTTTTCCATTTACCACGTAATATATCTCTGCAAATCCGTTATCGTGGAGGGTGAATCCAAGATAATTATCAAGGTTGGTATCATGTGCTTTCACAAATGTAATCCCGCTTGACCAGTTGCTTCCTGGTATCCCGTATCCCCTGTAACTCATTGAAAAATCGCTCCATTTGTCTTTTTCAAGAACAAGCGTATTTGTGCTCATTTCCATCATGCTATTTGAATTGCTAGCGCTGCCCTGTACCGTGCTCCAGTTTGCCATGGTGTTCATTTCGTCATCTACCACGGTGTTTAGATTTGGATCATACACCTTTATTGAACTGTCGTATTCATCACCAAACCACTCCACGTGCTCACGGAGCATTCTCCAGGAGAAAGAGTATTTTCCCGGAACTGAAGGTGCGGTTATGTTGAACTTGAATGTGTATTCTTCTTCAGGATATATAGTTGTTGATGGATTCATATCCACTCTTCCCAGGCCCCAAATCTGATTATCTTGAGGTTGCTGAGAGCCAAGACGGTAATTGCGAGTGGCGTTCCAGTATGTATCTCCGGTATCGTTGTATGTTATGCTTACACTTGCCGTTTCGCCGCAATTCATAGTTTCTGGATGGGATGAGGACACAAATTTGGCGTTGTTTATTAGTTGCGTTCCATTGAACTGGTCCCTGAATACTACCCCGCTGGGTTTCAGGGTGTAATTTAATCTGTATAGTCCGAAGAAGTGCTGGGTGCTGTTTGGATCTGTGCTGTCCGGAATTCCCCCTGGAGAGAAATCGTTGAGAATCCAAATCATTGGATAAACGTTATTGTAGTTTTTCACGGTTGTTAAAACATTTGATAGCCAGGTCGCCACGGAACTTTCGTTGTAAGGGCAATTAGTACCGGCGGTGGGCAAACCTATTTCTTCTATGAATATTGGCTTATCTGTGTGGTTTTCCAGGGCGTTGAAAACATACTTGAGCTCGCTGCTCTGCTCGTACCAGTGAAACATGGGAAAATCAACATCTTTGAATATGTCATCATCAATAATGGAGGGCCCCAATCTTACTTTGACATCATCAAATTCCGCTCCGGGGCAAGAAGCGTTTAATGCAATCCCTCCATATACGTTTCCGGATACGTTTATGGGATTCGGGTCCCAGTAGTACAGGTACTTTACTCCGTCAACGTAAACTTCTATGTCTTGCCTGAATGTAACTATCTTGAAATCGTGCCACTCTGTGCAGTTTAAAGTGGTGGATGTGGAATTTAGGTATCCTATGTGCGTACCATTCTGAACTTTGGCAAGCTCTAAAACTCCGTTAGTGTGGAGTATAAGCTCGTAAAAGTTTGACTGATTGGCGTACCTGAATTCAATGGTCGCTACATTCCAGTTATTAGATCCAGGATTGCTCGTTCTCATCCTGAGTGATAGTGTGTATCCTGTTTTATCCCACCAAGATGTGTCGTTAATCTTAATTACTCCTTCATCTCCGTTCAAGTACCCTGAATTGGCGTTCCATGACCCACTTACCACTGTCCATCCATTGTATGTATCGTTATTAAATGTGTAGTTCACTGGATAGCTTACGGGCGTGTGCCTATCTCCAAGGTACCACCCGTACTCTCCAACGGTAACGAGGTGGTTTGGATCATCTTTCTTTACCTCGTTCAGTATGGTGTGAAGGTAATCCATCACGAAGGGCTTTGACAGGTGTGGCCACCAGCTTTTGCTGTAATAAAAATGGTCTGGCTCGTTGCGCAGGTCCCAAGCGAAAATTCTCGGATCGCTCTTAAATGCGCTTACTATTGTTCTTACCTGTGTTAGCTGAGCTGTCATGTTGTCCAGCGGGTTCTCCTTGTCAAGCAGGGTGACTATTGCCTTCATGTTGTACTTGTCCAGTATTGAAAGCATGGTGTTCAGCTTTGACAGATTTTGCCTGACTCTTGTGGCATTTCCTCCGCCGAACGCGTTGTATTGTATTATAATCCTCACCACATTAACCCCAAGCGCCTTAGCCCTTGCCATGTCTGCATCAATTACCCCCTCTATTTTCGTAAAGTTTTCCCACATGTATCGCCATCCGTAATCCCGTGGGTAGTAATTTACTCCCTTTGGTATGAACACCTTCCCGTTTAGATAAAATTTGCCGTTAGATATTGTGACAAATGGATTAACATCCTTTGTTTCGGTGTTTCCATTGCTTTTTTCAATGTTGGTATTATGAACACTTCCCAATGAAGAGTATATTACCAGTGCAGCTATTAGTACTACCAATAAAGCAATTCCTCGCATAGGTGAAATAAAAAGAATGCATATTTAAGACTTTTCATGGATGCCTCTTTTATGGTGGGGTAGATAGACACAATATTCTAATTTTTTTTATATAACTACATGTTGTTTTAAATCCAAAAATTTATTATGGTTTAATTAAAAAATACCGAAATGTTAAAATAACAAAAGTTCAATTGTTATACCATGGAGAGATATGCAGAGTATATATTAGGGCTGGATGTCGCAGCGGTTGTTTCATCTCTAATAATTTTCATATTCGGCAACTTAACCGTTGAAAGTGTTTTCTGGGTGGCCACCGAGCTCATATTTTCCCTTGGGGTGCTGTCCCTTGCATTCACCTTTTTGTATTTTACCAGAGTTGGTAAAAGCAACTGGCTGTTGATACCCTCACTGGTAATTCTCGGCATCGGTGTGATAATAACTTTTTTCAGCTGGTTTATAGGGGGATTGGTTTCCCTCGTGTCTCTGTTAATGTTGCTCTTTACAAAAGACCTTGATTATAGGGAAATTCGGAGTCTAGTATTATCTTTTGTGGGATTTTCTATTCTATCTATTATGCCTCCTTTAAGTGTACTCTTTTCTTTTCACTTTGGGATATTGGATGAGGTGGTAATTGCTATTGGTATAGTTCTTATTGCTGTGGGGATTTATCTTTCCCTGAGAACCAAAAAACCTGCCGAAGCAGCTAATGTTGGTTTTATACTTTTAAGCTTGTCATTTATGTTTATCGCACCTGCCCACGAGCTTCTTAACATACATTCAAATGGGAGCTATGGAATTTACGACATGTCAATAGTGTTCCTTTCCACTTTGACTTTCTTCATATACTTTGTCAATATGCTCATCGCTAAAATTGCGGAAGAAAAGGTATATCGTGACATAGAGAAAGGATGCAAATTACTTGAAAGTGGCAAGTACAGGGAGGCTTACGAGCACCTTAAAAGGGCTTATGAAGTGTATCCTGACGATGAAAGAGTTCTCAACGGAATGGGAATTGCATTGATGAAAATGGGTAAGTACAATGAAAGCGAGGTTTATCTCAGAAAATTGAACAGGATTAAGCCAGGGGATAAGGTTTATATGACTAATTTGGGGAACCTGTATTTCAGAACCGGAAAAATGGATGAAGCTATGGAAACTTACAGTAAGGTTCTCAAGAAATATCCGGATTATTACAATGCACTTAACAATCTTGCAAGATGCTACATGGAGAAGGGTGCATATGAAAAAGCGAGGGAACTTTTAGAAAAAGCCATAATAATAGATGAGGATAAAAAAGCCGCAAAGGTGAATTATTATTTCCTGCTAACAGCTCTTGGGATGTCTGAGGAGGCGAATAAATATAAATCACAGATAGGTGGGTTGGTAGAATGAGCTTAGAATACGAAAAGTTACCATATATTGGCAAAAAAAGAGCAAAAAAATTAAAAGAGGCGGGGATAGGTATTGAAGAAATTGCCAAGATGGATGAGGATGAGTTGAAAAAGCACATCCCCAGGATTTCAAAGGGGAAGTTAAAGGTAATAATCGCGACAGCAAGGGAAATTATAGGAAAAGCTTATAACATTGCTGATTCCACGGGGATTGACAGGGAAAAAGCCCTTGTTTTGGCTCTGAACGATTACGATGTGGAGAGCATAGCTAAGGCGAAAAAGGAGGAGATAGCAAAACTTCTCGATATTTCTCAGGAGGATGCGTTTAACATTATATTCAATGCAGCTCTAAAAACCGGAGTTAAAAAGCCACAGATAAAAATCAAAAAAGAACAGATTGACGGGAGTGGAATTGTCTCAAAGGAGGGGTTTATAAATGGATTTGGATTGAAATCGTTTAAGTCAGAAAAAATCGTTAAATTCAGAGTTGTTCCATTTATAATAATTGTTTTGCTGATTATTTCTGGCATATCTGCAACTCTTTTCCTGATTTCACCGGGAATAAGGATAGATGGTAACTTTTCAGAGTGGAACGCAATTCCTGGCTACGAATTAGGGGGGTTACATTACAAATACATGTGCCAAGGAGGGGCGTTATATTTTTATCTTCACAAGCAGTACTTGTTTTCAGAGCCAGAGAGGGTATATGTGATGGTGGATGACGGTGAGAATGAAGGGTATTATGTGAGTGGTATTAAGGCAACTTACGTGGCGGAATTTTACGGGTGGAATGATACTCTGAAGGGTGCGGTGCTGTGGAAACATTCATCTTCGGAATATATGTGGAACTTTACGAAAACAGGTGGTATGCAATACGCATACGGTAAAAACAGCATAGAGTTCATGATTAATGGTATTAGAAAGAATGCAAAGGTGCTGGTTATAGAAAAGGCAAACACTACGCTGAAATCCGCGCCTTTGTTCGTGGATAAACCCACCGTGCAGGTGGAAATCACGACCGCAGGGGATATAGCTAAGAATAACACGCCTTTGATGAATATATACATAAATTCGCCTGTGAAATTTGTTTTATCCAAGGTGGAGTTTGAATATGCAGGCGCAAGTATCACTTCTGCTACCCTGAGTACAGAACACGGTAATTACTCCGGCTCATGTGTAAACGGCACTGTGATTTTCAAAGTGGATAAGAAAATATTGAAAGAGCAGATGACTTTATATGCAAAATTAGCCGGTAACGAGAGTTCTCTCGTCACAATGGACGCCTCTATATATGCCAAGAGCTTGCCGGTATCCTACCTTCGAGAGGAGAAGAACATGTACCTCTTCAAAGCTCCTAACAGAGTGATAATAGATGGTGCTTTTGGAGACTGGAAAAACAGAGAATCAGATGTTATAATGGATGTTCATGATGCCAATATAGACCTAGTTAATTATTCAAGAACCCCCGATTTCAAGGATGTGTACATGCAGGTCAGGGGGGAGTTTATGGGCGGGGATGATGTTCCCATAGTGAGAGAGTGGGTGCCAAAGGATAGCGATAGGGACACGGTTCCGGACAAATACGATCCGTATCCCCACGATTTCAACAATGATGGTGTACCGGACAACGAAAGTTACGTTGTAGTAAATGGCGAGAAATTGCCAGACGTGGATGGCGATGGAATTCCCGATTATCCTTATGGTCCGGACATGTGGCTCAATACCACCATTCCTAATGATTTCCCAAAACCGTATGCAGGAAGGCACGTTAGCGTGTATATCGGGCCACCACCACCGGTACGACCGAAGAATGGAAACGACACCGCAGAGATTTATTTCGAAGATTTAAACATGAAGGAGAGTGCACATCTCCCCTGGGTGCCGTTTCCCGTAAATTACAAAATTACAATCACAGGTAGGGATGGAATTTACAATGCGCATCTTTTCAAATTCACCGATGGAACATGGAAAAATTTAGGCACAGTATCCGATATAGCCTCCGGGTACCACGCGGTTGAGCTGAGCACGGGGTTAAACATCACCCGTGGGAAAATGTGGATTACCGTGTTTAACTGGAAACACGAGTACGATATGCCGTCAATAACCAAAGCAGGAGAGCGTTCTTCCACATCCATGTACACCATGCATTTGCACGCTGATATTAATGAAGAGCCCGGCAACATGAACTGGACCGTGGGGAGCAGTGCTGAGACCATAAAATTGATAGCTAACTCTTTACCAATATTTAACACATATTCTTATGCATACGCTAACTGGGATTATGAACAACCTCTCTGTGAAAATCTTACGGTGAATCTCCCAGCGCTGTGGCTTCAGGTGGGTGATATCGAAAATGGCTCAGGAACGGACTATCTGAATATAAGCCTTATCGGGAAAAGCGGAAATACAAGACTATTGGTGGGATTCTGGAATAACTCCCTTCAAAGCGGTAAGCTCAAGGAAAATAGCCCTAATCTGATTCCATTGCAGGTGGTTCACAGCACCATTCCGAAGGGATACATAATGGCTTTAAATATTACATTCATGTCTGATTTTAATGCTGCTGAAAATGATTATATAAAGATAACTTACAACGGTTCGTCTATCACTTCTGACGATTCTTATCTCAGTTTCACTGCGAACGGGATAAGCATTACGGATTTATATACTGAAAATAATGGTACAAAGGTATCCAATTTCACGAAAGGGGATACCGTATCAATATTTGCAAATATAACTGACCCTCTGGGATTCCGGCACATAAACAGCAATGCGGTTAATGTCTCTGTTCGGGATGCTCTTGGCCATGTTATTCTATCAAATTCCAAGATGAGCGTGTACGCGAACACTTCCTGCTACGGCGTTTTTTACTTCAGCTTTGCCCTTGATGGAATAGTGATAGATAACACAAGCACGCTTTACGCCTTTGTTGGTAAGTACAATATAAGTGTTGAAGCGCAGAACAATGAGGCCACGCCGGAGCATGTGTCTATGAACGCTTCTTTCTGGGTAAACAGCAACGTTCGTCATGCAGTTTCAAAGTGGTTGTTCGTGCCATCTGGAAAGTACCATGCGTGGTTCAGACACAGGATTGATAACACTGGAGATGGCGACGATGTGTACAATTTCCAGATTAACTCTAATGATGCACCTCCATTTGAGGTTTCGATATATCGGGATGTGGATAACAACAAAATCATTGATTCAAAGGATGTTCTTTACGCTGTTTACAATTCTACTAAGGGTGGATGGGTATATATCCGAAATGACACCGATAAAAATAACGAGCCGGATATAACGGTCATGCAGGGGGATAAAGTTAGATTTATAATGCAGGTCAATCTATCTCTTAGCGATACTGAACCTGACTCTTACGTGAACATTACCATTTCTTCCTTTACAGGCAATTCTTCCTTCACCGTGCACGATGAGGCAATTTTGAGGGCAAACGATAACAAGACTCTCTATTTGGGTGTGGGATCTTCTGAAAACACGCTTTATCCGGAGCTTGGGTCATCGGAGGGAGAAGAATCAAGGGTTACCTCTGCAAAATGGGTTCAGGAATCTACTTTCATAAATGATTTCACGCTCACTGGAAATATAACCGTGACCATGTATATATATACCCGCTTTGCTACAGCTGGAAATGTATCACTTTATATGGACGATGGCACATATATAGGGGGTGCGAATATTACGTTGGTTGATAGAGAAACAAAGGCATATACCCTAAGCTTTGCTCCCGAAATATCGCTAATTCCTAAGGGACATGGCGTTTATCTTGTTTTCACTGCAGATAATGATTGCAACATTTACTTCAACACATCCACGTATCCTTCTAAAATTAATTTCACCACCACCTCTTATATCTATGCCCAGAATGTGATTCTTTACAATGTCACGTCAGGTGGTAATTACGTGGAGCAGAGCAATTACTCTGCTGGTGATGAAATTCATGTGAGTACTAAGATAATAGAGCCGTTTGGAAGCTTCGATATAAAAAGCGTGAGCGCCGAAATATTAGCACCTGATGGTAGCTCCTCAAATTTGACTTTGGGGCTGGAAGAGGATCACACTTCACAGGGATATTACATATACGGTGCTGATTACTCGCTACCCGCAGATTCTTACGCAGGTACTTACTGGGTGAAAGTTACCGCTGAGGAGGGAAACGGTGTGATAAATTACACGTATACTTCGTTCAGCATTGCTTGCAATATTTCTATATCTCCTCACAATAATGGAACAACTGGAACTACCGTGTGGTATTACCACGATATTTGGAACAACGGAAGCGGTACGGATATAATAACTCTGGAAGTCAGTTCCACCGCAACATCCAATATAACTCTTTATGTTTATGACAGCTCAAATTCACAGTGGGATTTGGTGGCGTACAGCAACACGGGTACTGGATGGAGCTGGGTAAACAGCAGTTACGATATAAATGATGATGGAAAGCCTGATTTTGTCGTGGGTGAGCACAGTTACGTAAGGATTAAGGTAAGAGTGATAAGCTCTGCCGATGTTAATACTACCCTTAGCGTGGATGATAGCGTACTTGGGAACTCGTGCAGTGATTCAGCAGTGGATTACACTAAAGTCCCCGAGTTGTCCGTATATATACTGCCTTTGGTTATTCCTGCATTAATGATTTTGCTCAGGAAGAAAAAAGGATATGTGCAATGAATTAATATTGATGTGATCGTATGAGCACGGGCACGATAAGAGGAAGCATTGCGGAAACTGCGTACAAGGCTTACGAGAAAAAATTGATGGATGTGGTTAAAAAAGGGAGCATCCCAAGGCATGTGGGCATAATAATGGACGGTAATCGGAGATTTGCATCAGAGCTGGAAATGAACGACATGTTAGGTCACGATATGGGACGCAAGAAATTGGAGGAAGTGCTGGAATGGTGCCGCGAGATAGGAATAAAGATTGTGACCGTGTATGCGTTTTCCACCGAGAATTTTTTGAGGAGTAGAGACGAGGTTGAGCACCTCATGCGTCTTTTTGTGGGTAGCCTGAAAGAAGCTGCAGATGATGAAAGAACCTATAAATACGGTATGAGGATAAGGATAATCGGACAGACAGAGTTTTTGCCGCAAGATGTGCAGGATGCCATAAAATATGCGGAAGAGAAAACTAAGAGCAATGATAAATTTCTGCTCAATGTGGCAATTGCTTACGGTGGAAGGGAAGAAATAATAAGGGCAATACGGGAAATTGCCCGGGAGGTTGTTGAGGGGAAGCTGAAAATAGATGATATTGACGAAGACACTGTTAGAAAGCATCTGTACACGGGAGATTTGCCCGACCCGGACCTGATATTCAGGACATCTGGCGAGGAGCGCATTTCAAATTTTTTGCTGTGGCAGAGTGCGTACTCTGAATTTTATTTTTCGGACGTGTACTGGCCCACCCTTCGTAAAATAGATTTTTTGAGGGCCATAAGGGCATATCAGCTTAGAAAGAGAAGGTTTGGAAGGTAGGTTATAGAAAAGATTAAGTAAATAAAAACATGGGGAGCTATGCAGGAGGAGATTGTAAAGCTTGCCAAAGAGAAGGGAATCAAGTACGTGCACCTTCAGTTTATGGACATACTTGGACAGGTAAAAAGTGTGATGATACCGTCGGAGCTTTTAGAAAAGGCTCTCAGTGAAGGCATAGTTTTTGACGGCTCGAGTATAGTTGGTTACGCTACCATTGATGAAAGCGATATGCGAGCGGTGCCAGATCCGCAAACTTTTCAGGTACTTCCCGATGATGATAGAAGCGCAACGATAATATGTGATGTGTATTCAAGCGATGGGAAGAGATTTGAAGGTGATCCGAGGTACGTGCTCCAGCGTGTACTTGAAAAAGCGTCTAAACTGGGATTTGGATTTTACACAGGGCCTGAGTTTGAGTTTTTCCTTCTAAAGATTAAGGATGGAAAAACAATTTTAGAGCCAAATGATTACGCAGGGTATTTTGATTACGGGCCGATTGACCAGGGTGAGAAAGTTAGAATGGAAATAATTGGTTTGCTAAGCACCATGGGATACAACCCGGAGGCTGCACACCACGAGGTATCTCCAGGGCAGCACGAGATTGATTTGAGATATGACTACGCTTTGAAGATAGCTGATAGGATACTCACATTAAAGGCTATGATCAAGCGCGTTTCACTCAGACATGGATTGTACGCGACGTTTATGCCAAAACCTATTTTTGGAATCAATGGAACGGGAATGCACGTGCATCAAAGTTTGCTCAGCGAGGATTCCGGGGAAAATATGTTTTATGACCCGAGTGGGAAGTGGGAGTTGAGCGAAATAGCCCTGAGGTACATTGCAGGGTTGCTGGCCCATGCAGAAGAAATGACTGCCGTGCTGAACTCATGGGTAAACTCGTACAAGCGTCTGGTTCCCGGGTATGAGGCACCCGTTTACATATCATGGGCAAATAGAAACAGGAGCGCGCTTATTCGTGTTCCTGCAGGAAGAAAAGCGAAAACTCGTTTAGAGCTGCGCAATCCAGACCCTGCGGGCAATCCCTATCTCCAGTTCGCCGTCATGCTTGCAGCTGGGCTGGACGGCATCGAAAGAAAAATGGAGCCTCCAGAGCCGGTGGAGCAGAACATATTTGCAATGAGCGAAGAAGAGCGGAGAAAAATGCGAATAAAATCCCTACCTGAGAGTCTTGGCGAGGCATTGCACCATTTCTCTCGCAGCGAGCTAATGCGCAATACCCTGGGAGAACATCTTTTCTCTCATTTTCTACACGTTAAGCGCAAAGAGTGGGAAGAGTACAGAGCGCAGGTTACCCAGTGGGAGATTGAAAATCTATTACCGATTCTCTGAAAAATGTTAATTACTTTTACTCTTTTTACGGGGGTATGGAAGATGCTGAGATTATGGATGCTCTGAACTCGTATTATAGAGAGGATATGCACTACGAGTCAGGGCGGATACTGAGCTCTATGTACACTGCTCCTCCTGAGGTCGTGCTAAGTTCTTTTTTCAGGTTTTATCAGGCAAATTTGGGAAACCCCGGCTTGTATCCGGGTACGGTGAAAATGGAGCGCGAGGTCGTGCGGTTCATGGGCAAGCTAACGGGAAACAGTTCTCCATTTGGGCACGTGGTTAGCGGGGGAACTGAAGCGAATATCACGGCACTATGGGCCGCTAGAAAAATGGGGTTTCGGAGAATATTAACAACGGAAGATGTGCATTTCTCTGTTATCAAGGCGGCTGATCTCCTTGGTATGCCGGTGGAATACGTGCCCATGCGCGGGTTCGTAATGGATACTTTGGCTTTAGAAGATATGATTCACGATGGAGATGTGGTTGTTCCCACGGCTGGAACCACGCCCTTAGGATATATTGACCCAATTTCCCGTATTGATAGTATTTGCGCAGAACTTTCGTGCCATCTTCATGTGGATGCAGCTTTTGGCGGTTTTGTGATTCCCTTTTTGCCCGAAAATATAGATTTTGCGTTTACTGTGCCTTCCGTGAAAACCGTGACCATTGACCCTCACAAAATGGGATTTGCGCCGTATCCTGCAGGGGGTATACTTGCCAGAGAAAATATATTTGAGCGAATAAGGGTGGATGCACCTTATCTTATTGATGGAAAAAGTGAGACTCTTTTGGGCACGAGGCAGAGTGGAAGCGTGGCTGCCAGCTATGCAGCAATACTTCATTTTGGTATGGATGGCTATCGTGATTCTGTAACTGAGCTGATGAAAAGAACGAAGTATCTTGTGAATCGTGCTCGTGAGTGCGGTTTTGAGATACTTACCAGACCCGTGATGAACATCGCAAATATTGTCGTGGACAATGTTGAATGTGTGAAAAAAGAACTTTTAAAGAGAGGGTGGGCAGTTTCAGCAAATCCAAAGTACTCTTCCCTGAGAATCGTGGTCATGCCCCACGTTAGAAAAGAAATCATTGATGAATTTCTAAAAGAATTAAAAAAAGTTTATGGATGATAGTGGTGCCCGTACCTGGCCCACCACGCATCCACATCTTCCTGCAATTTTTTCACATATTCAGGATTCTTTAACAGGTGTCTGAACCTGCCCTGTGGCTTGAGGTACTCTTCTACTGGCTTGAATTTCTTCGGCTTGTACGTTATGCGCATGTTTTCAATATCTCCATTTTCAATTTCGTAGAGCGGGAATATGCCTGTATCTGTTGCAAGTCGCATGATTTCCACGGTCTTGCTCGGGTCGTGTCTCCATCCTGTTGTGCATGAGGAGATCACGTGCAGGAACTTTGCGCCCGGAGTGCTAAGCGCTTTTTGCACTTTCTTCTTGAAATCCTGGAACATTGCGGGGTTTGCAGTTGCCACGTACGGGGCGTTGTGTGCGGCAATAATCATGGCTATTGGTTTTTTGGGCCTTAACTTCCCAACCGGATTTGCAGAACCTACCTTGCTGGTGGTGGTCCATGCTCCCCACGGAGTTGAGCCGCTTCTCTGTATTCCGGTATTCATGTACGCCTCGTTATCGTATAGCACGTAAAGAACGTTATGTCCGCGCTCAACCATACCGCTTAGTGCCTGGAATCCTATATCCACGGTTCCTCCATCTCCTCCAAAGGCGATTATGTTTAGCTTTTCACCTTTGGCCCTGGTGGCTGCCTCCACACCGCTTGCTGCCGCAGCTGCATTCTCAAAAGCAATATGGATCCATGGCACGCGCCATGATGTGCGTGGATACGCGGTAGTTGCCACTTCCAGGCATCCAGTTGCGTTTGCAACTATGGTATTTGGGCCTGCCCACTTCAAAATCCATTTAACTATTATCGGTGCAGCGCATCCGGCGCACATGCCGTGTCCGGGTGCAAAGAATTCTTCATTTTCATAATTCATTGTAATCCCTCCGACTTGTAAACAGCTTCTTTATTTACATCTATCCAGTTCACATCATCAACATCCTGAGTTAGGGCTTTTTCTGCCACTTTGTACACTGATTCCAGTGTGTTGAAAGTGATATCTCTTCCACCAAGGCCCACTATGAAATCCACGAACTTTGGTTTTTTGCTCTTATTTGCAAAGGTTGCCGCAAGCTCCCCATACACAGCTCCTGCAAATCCCATGGATATGTTCCTTTCCACTACTGCAACGACCTTTGCATTCTGCAAAGCCTCAATTAATTCTTCCTTGGGGAACGGGCGGAACACAGTAATCTTAACCATGCCAACTTTCTTGCCCTGCGCCCTCAGTTTCTTTATGTACTCGCGCATTGTTCCGCTCATAGAGCCCATAGTTACGAATATAATATCTGCATCTTCGGTGTGTTCGGGCATAACCTTTCTGTATTTTCTTCCAAACTTCTTTTCAAATTCTTCAAATACCTCATCAATTACCTTCTTGGCCTGCTCCATGGCAACCCACTGGGCAAACCTGAATTCTGTGTAGTGCTCTGGAAATCCGAATGAGCCGAGAGTCGCAGGTTTGTTCGGGTCAAGGGTAACGTAGTTGGGCTTGAACTCACCTAAGAAATCATCAACTTCGCTCTGCTCTGGCATGTCCACAGGCTCTACGGTGTGGGTTAGAACGAAAGCGTCCAGACCAACCATTGCTGGAAGGAGAACTCTCTTGTCCTCGGCAATTTTGAATGCCATTATTCCAAGGTCAAGGCCCTCCTGATTGTTCTCACCGTAAAACTGCATCCAACCGGTATCGCGCTGAGACATGCTATCCTGGTGGTCGCACCATATATTTATCGGTGCGCTCAGTGCCCTGTTACCGATTCCCATCACTATGGGCAATCTCATGCCGGATGCGATGAACAGTACCTCGTGCATGAGGGCAAGGCCCTGAGATGCCGTGGCAGTGCCAACGCGAACGCCTCTTGCGCTTGCACCTATAGCTGCGCTTATTGCGCTGTGTTCGCTCTCCACTGGCACGAACTCGGCTTTCATCTCGCCGTTAGCTATGAATTCGCTTATCTTCTCCGGTACTAAGGTGGACGGAGTGATGGGGTACGCTGGTACAACCTGTACCCTTGCCAGCTTAAACGCATACGCAATTGATTCATTACCTCTTATCATCGCCTTCATTTATCTCTCCTCCATAACAAAATCTATTGCTTTAACAGGACATTCATTCGCGCATATCCCACAGCCCTTGCAGTAGTCATAATCTATTTGCACAACGGGCAGCTTTTTAAGGGCATCTTTGGCAGCCGGCGTCTCTTTTTTCGTTTTTTCATCTTCTAACTTCAGTATGGCCGGCTCAGGACAGTACTGCCAGCAAATCATGCAGCGAATGCACTTTTCGTAGTTAATTACGGGCTTGAATACTCTCCAGGAGCCAGTCTTATTTTCAACTGCATTTCCTGGCTCAGTTATAACTGCACCTCTTGTTATTAATTCCATTATTTACCACCCCAGAACAGTTTTTTCATAAGCAGCCTCGGCCGCTTTTGCATTTTCTTCTTTCTTTGCAGGAGCGTTCTCTCTTATCGCTTCTAACACGTGCTCGATTTTCACGTTGCCAACGGCTTTTGAGTAAGCACCAAGGATTGCGGTGTTCACGATGGGTGCTGCCTGGGAACCAAGCCTGTGTTCAATGGCGATCTCCGTTGCGTTAACTGTGGCAACTTTGTATCCTGAGAATCCTAATTCTTCAGGTTTCTTTGCCGTGTTTATTATGATTATACCGCCTTCCTTGAGCCCCTGCGTCACGTCAATGACGCTCATGAGTGTTGGGTCGAGAACAACCACGGCGTCGGGCTCGTAAACGTTCATTCTCAAATCGATACGCTTATCGTCAATCCTTGTAAATGCCTGTACAGGTGCACCTCTTCTTTCCACGCCAAAATACGGGAAAGACTGTGAATAAAATCCCTGTTTCACTGCAGCAATAGCCAGGATGTTCGCAGCCGTAACGGCTCCCTGGCCACCTCTTCCATGGAACCTTACCTCGTACATGGATGAGGGCATGGGGACATGAGTTTAAATGTTTCTCTGAAAATTTCAACATGTGGAAAACTATATATCTGTCGTGCAATTGTGTTATGGCATCAGGGCCCCCGGCGGAGAGCGATGGGTCATCGAGCTGTGATGCACGGGCCAGAGGATGCCGCATAAACCCCCGGCAGGGTCAGGCATCTTGATGGATGATAGGTGCTGTTAGTGCCGGGGGATATTCACTTCTTGAATATGTCAACGAACATTAAAAGCACAGGGTATATTTCAAGACGGCCGAACCACATCTCTAAAATCAAAACTATTTTTTCCACCCATGGCATGGTGTGCGATGTTATCCCCACGCTTAAACCAACGTTTCCCTCGGCGCTTGCCACTTCAAACAGAGAGTTTGCCAGGGAGTTACCATATAGCATAAATACCATTGCTCCTGCAAGGAGGAAAAGAAGGTAAGTTGTGGTGTATATGGAAACATCTCTGACCTCTGCTGGCTCAAAAACTTTCTTTCCGATTTTGAATGGTATGACCGCGCTCTTGGGTGCCAGCCTTACTTTCACGTACCAAGCGATTCCGTAAAACAGCACCACGACGCGAATGAGTTTTAAAGCCGATGCTGTGGAGCCGTACGCACCTCCGAAAATCATGGCGAGCGTGAGTATGGTTTTTTCGTAATCGCTCATTTTGCCCAAATCGCTGATGCTGAATCCAGTGCCGGTTAAAGCGGATACTATGTGAAAATTGGCGTTTAGCGTGGCACCCCAGAAACTCATGCCCCGTGCCATCAGGTGAGGAAACATCATAAGATAAAATAGGAGAACGATGACAAGCATGGCCTTTACCTCAATGGTGAAAAATTCTCTAAATCTCCCTTTGAAGAGGTTTATGTGTGATACGAAGGATATGCCACCAAAGGCCATGGCGAAAATCATCGCTACCGCAACTCCCGGAGGATACGCTGCTATGCTGTTGTTGGTAACCGCAAAACCTCCCGTGGCCAAGGCTGTCATCGCTATGTTTATGGAATCGAAGAAAGGAGCGCCCAGGATGAAGAATATAAAAGCGAAGAGAAACGTGTAAAACACGTATATGAGCCAAATCTTGCGCACGGTCCCGATTATAGTCGGTTCCGTCTTGTCGCTTCTGCCCTCCGCGAAGTAAAGGGTCTGGACAACCTTGCTTGTGCGGTACATGACCGAGAGAAACAGGGCGATTACGCCCACGCCGCCAATCCACTCTGTAAGGGAGCGCCATAAAAGTATGCTGCGCGGTAAAGATTCCACATTGGAGAACATGCTCAGACCCGTGGCCGTGAATCCGGACATGCTCTCGAACCATGCATCTAAGGGGTCGAGGTAACCTGAGAGGAAGAATGGCAGGGCGCCCACGAAGGACATTAGAAGCCATCCCAGACCTGCAACCTGAAAAGATTCCCTTAGTGTGAGCTTTTCCGGTGGGGGATTATTCATAAAGAGTGTCCAGAGGAATATTACCCAGATGGCAGGAAACAGAAACGATAGGGATAGCATGGTGCTGTGGTCTACCAATAACGCGTAAACGGCGTCAAAAATCATGAATGGCGTGATGTACGTTATCAGTTTCAGAACCAGATACCATACCTTGCTAATCATCTTACTTTCCACCGATGAGTTCTCTAACCTTGCTTTCCACACCCTTCTTGTTAATAACCACTATCTCGTCCCCTTCTCTAAGCTCTATTTCTTCAGTGGGAATCATTATGTTTCCATCTCGCAGGATGGCTGCAAGCACGCTGCCCCACGGCATGTGAAGATCTCGCACTTTTGCGGAATTGAGGGGGGAGTCTTTTGAAATCCTTGCGTAAATGAGTTCCACGTCCCTGCTGAATGTCAAAACCGCAGAGAACCCCTTTATGCCCGCGTAAATTGCCTTGGCGGAAGCTTCGGTGGTACTGACCACGACGTCCACGCCTAACTTCTCGTAAAGTATTTTGTTGCTTGGATTGGTCGTTCTTGCTATTACCTTTTTTACGGAATAAGAGCTCTTTGCAAGCTGGCAGGCCACGAAGTTAATCTGGTCGTTTCCCGTGCATGCCACCAGCACGTCCGCTTTGTGTATTCCAGCATCTTCAAGGAATTTTGCCTCGCCCCCGTCCCCGTTGATAACTAAAATATCGTAATTTTCAGCCATGTGCTTTGCCCTTCCCATGTCTTTCTCGATGAGCGCGATATCGTGGCCCTCTTCAATGAGCATGCTCACCAGGTACTCCCCGATCCTGCCACCGCCTATCACGATAATATACATGATAGTGGATAATGAAACTGCGGATTTAAAGATTTTCTAAAAATCAGGCTTGGCACCGTATTTAAAAATTTGTATTTTCATTAAAATTTTTATTTTTAAAATACGACCAATGATAACATATATCACGGCAAAATTTTCAAAATACGCCTTGATTTTAGCGAAATGTTTAAGTATTGGTGGTGGTATATATCACATGCCCAATCGGGCAGGAGGACTGAACAAAATGAAGAAGATATATAATAAGAAGGAAGAAGGCGTGAGCCCCGTAATCGCTACCATCCTGATGGTGGCAATTACGGTAGTGCTGGCAGCGACCGTGTACATAATGGTCGCAGGAATGGGAACAGGCGGAACGAACAAGATGATTGCGAGTTTGACTTATGACCAGCAGCAGTCTAACCCAAGTAATGGACCCGTTTATTTGAGGATTGCTATGAGCAATCCGACCAGTGCTGCCTTTTCCAAGGTTACTGTTGTGCTCACACCTGCAACTGGTGCTGGAGGTAAAACTACGTTGAATACAACAGGAGGAGGCACTATTACCGTAGGAGGTAACACATACACCGTAAGTGTGCAGGATCTGGATGGAAATGGGCAGCTATCCGATGGGGATATGCTCGTGATATCTGGTGGCTCTCTCAGTGGATATACTGTGTCCGTTAGTATCTCTGGATATTCTGGAAATGCACAGACAACTATACCAAGCCAGTAATCACAACTTCTACCATTTTTTATTTTTTGGGGTGTTTTTAAATGGTAAGTGAGGAGGGCGTTAGTCCCGTGATTGCCACAATTTTGATGGTTGCCATAACGGTGGTTTTAGCTGCCACGCTGTACGTTATGGTGAGCACCAACATGCTGGGGGGAACCGCGACCACGGCTAAAGTGACGGGAAGCCTTACCGAAATTCCGCGCTCTTCTTTTGCCCGTAGCGTGAATTTCACGGTGACCATGACAATCCCGGAAAAAGCCGCCTGCAGCAACGTCAGGATTGTGGTCGTGTTGAATAATACAGTTACCGCTTTGAAGTACGACGGAGAAAAAGGCATATGGACTAACGCGACCTCGGGTGGGAAGTGGCACTTTGAAGCCAGGCTGGACGACCTGGACGGAAACGGTGAGTTCAGTGATGGGGACAAGTTATGCGTGTGTATCGTTGATGATAACCCTGCCGATTCCACGATTCCTCCTGTGTTTCATACCGGTGACCAGGTTTTGTTCAGCATAGTTGGATACCACGGCACGGCCAGCGGTGTGATACAACTTTAACCCCTTTTATTTTTTGAGCGGATGAGCAGGGCGATGATTTTATATATTGTTTTTTCTATACATGCAAGTGGGGGTGTGAGTATGAAAAGTTCCACGGTTATAGCTCTGGTAGTTTTCGCTGTGATTTTTGGGTTGTTGGTTGCGGCAATTGCATATTTGAGCATGGTTCCTGTTGGGGGATGTAACTGTCGGAAAATAAAAGGAAGTCTGGATGAAATATCTGTATCTGGGGATAACCGCACGGTGAAATTCGAGATTCACCTCAAATATCCTGAGAAAGTGACTAACTGGACTGACCTGGTAATAACACTCAACATATCCGGTCATTATTTTGGATATCAGTACCCCGGCCCTCAAAAAACATGGGTTAAGGGGAATTACACCGCTAAAATTTACGACATCAACGGCGATGGTGCTATCGATTCCGGAGATTATCTCGTAATCCATTCCAGTGGTGCCCCGTTCAAAACCGGCGATGGAGTAATGATTTACGTTACTGGGTCTGGGATTTGCAGCAATATATATGCGCCTGTATCTCTGGGGGAGATTAAATGAGTAAATTCCCGAAAATTTTAGTTCCATTTGCTATTATAATAGCCATAGTGGTTCTGACTGTGACGGTGTACATCATGGTTGCAGGCGTTGGTGGTTGTCCGTGCAATTTCGTGAATGGAAGGTTGACGCAACACTTCATATCTGAAGGCGGAAAAACGGTGGAGTTCGAGATAACCCTCAACAACCCATATCAAGTTACCAATATGAGCTGGATAACCATACTGGTTAACTCCAGCGGAAATGTGGAAGCATTGAAATACAATTCCACGAAAAACATATGGGCATCTGAAAATTACACCGCAAAAATCATTGACAAGAATAACAACAGCGCTTTAGATTCCGGAGATTTCTTGGTTGTGCGAGCTCTCTTCAAAAAATTCAAGAGCGGTGATGTTATTGGAATGCGCATTCTTGGATATGGGCGCGAGATATGGTCTCCAGTTCGCCTGCCGTAAATTGCAACTTTCACATTAAAAATTTTTGTCAGTGAAACATTATAATACTCCACGGCCATGCTGGTACGGTGATAAAATGTTAGAGGAAGCCGTTAAACTCGAGGAGCTGGTTAAGAAGCACACTGATTGGTTCCGGGACTCTCTTCCCATGATTGCATCGGAGAATCTTTTGAGCCCTGCGGCAATGAAATATCTCATCTCGGATTTGCACAATCGCTACGCTGAAGGCCTGCCGGGAAAGAGGTATTATCAAGGCAACATATATGTGGACGAAATCGAAAGAATTACAACGGAGCTCGCTAAAAAACTTTTCAACGTTCCGTATGCGGACGTACGGCCAATAAGCGGCACCAACGCGAATCAGGCGGTTATTTTCTCCCTTCTAAAACCGGGAGACGTCATGACTGGCCCTCCGCTTCAGGGTGGAGCTCATATAAGCAGCGCGAAGTTCGGAGCAGTGGGAATGAGAGGTGTGAACAAAATAGAGTACCCTTTCGACGTTGAAGAGATGAATTTAGACGTGGATTTGACTGCTAAATTAATAAAACTGGTTAAGCCAAAGGTTGCACTCTTCGGAAGGAGCGTTTTCCTGTTCCCGGCACCGATAAAAGAATTGCGCGACGCTCTTGATGAAGTTGGCGCGAAGGTCTGGTACGACGGCGCTCACGTCCTTGGTTTAATTGCTGGTGGACAGTTCCAGGACCCGCTGCACGAGGGCGCTGATGTGATGACAGGAAGCACGCACAAAACCCTGCCGGGCCCGCAGCGCGGCATAATACTTGGAAATCCGAAAGGGGACGAAGAACAGGGAGAGAAATTGTGGAAAAAACTCCAGCGCGGGGTGTTCCCGGGGGTGATAAGCAATCACCATCTTCACCACATGGCAGCTCTCGCTATTTCCCTTGCGGAGCACATTGAGTTCGGAAGGCAGTACGCGGAGCAAATAGTAAAGAACGCTCAGGCGCTCGCGGAAGAGCTTCACGCCTTAGGTTTCAAAGTTTTAGGCGAGAAGAACGGGTTCACGAAATCTCATACCGTTTTGGTCGATGTCGTTGCTCAGGGCGGTGGTAGAAAAGTTGCCGAGGACTTGGAGAAGGCGAACATAATCTGCAACTACAATCTTCTCCCGTACGATGATCCGAAGAAGCCGAGGAATCCCAGCGGAATTAGATTGGGAGTGCAAGAACTAACCCGTTTGGGAATGAAAGAGGGTGAGATGAAGCATGTGGCCGAGCTCATGAAGAAAGTGGCCATGGACGGAAAAATAAATGAAGTGCGTGAAGAAGTAAAGGAGATGAAGAAGGAGTTCAACAGGGTGCGCTACTGCTACCAGGAAGACGAAGCGTACAGATTCCTCTCCTCTCTCTAATTTTTTCATGAATAAAAAATACTTTTTTCTGATTTTTTAATATGGGGCGCTCTTATGTAAATAGCGGGTCGAGTTTTTTAAACTTTCCGTTGAATTGTGACCATTACCAGCTCGGACATCTCCGCGGAGAGCATCATTTCAATTTTCAGGTGCACACCCTGTTCTCATGACGGAGATAAATTACGAAATTCAGCTATGCGATCATCTACGCTAGCTCTTGCCCCGCTGCCAGAATTTAGAGAATACATTTTCGAAGCAGAGCTACAGAAATTCTCTGGGCTCTTTTTCTAAAGCTACAAGAAACATTGCAATGAGTATCAGGACTGCTCCAATTATCCCGAACACTGTGAAACCTTCTCCAAGGAACATGTACGAGAACACTCCTGCAAATGCAGGCTCTGTGGTAAATATTACGGCAGCTTTGGACGGTGGAATATGCTTCTGTGCGTGAACCTGAACCAGAATTCCGATCGCTGATGCGAATATACCTGTGAATACTATGCCAAATAGCAGTATGGGAACAGGATTGATTGCTGGTCCCTCTCCAGCCCACCATAGCGACGAGAAGAGAAACACGAAGAATAGCTGCATCATTGTCAGCGTTACCGCATCTTTCTCCCTGCTGAACTTTCCTATGAGTGCCACATGCACGCCGTATGCCACGGCGCAGAACAACTCCAGGATATCTCCCGTGCTGAACCCGTTGATTCCAGATAAAAGGTACAATCCAGATAGGGATAGCAAGAGAGCAATGATAACTCTTTTACCAATGCGCTCCTTCACGGTAAAATGAGAGAATATTGGCGTGAAAACTACGTATAACCCCGTGATGAATCCTGCGTTGGAAGATGTAGTGTATTTCAATCCAATGGTCTGAAAAGCGTATCCCAAGAACAAAAAAATACCCAAAATCAGGGAGGCATTAATTGCATCTTTGTGCTTCATAATCCTTCTGAAGTAAATTGCGAGCAAAATTGCAAAAGCCAGCAGGAATCGAAGTGATAAAAATCCTATTGGTGAGATGTAATTCAGTGATACTTTTACGAGGGGAAATGTTGCACCCCAGATCAGTGAGACGGATATTAATCCGACCACGTATTTCAGATACTTCAGATTTTCCATCGCGTGTAATATGAAAACATTTATAAAGGAAATGCCTATTGCAGTGTGCAAAGCGGGGGATTCAATATGAAGAAGGAGAACCCTGAACTGATGGAGCTCATAAGAGCGCTTAAAAATAAAGCTAGAGAAAATAACGCTAAAATCTGGAAGGATATAGCCATGAGGCTCGAAAGTCCCAGTAGCAATTACGCGGAAGTGAACGTTAGCAGGATACAGAGATATGCCAGAGATGGCGAGGTTTTGGTTGTGCCTGGAAAGCTTCTCGGCTCTGGAACCCTTGATAAAAAGGTAACCGTAGCAGCATGGAAGTTTTCCAAGAAAGCTGAGGAAAAGGTTAAGAATGCTGGAGGTAGGGTAATTAGCATTAGTCAGCTTATGATGGAGAATCCGAAAGGCTCAAATGTTAGGATCATGGGGTGATTCTTGTGAAGGTTGTTGATGCAAGCAATATGGTGTTGGGGCGCCTTGCAAGTAAAATAGCAAGGGACCTGCTCAACGGAGAGGAAATCGTGGTTATTAATGCGGAAAAAGCTGTGATAATTGGAAACAAGGATAATATAATTGAGAAGTACACTTCTCGGAGAGAAATAGGGAGTGTTAGAAAAGGTCCTTATCATCCCAAGAGCCCGGATCGCATACTCAGAAGGACAGTACGTGGCATGCTCCCCATGAAAAAGTCCAAGGGTGTTGATGCTTACAGTAGATTGAAGGTTTACATGGGCGTTCCTAAGGATTTGGGTGTGAAAAATGCCTTTCAGTACGAAGATGCAAAAAACACGAAATTGAAGGGATACACCACCCTTAAAGAATTGTCTATACGGCTGGGTGCCAAGGTGAGGTGATATGATGAAGGTTGTTATTGCAAGTGGTAAGAGAAAGACTGCTGTTGCAAAGGCAGTGGTTAAAGAGGGTAAGGGCAGGTTTAGGGTAAATCACAAACCTTTTGAGATTTACGAGCCGGAAATTGCCAGGTACTCTGTTTTGGAGCCAGTGTATCTGGTAGGGGACAGGGCCAATAGCGTTGATATTGACGTTAGGGTTCGAGGTGGTGGCGTCGTTGGTCAGGCCGAGGCTGCAAGGACTGCCGTTGCCCGCGCGCTCGTAAAATACTTTGATGATCCGAGCGTAGAATCTCTGTTCAAAGAGTATGACAGGAGCTTGCTTGTGAATGATGTGCGCCGCAAGCTGCCAAAGCTGCCGCTTGGCCGCGGTGCGAGAAAGCGCAGACAGAAGTCGTACAGGTGATATCATGATTATCCCTGTACGTTGTTTTTCTTGCGGCCGGGTTATTGCCTCTGATTACGTTGCCTTTGTTAACAGGGTGAAGTTCATAAGGGAAAACGAGAAAAGGGAGCCCACTTCTGAGGAGATAGAGAATATATTTGATGAGCTTGGGGTTGAGCGGTACTGTTGCAGGAGAATGATTCTCAGCCATGTTGACCTCGTTGACGAGGTAATACCCTACGATTGAAGATTCACAGGTAATCTTATATACGATAAGGAGAATTGAGATGTATGGTACCTGAAGAAGTGGATGTTGACCAGTTGGCCAGAGAAGTGAGACATCTTCGCAGGGAGATGGATGAGATGAAAAAGCTGTTGAGGAGTCTCCTTCAGGAAATAGTGGAGAGCAACAGCGGTGATGAGGGAGATTTCTTTGATTTTAACTAAAGGTTTATATGTGTGTTATAAATTAAGGAAGGTGGTGGAAAAATGACAATGCCATTAAAGATGCTGGAAAGCTTTATGAACAAGAGAATATCTCTTTTACTAAAAGATAATCGCGAGTTGGTAGGCAAGCTGGTTGGATTCGATGATTACATGAATATGGTTCTTGAGGACACTGAAGAGAGAACTTCCGAAATGACGAGGAAACTCGGAGTTGTGATATTGCGGGGAAACAACGTAGTGAGAATGACTTTAGTTGGATGAGTATGAGTGGCCAGGATGTTATTTGCCCCAAGTGCGGCGGGATAATAGATCCGGAGACTTTGAGATGTAATGAGTGCGGTACGCAATACACTAAAGAAGAGTACGAATCTCTTAAAAACGAGCAGTCCCTTAAATCCTGGCTTTTGGGTGGGGACGAAACAGAGATTATTCCTGAAGATGAAGAGGCTGATGCTGAAGCTCTCAAAAAATGGTTAGAAGGTGATGAGGAAGCGTTTTTAGATTGGTCTGATGAGATGGCTATAGGTGAGGAAAAAGTTGAGGAATTAAAGGAGAAAGCTGAGGATATGAAGGACTCGGTTGAGGGGGGGGAGGTGAATGTTGACAATGTTATCAAGGAAAATCTTCGCCTGAAAAGTCTTCTTGAAGTTGAGAGTGCAAAGAGGGAAGAACTTGAAGACGAGGTTGAAAAGCTCCGCAAAGAACTTGAAATTCTGAAGCAAGAAGCGGTTAAAGAATTGCCCCAGGATGATAGAGAGCTTAAAATGCTTGAGATGGAACTAAAGCAGAAGGAAATAGAACTGGAGATGAAGGAGAAGAGATTGGCTTTTGAGACCACAAGCTTGACTGCAATTTCAACTGACCAGTTAGACGAGCTCAAAAATTTAGCCAAGGATGCAAATACCAAGGAGCTCCTGGATAGGATAAAAGATTTGACCGAGCAGCTTGCTGAGAAGGAGAAGGTTATTGAAGAGTTGAAAAGTGATATAAAGGTAAAAGAAGAGGAAATGAAGAAATTGCAAGACATGATAAAATACAAGGAGGAGGAGCTTACCAGGAGAGAGCAGGATTTGATGTTCAGAGAGAAGAAATTAGAAAAAGAGCTGCGGAATTTGGAGATGGCAAAGAGCGAAATGGGGGATATGGACGAGCTTGAGCTCAAGCGCAGGTTGGAGGATTTGCAGGAAGAAATTAATAGGAAGGAAGAAGAACTCAGGATCAAGATGAAATACCTGGAAGCGAAAGAGAGAGAGCTCAAGGCCAAAATGGAAGGCCTTGTGGAAGAGGAAATAGCGATGGCTGAAGAAGAAATAAAATCTGAGATAAAGGAGAAAAAGGTAAAGACCGGAACGCGGAGGCTTGATGACCTCCTTTATGGTGGATTTCCTATCGGTTCAAATATTATTATTTACGGTCCTCCTTATAGCAAGAAGGAGATTTTGATATACTCTTTCATGGCTGAAGGGCTCAAAAAGGGCATACCTATCGTCTGGATTCTCACTGACAAGACTGCTGTGGAGATTAGGGAGGCCATGAGCTTCGTGCTTCCAACTTACGAGCAGTACGAGAAGATGGAACTGGTTTATTACATAGATGCTTACTCCAAGAGCATAGGTGAGACCGAGGAATTGGAGGGAGTTATATATTTGGATAACCAGACGGATGTTGATGGTTTGCTTAATAAGACTGCAGAAATATCCAAGAAATTAAAGGGGAAATATCCTTACTATCGCGTTGCGTTCATGAGCCTGTCTACTATTATGGCGTATATGAACCAGCAGGACCTTCTCAGATTTCTTCAGATATTCACATCCTGGCGCAAGAGGGACAAGGCAGTTTCTCTTTATCTGGTGGAAAAAGGTTTGCACAGTGAGAATGAGATACAGATGGTTGGTAGCCTGATGGATGGCATGGTTGAATTCAAGATGGAATCGCACAAGACCTACCTATCTGTTAAGGGTATAACCGAGGTGCAGAGCAGGGGCTGGATAGAGGTAACAGCTTCCAAGAGTGGAATACAGCTAGGCTCTTTCAGCTTGGGTCACATCAGGTGATGTGCTTGAAGGTAAAGCGCATAAGCAAGGTTGAATATGTAATCGACATGGACAAGAAGCCGGATAAAATTCGGTTTTTGTGGAAAAAAGGCCAGTTGTATCTTTCTGTGGGGGGTATACTCTTAAACAGTGATGAGACATGGTATGAAATCCCATCGAATAGCATCAAGGATGTGTTAATTGATGAGAGTGGATTGCTCATTGTTGATTTTGACACTGGTGACATAAAGATTTTGTCCAAGGATGTAAACTCTTTGAGGGCAATGAGGCATTTTCTATTGCCGTATGTGCGGGGGTAATTGCGCATGATCGTTCTTGGTATTGAAGGTACTGCACATACTGTAGGAGTGGGAATAGTGTCTGAAGAAAAGGTACTCGCAAATGTCTCTGATATGTATCGCCCTACAGAAGGCGGCATACATCCCCGGGAGGCAGCCAATCACCATGTACAGCTTCTTCCAGAACTATTGAAAAAAGCAATGTCCGTGGCTAAAGTAAAACCCAAGGATATAGACGGGATATCTTTCTCACAGGGTCCTGGGCTTGGGCCGTGTCTGCGCACCGTGGCAACGGCGGCCAGAGTTCTGAGTTTAAAGTTAAACGTGCCAATAGTTGGCGTGAATCACTGCGTAGCTCATTTGGAAATAGGTAGATTCACCACTGGTGCCGAGGACCCAGTAATGTTGTATGTTTCGGGAGGAAACACCCAAATTATTTCCTATGCCAATAGAAGGTATCGCGTTTTCGGGGAAACTTTGGATGTAGGAATAGGAAACATGCTGGACAAGTTGGCTAGGGAGATGGGCATTCCATTTCCCGGTGGTCCCAGAATTGAGAAGATGGCGCTTGACGGTCGCAAGTACATACCCCTTCCATATTCCGTTAAAGGCATGGATGTTTCCTTCTCCGGTTTGCTAACAGCTGCAAAGAATAAAATAAGTTTAGAGAGAAAAGAGGACATTGCATACAGCGTTCAGGAAACTGCTTTTGCAATGCTCACGGAAGTGACTGAAAGGGCATTGGCACATCTTCGCAAGGACGAAGTTCTTTTAGCAGGTGGTGTGGCTAGAAATAAAAGGCTTCGCGAAATGGTTGGGGTGATGGCTGAAGAGAGGGGTGCAAAGCTCTACGTTCCTCCCGGTGAGTTCTGCGTGGACAACGGTGCGATGATTGCGTATCTTGGTCTTCTGTATTTGAAGCACGGGGTAAAGATGGAAATTGAAGAAACGGAAGTGATACAGAAGTTCAGGACAGATGCAATGGAGGTGCCGTGGGAAGTAAAAAGGCATGAGAGAGTATACCGCGAGTTTCCGGGGGCTGAGGCGCGAATAACCGAGGAGAGTTTTTACAGGTGGAAAGCCATAAGAAAGAGCAGGATAAAAAAGGGATACAGAATTAAGGAAATTGATTCGAGATTGAGAAAGGAAAGAACTAAGAAAGAGGCAAAGATAATCCATGAGGTGAAGAAATTAGGCGTGAACGCGCCCGTCATATATGACATTGATGATTTTGATATATTGATGGAGAAATTACCTGGAAAAACGCTCTTGGAGGAGATGAAAAGATTAAATGGCGATGAGATACTGGATATCATGGTTAGAGTTGCAAGAATAGTTGCGAACCTGCACCGCGGCGGTTTTTCGCACGGGGATTTGACCACGAGCAATATAATTCTGAATGATGATATATACCTCATAGATTTTGGAATGGCTGAGAAGGACATAACCGAAGAGAACATGGCTGTTGACCTGCTCATGTTCGAAGAGGCAGTTAATGCGGCACATTATGATAAGGTGGGATATCTTAAATATTTCTACGAGGAATACGAGAAGCTTATGGGTGATAAAGTAATCAGGAATGTGGAAGCTATCAAAGGGAGGCGCAGGTATGTTTAAATTGGTGACGCACAATAGGCACAAGTACGAGGAGATGCGAAAAATAGTTCCTGGATTAAAGATGGTGGATATGGAATACCCTGAGATTCAGGCAAACACTCTGGAAGAGGTTGTGGATTTCAGCTTAGAGTATCTGAGCAAGGTTATTGGTGAAAATTTCATAATAGACGATTCTGGTTTGTTCATTGAGGCTTTAAACTCTTTTCCCGGTGTGTACTCTGCCTATGTGTTTGATACGCTCGGCAATGAGGGAATTTTAAAATTAATGGAGGAAAAAGAGCGAAGGGAGGCTTATTTCAAGACGGTAGTCGGAATAAGATTTGAAGGTATAAACTATAAGCTGGTGGGCATCTGCCATGGTAAAATTGCAGAGGAGCCTAAAGGAGAGAATGGATTTGGCTACGATCCCATATTCATACCTGAAGGAAGCGAAAAAACGTTCGCGGAGATGAGTACCGAGGAGAAAAACAGGGTTTCGCACAGGGGAAAAGCTATTATAAAACTGGCAGGGTTTATGGAGAGATTTGGGGTACACTAATAAAAAGGTTTATGTCTTTTAATATCATTCGTTTTGTATGGGAATTTCAAAATATGCTTGGATGCTATCTTTGGTGATAATTTTCGCCCTGTTTTTATCAATGTTTCACTATTCCTCTGCAAATGTTATCAGAGCAGTTACTGATGATGGTTTGAGTATTGTTCCCGTGGAAAACTATGGCTACGCTCCCATTGTTAAGCATCTTATTGATAACGCCACATCATCAATTTTTATCTCGATGAACGTTATAAGTGACTATGAGCCCGTGAAAACACTTCTCAATTCTTTAATCGCTGCGAAAAATCGTGGGGTGGATGTTCGTGTTCTCTTTGAAGGAGAGATATCTTCAAACTGGTACGCTGTGAATTATCTAAGGGAGCAGGGGGTAAACGTTAAAAACGATTCGTCTAACACTTTTCTTCACACCAAGATGGTCGTAATCGATGGAAAAGTTGTGTACGTAGGTTCTCATAACTGGAGCCCTTACGCTCTGGGCAAGAACAACGAGTTTGGCGTGTTTATATTTAATTCCACCATTGCAGAATTCTACATTTCGTATTTCAATTCATTATGGAATGATGCCAATGCTACACCGGAAATAGGGGAAGTTAGTGAATCCGCTGGCAACTTGAGCGTGGAGACCACTTATGATGGTTACACCTATTCCTCTCTTTACAATCTGATTGCATCGGCGAGAGATAGGTTGTACGTTGGACTATACACTATGGCTTATTACTCTGAGCCAAATTCCACGGAATCTCGTGTGGATAACCTGATTGATGAAGTTGTTGATAAGGAGAGCATAGCGAAGGTGATTTTGGATGACCATGACAGTGAAAACGCTTACAACTATCTTGAAAATAGTGGGGTGGATGTGATTTACGATTCTTCATCAACCATAACCCACCTGAAAATGGTAATCTCCGATGATTCTGTGTACATAGGGGACGCCAACTGGGGTTACCAGTACCTTGATAATGAGACGCACACTGTTGGTGTAATTATCCACAATGCCAGCGTTGCAAACTTCTTTGCAGGGTACTTTAACACTATTTACAAGTATGGAGACGCGCCGTATTATATTCCAGATGGTTTTATTGAGAACTGGAGTTATTCTGCTCTTCCGAGAGATAGTGTAAAAATTAATGTGTATCTGGCTAATGGCGGTGCGAAGAACAACACATATTTTCACATAATTCCACATGGTCCCCTATACGTATCCCTCAATGAAACCCCATCCTGGAACCGCACCAGCGTTTATGACTGGCGCAATGAAACCGCTGTAGTAACCATTCCAAGTGATGCTCAGGGGAATTACACAATATCCCTTACTTTTTACTCGACGTATTATCACATAAACTATACCATGTACCTTGTAATTCATGTAGGAAGGGTGGTGCCTGAGCTAAATCCTGTTTTATTGGTGGTATTCTTGATTATTGTTCCCGTTGCTCTTCGCAATCGACTCAATTGTGGATGAATATTTTAATGGCTATTAATCCTGCAATTAAAGAAAGTGTGGCTGAGAAAGAGAATAGTATAACTGGGGAAATGCTGTATAAATATCCTGCACCCATGCTGAATGCCATGGCAGACAGGTAGGATATGAAAAGGAACACGCCGGTGAATCTTCCTCTTCTCTCTGCGCTCACCAGGTCTGCTATTAGTCCCTGGTTTGAAGGCTGGAAGAACGCCGAGCCTAGACCGGATATTATTGCATAGGTGAAAAGAAAAATTGCAGCTGGAAATATAAAAATTGTAAGGGATAGGGTGAGAAGAAGTATCCCCGCTATGTAGAATCTCTCTTTACCACGAGAATCACCCATGCGTCCTATGAATATACCTGTCACCGCAGATATTAGCATGGAAATTCCCATGGCTATTCCAAAAATTAGTGATGATGTATATGTATACGCGTATTTTATCACAAAATAATTAACCATGCCGCTTGATGCTGAAACCAAACTTCCCACCACTATTATTCCTTTTGCCCTGAAATTGACGTTTTTGAGAACTTTGAAGTATGCTGCAAATTTATCTCTTTCTTCCTTCTTCTTTTTTAACGTTTCCTTGAGAAACAGGCGCAGAATTCCCGCGGTGAATGCCAAGATGAACAGGATGATGTATCCCAGCCTCATCCCTGAAATCACGCCCATGGTGTACAATATGTACCCACCTACCGCGGGGGCAATCAGGGCGGGTAGTGATGAAAGATTGGTTATGGCAAATCCCTCTGCACGTCTTCCTGGAGGTAGCGAGTCCATGATAATGGAAAACAGTGCAGGCTGGTACAGCATGGAGATGTTCGAAATCACAAGCCCTATTACTACAAACTGCCAGTTAGGGGCGAAGGCGAATATCAGCATTGAGAACGCCATGACAAATGTGAAGGTCACTATTACTTTTTTTCTGCCTAACGTGTCCGCTAAATGGCCACCTGGAATCTGTAATAGAGCCATCATTCCGAAAGTGAGCGATGCCATGTATCCCAATATGACATCCGATGCTCCAAGTGCCGAGAAATAGATCCCGTCAAACCTGTGAACCATGTTTTCACCGAAGCTTAGAAGAATCCATGTTATGAATAATATGAGCACGTTTCCGCGTAGAATCGAAGATATGTCCCTGAAAACTCTGACAGCCATTATTGCATGCTAATGCAAATTGGCTATATATATGTTATGAGGTAATCCTATTAGAAAATTTTTCCTGCCCGTTTTAAACTATTGATTTGAATTACGGTAAGCGATATTTCGGTTGTAATGAAAAGAAAGATAATATACGACTTTGCGTTTAAGAATCTGGTGATACTATGGGGATGACCCTTACGGAAAAGATTTTGGCAAACAAAGCAGGTAAGAAAGAAGTAGCACCTGGAGAGATTGTTACCGTTGAGCCAACCTGGGTGATGAGCCACGACAACTCCGCTGCCATACTTTTGAAATTTAAAAAAACTGGAGTTAAGAAGGTATGGGACCCTGAAAAAGTGGTTATAATACTTGACCACACAGTCCCTCCGCCAACAGCTGAATACGCTAATAATCACAGGAGCATACGAAACTTTGTTAAGGAGCAGGGTATTGTTAATTTCTGGGACATGAACACAGGAATATGCCATCAAGTTATGGCTGAAAAGGGTTACGATTTGCCAGGTGCTGTGATAGTTGGTGCAGACTCCCATACAACAACTCCCGGAGCATTTGGCGCTTTTGCTGCGGGAATAGGAAGAAGCGAAGTTGCGGCCATATGGGCCACTGGCAAGATATGGCTCAGAGTTCCGGAGAGTTACGAGATAATGGTTAATGGGAAGCTTCCAAAGGGTGTGTTTGCGAAGGACCTCGCTCTGCATATAATCGGAGATGTTACTGCCGGAGGTGCGGTTTACAAGGCTGTTGAGTTCAAGGGTGAGACAATAAGGGATATGACAATAGCATCTCGTATGGTTCTCACCAACATGAGTGCAGAGATGGGTGCAAAAAATGGAATAATAGAGGCAGATAAGAAAACGGAGGAGTACATAAAGGAGAGGAAGAAGGCTCCTTACAAGGTCTTCCATCCAGATGAGGACGCTAATTACGAGAGAAGGTACGAATACGATGCGTCGGATTTGGTTCCAAAGGTTGCGTTTCCCCACACTGTTGACAATGTTTATGATATAGACAAGGCGGAAGATATTGAGATTAACCAGGTTTTCCTGGGAACATGCACGAATGGTAGGGTTGAAGACCTGGAAATAGCAGCCAGGATACTCAAGGGCAAGAGAATTCATCCAGACGTGAGAATGCTGGTGTTCCCCGCTTCCTGGGAAGTGTGGAGAGAAGCTGATGAAAAGGGAATATTGAGGACCCTGGCAGATGCAGGTGCTATGGTTATGAATCCCGGATGTGGTCCATGCCTTGGAGCTCACGAGGGCGTTCTTGCGGATGGAGAAAAGTGCTTGAGCACCGCGAACCGCAATTTCAAAGGGAGAATGGGCAATCCAAATGCTGAAATATATCTTGGTTCCCCTGCTACGGCGGCGGCCACCGCTTTAAAGGGCAGAATTTCAGACCCGAGGGAGGTGCTTTAAATGGGAAAGGTATGGAAGTACGGAAATGATGTGAACACCGATGTCATATTTCCCGGCAAATACACTTACAAGATTATGAGTGATGAGGAGATGGCATCTCACGCTTTGGAAGATCTCGATCCCAATTTTGCAAAGAATGTGAAAGAGGGAGATGTTATAGTTGCAGGTACCAACTGGGGGTACGGCTCTTCCAGGGAACAGGCTGTGAAGTGCCTTAAGGCTGCAGGTGTAAAAGCTATCATTGCGGAGAGTTTTGCCAGGATTTATTACAGAAACTGCATAAACCTCGGATTGCCAGCCATAACTCTTAAGAAAGAGGATATTGATAAATTTGATGCGGGAGATGAGGTTGAGGTTGACATAGAAAATGGAGTGATTGCAAACAAAACTAAAGGATTCGAGGTGAGATTTCCACCATTTGAAGGATACGTTATGGACATAATAAAAGCTGGTGGAATAATTGAGTACATAAAAAATCAGGGAAACAGAGAGTAAAATACGCAGTGTGTTATCTGGTTATCTATCTTTTTCTTTTTGCTATTGGCTGTTTTTATGTCATACAGTATGGGTTGCCTGGGAAAAAGATATAAGTATGTTTTTACATTCCCCACTGCAATGGCCGGGATAGGGTAGGGGCTATCCTGGGGGACTGTGGATCCCCTGACCCGGGTTCAAATCCCGGTCCCGGCCCTGAATGTCGCTGCTTATGCTGGCAAGATATCCATTTCTTCCTGAGGCAAGGAATATATTAAGTGGTATATCTCTTGACGAGCTGTTCACATCTGAGATTTACAAAGATGCCAGAGTCCTTGGTTTTTTAAGGGTGAGGTCTTCAATAACTGGAGAGCCTGTAATCATGCCATCAATTGCGAAGGAGAGTGGACAAAAGGAGATATTTCTATCTTTTTTAGTTGCCAAACTAATACTTATTGCTCTGGACGATCCACTTATAACCCGAAGATTTGCAAATGTTGAGCGCGATAAACTGGTGAAAAGTTTAACTGAAGTGCCAGATGACATTGACCTTATTGCGAGTACCTTTGAAATTCGTTTCAGGAAGGATGATA
>WAOD01000057.1 GCA_015521465.1 DHVE2 group archaeon
TCTGCAAGGGTCACGGTTATGTTTCTCATGCTCATGTTCTGGTCAAGCATGACTATTTTTATTTTCTCACCTGCTCTTGTTTCGTTAAGCACCCTGTAAAAATCTGCATTGTTCCTTATTATCGTTCCGTTTATGCTGTAAAATATCCACCCTGGCTTTATTCCTGCTTTATAGGCGGGATACCCTTTGAGCACGCTCATGGTGACAACGCCGCTAACCGCTTGCACGGTGGTGAGACCATTTCGGTATACTGTGATATTAACCATTTTGCCTGGCAATGGGGCATTTACATTCATAAAATCATTTGCGCTTTCTATTTCTGTGCCGTTTACTGCTGTTATTAAATCTCCAAGTTGGAGTGTGTGATCATTAATACCTCCAATACCTGCAACATAAACCCCTGAATGAACGGGTGTTACGGCCATCATGGATGCCGAAAACATGAACAGGAACAAAATAGCCAGAATCATGTTAGTGGTTGGACCAGCAGCGAACACATGCATTCTCTTAATTCTATCTGCTTTCATAAGTTCTTCCTCGTCGGGCTCCACGAAAGCGCCAATGGGCACTATGAATAGCAGGACCCCCAGGGAGAGTATTTTCATTTTGTGATATGCTACCAGGAATCCGTGGGAAAACTCATGGAGAACAATGGCCACAATCAGCCCCAGTATGCCGTACCATATGGGGATAATGGGATTTATGCCTGGTATTCCCAGTGCCTCCATTGGTGATGGCGCGTTATTGGAAGGTATTGTGGTTACAAGGTAGGCCTGCCATATTAACATGGCGAAGACTGCAAACATAAGGAATAGAGAGAGAAAAAGACCAAGGTACCCGTAGATTTCCCAGACTTTGTGCTTTCCCACTTTTTCAATCCACTTTTTTCCTCGTGAGGTTTTTAGCATTATTGCGGGCCCAAAGAGGGATACATTTCCTTCCTTTTTCACGTACCCTTTTTTGAATAGATAATAAACAATTGCGAGCCAGATTATCGTTAGTATGAGTGCAATTACCCAGCCATTCATACCCGAAGGATAACATGAACCTTAAAAATTGTTTGGTTGGCAAATTATAAGCAGGAGTTTGCAAAAACTTTATATAGAAGTTATGCTTAACATTACTTAGTTGTCAACTTTAAGTTGATAACTAAAGGAGGTGAATAAAATGAAAAATAAAGAAGAAAAGATAGTGGTAAAAATAGCCGAGGCACGCTCAAGGGATGTTGGAAGGGGGATTGCAAGAATAGACCCTGTTATTTACGAGCAAATGAAGTTAATGCCCGGCGATACCATAATGATAGAGGGTTCCAAGCTTACGGCTGCAACGGTGATGAGGGGCTATCCGGAAGATGTAGGTACAGGTATAATGAGAATCGACGGGTACACGCGAAGAAATGCTGGCGCGGGGATTGATGACAAGGTAAAGATATGGAAGGCAAATGCACAGCAGGCAATCCACGTAACATTTGCTCCAACACAACCTCTCAGGATAATGGGGGGAGAGGAGTATCTCAGCGAGATTTTGGAGGGTCGTGCAGTTACAAGAGGAGATGTGGTTACGATAAACGTGATGGGGAATACCATTGATTTGGTGGTAACCGCCCTCAAGCCGGCAGCAGATGTGGCCATAATAACGAGAAACACCGAAATAAAGATAAGCGAGAAACCTGCGAAGGAGAGCAATGGAATACCTCGCGTAACTTACGAGGATATAGGAGGTCTCAAAGAGGAGATAAAGAAGATACGCGAGATGGTGGAGTTACCTTTGAGGCATCCGGAGCTGTTCGAAAGATTGGGCATTGATCCTCCAAAGGGCGTTCTTCTTTACGGACCTCCGGGAACAGGTAAAACGATGCTTGCGAAAGCAGTGGCAAACGAGGCGAGTGCACACTTCATATATCTCAGCGGGCCGGAGATAATGAGCAAGTACTACGGGCAGAGCGAAGAGAATATAAGAGAGGTGTTCAAAGAAGCGCAGGAGAACGCGCCGAGCGTGATATTCATCGACGAAATAGATTCAATTGCTCCGAAAAGAGACGAGGTAAGTGGAGAAGTTGAGCGCAGGGTGGTTGCTCAGCTCCTTGCTCTAATGGATGGCTTAGAATCTCGAGGCAAGGTTGTGGTTATAGGTGCCACAAATCGCCCTAATGCGCTTGATCCTGCATTGAGAAGGCCTGGAAGATTCGACCGCGAGATCGAAATCGGAATTCCAGATACCGATGCCCGCAGGGAAATATTGGAGATACATACTCGCGGCGTGCCTCTTGCAGAGGATGTTGATTTGGATAAATTGGCGGAGATGACTCATGGCTATGTGGGAGCAGACTTGGCGGCGCTGGTAAAAGAGGCGGCAATGCGCGCGTTGAGGAGAGTGGTGCCTGAGATAGATGTGGAAGTTGAAAAGATTCCAAAGGAGATCCTGGATAAAATAGAGGTTACATGGGAGGATTTCATAAATGCGTACAGGGAGATGCAGCCATCTACTATGAGAGAGGTATTGATAGAGAAGCCAAAGGTGAAATGGAGCGATATAGGTGGGCTTGAAGATGTGAAGCAGGAATTGAGGGAAGTGGTAGAATGGCCAATGAAATACAAGAAGCTGTTCAAGCACATGAAGGTGCGCATACCCAAGGGCATACTGCTCTACGGACCTCCGGGAACTGGAAAAACTCTCTTAGCCAAAGCGGTTGCCACTGAGAGCGAGGCAAACTTCATAAGCGTTAAAGGCCCAGAGTTCCTGAGCAAATGGGTCGGAGAGAGCGAAAAGGCCGTGAGGGAAGTGTTCCGCAAGGCTCGTCAGGCGGCGCCTGCGGTGATATTCATAGACGAGATAGACGCAGTGGCACCCATGCGAGGTAGGGATTTGAGCACAAATGTCACGGAGAGAGTGGTATCTCAACTCTTAACTGAGATGGACGGTCTTGAAGAATTGCACAACGTGATAGTGATCGCCGCCACCAATCGTCCAGACATGCTGGACCGCGCGTTACTGCGGCCGGGAAGATTCGATCGCATGGTGTACGTACCCGTTCCGGATAAAGACGCGCGCAAAGAGATATTCAATATCCACCTGCGTGGAAGGCCCCTTGCTGAAGATGTGGATATAGAGAAACTTGCCGAGAAAACCGAAGGATACACCGGTGCAGATATCGAAGCGGTTTGCAACGAAGCCACCATGCTGGCGATTCGCGAGTACATATCCCAAGGAAAGAATCCGGAGAATCCAGAGGAAGCGAGGATCGCGATGAAGCACTTCGAAGAAGCGCTGAAAAGAGTGAAGCCCCTTAGCAAGGAAGAGAGGGAGTTATACGAGAAAATGGCCGAAAAATTCAAGGAGAGGTAAGCCCCTCTCCCCCTTCCAAAATTTTTTTCAATTTGCCCACGTATTTTCGCGTCTCTTTTGTTCCGTGCTCCGTGATGTAGACTATGGTTCTCGGCCTATCTCTTATGACTTTTTTCAATTTCACGTACCCATTCTTCTCCAACGTTTTGAGGTGCGAGTCTAAATTTCCCGGAGTAACCTCGAGAACCTTTTGAATCTCTATAAATAGTGCTCTATTTCTCGGCAGCAGGTACAGCATTATCCCCAGACGAATTGGATTCCCTAAGATGTTATTCTTGATTATGTCCCTCATCATTGGGCACACCCACGTACTTGAACGCCGAATAGAGATACCAGAGTATAGTGATGGAGAATTCAATTGCCACCAAGAATCCGGCCCATGTCATGGCGTCGGTTTTCATTATCATAGCTATCGGAATCCCGATTGCTGGAATCAGGAACGATGGGAGCATTTCCTCCGCGCTGATTTTGTACTTGATGAACGAGAGCCACATTCCAAATATGGAAATGGATACGAAAGAGAGGAATCCCATGGCCATGGAAGCCATGTCATTTGCTCCCATATTCATGCTCGGCACCAGAAACCAGCCCACCGCTGCGCCGATGCCCCACGAAATTCCAATCATGGCACCAAAGCCACGGGAAGAGGAATCTCTCTCCACCTTTGCAATCATTTTTGTTATTTTCACAACGAAGAATATGCCCACGACGAATGCGAGTGGCCAGTAAATACCGGTAAAGATGGGGCTATATGACATGAAAGGGGCCAGCACATAGTAGCCGAGCATGGCGATGAGCCAGAATGCAAAATTCATAGCACCATATATTTTTCCAGCAGCCATTATCTTTTTCTCCACCTTTTCCAGCACATCTTTGAGGTCTTTCACTTTGTTCATTCTAATCACCATGTTACCCATACACTTCCCCAATATAATGCGGGAGTTTCTCTGAATTTCAGAATACGAGCTTAGAGTAATTTCGAAGTTGCTCCAGCGCCTCTTTTATTTCTTTTTCATACATTTTGCGCGGGTAATTGTAAATCACACCTCCCGGCCTCTCGTTGTAAAACGGCCTATTACAGCCTGGGCACCCGGAGGTTAGGAAGGGTAATCCCCTTTCCACGCTCTCTTTTTCCCTCTCAGGCACTCTTATTTTCGAGATTTTCCCATCTGCCAATTCGAGAAAATCCTCGTAACCGCGGTAAATCAGAAATCTCGCTAATTGGATAGCCCTGTACCTTCCCACATCAGGCTGAGCCCCGCCCTGCACGGGAGTGAAGGAGAATAGCGCCGTTGTAATATTTTCTTTTTTCAAATATAGCATTACATCTACTAAATCTTCGTCGCTCTCCCCCAATCCCACGATTAGATGAGTATTTGCCGTGCCAAAGATTGAAACAGCATCTCTCAGCGCATTCCAGTGCCCTTTCCATGTGAATCTGTTGCTCACCCCAGAGCCCTTAACCCGCGTGAATATTTCCTCGTTGGCAGCGTCCAGTGCAATGCTTATAATTTGAACTCCTGCATTTTTTAATTTAACAATATCTTCTCTCGGAATCGGAACGATTGAGACAGAAACGGGAATATATGGGATAATTGGGAGAATGGCGAGGAGGTCATCCACAACTTCTTCATAATCAAGAGTTTGAAAACAAATGCGCGAGAAGCCCTTTATTTCTTTGAGAACTTCCACGGGATACTCCGGCCAGATAATCCGGGAGAGATAATTCTCTTTTCTCGAATCTCTCCTCTGTGCGCAGAATGCACAGTTGGACTCGCATTTTTCCCCTAACATCACGTAAGCGGTGGTTGGCTCGGCGAGCATCTTTCCCCGGTGCAAGCCCATCTTAACAGCAGTGCCGTAAGATAACCGAATCTTCATAGCCCTCGCCTGTCCAGTTCGTTATTTACAATGGTTATGGCATGAGACGCCAGAATAACTTTGGGTGATACGGAAATTTTTTTCTCTGCAATCTTTTCAATTTTGTTCTCTTCCTCTTCGCTCAGATTCACGCTGTCGCTTAGCAAAAAAACGGGGTTTTCTGATATTTCGACGTTCCTTATATCTTCTCCGTCCTCGTGGAGATAGTAAATATCACCCATCTCTTTCAACTCCTCTAAAAAATCGTCGAAGCTCATGTTTTTCGAGAAAAATCCCGGCGAAGTTTCTTCGCGTTTTTTCAATCTCAAAATGGCGTTCCTTATAAGTGCAGCCGTGCTCCGCTCATCCGGATTGAGATATTTGACCCGCGAAGAGTCTATCCTCATTCGAATTTGAATTTTCGGGGCAAAAAATGAAAAAATAATGTCTCTCCGTATGTCGTGCGATAAGAATATTGAGGAGTTTATGCACCTTGCAATTACATCCACTCTCCCGGAGCCGGGCAGGTCGTTCAAATTGATATCCCCGTTGAATTTGTGTGCAATCACCGCAAATACTCTCATGTCAATCCCGACAAGTCGATGTTTCCGTTCTTCATTCCCTTGCGAAGAGCGCGCATGAGCTTACGGTTTCCGCGCATCTGCTTCATCATTTTCTTCATCTTCTTGTACTCCTTTAGTAATGAGCGCACTTCCTCCTCTGGCCTGCCGCTTCCTCTGGCAATTCTCTTGATTCTGGAGCTTTTTATGATTTCTGGTTTTTCAAGTTCTTCGTAGGTCATTGAATCCATAACCACGCGGTATTTCCTTAATTTTTCCTGGCTCTCCTCCACAATGTTTTTATCCATTTCCGCGCCCATCTTTGCCCATGGAAGTGCAGAAAGAATCCTTTGCATTATTCCCGGCTTTGCCATCTGCTCCCATATTTCGTACATGTCTTTCAGGTTAAATTTGCCGCTCATCATGCGGTCCATTACCTTCTCTGCTTCTTCCTCGTCCATCTCTATCTCTTTTGCTGCTTCTAACAGAGTTTCAAGGTCCCCTATGCCCAGCAGGCGGGAAATGAACCGCGTTGGATTGAAATGCTCCAAGTCGTTGAGATGCTCGCCGGTACCTATGAAAACAACGGGAGCTCCTGTTGCTGCAACTGCACTCAGGGCACCGCCTCCCTTTGCCGAGCCGTCCATTTTTGTTATAATTACTCCTGTGATTCCCACAGCGTCGTGGAACGCCTTGGCCTGCTTGCCCGCCTGCTGGCCCACGGTTGCGTCTAAAACTAAGAATATTTCGTCGGGCCCGATTATTTTTTTCAAATCTTTGATTTCTTCGATTAAATCATCCTCCAACGAATGCCGTCCCGAAGTGTCGAAAATCTTAACCTGATAATCGCGAACTTTCTTCATGGCTTCCTTCGCTATTTTTCTGGCATCTTTTTCTCCGGGTATGCCGAACACTGGCACGTTTATTTGTTCTCCTAACTGCTTTAATTGGTCATACGCCGCAGGCCTATGAACATCGCATGCAATCAAGGCAACGCTCAATCCCTTTTTGACGAAAAATTTTGCCAGTTTCCCCGCGGTGGTTGTTTTACCCTGGCCATAGAGACCAACTAACATTATTTTCTGGGGTTTGAGCTCCACGCTCTTTTCTTCTCCCAAAATGGCGACAAGTTCATCGTATATGATTTTGATCAGGAAATCGCGATGGCTCATCCCGCTTGGAGGCTTTTCCTCAAGTGCACGTTTCTCCACGTTTTTTGATAATTTCAGCGCGAGATGAACCTCCACGTCGGCCTTTAGTAATGCCCTCTGTATATCTCTCACTACTTCTTTCACGAGATTCTTGTCCACATACCCTGCCTTGGAAATCTTGCGTATGGTGTTTCTCAATGACTCTCCCAGCGAATCAAGCATATTGCTTTAATGCCTTTTCATTTAATATCATTTTCCTTGTTTTTAAGGGTGTAATGATTAATGCGAAAAATTTCGGTACTTATCCGAGTTTTTGTAGAAAGGTGTGGGAATAATTGTATTCTGGGATAATATAGTTTATATATTGTGTTGAATTTCGTCAAAAACGGAATCTTTAATGAGCGATAATATTAAATTCATCCCTCATATTTCCCCAAGCGATGCCTTATGTTTGAGATACTTGATAAAAAAGAATTAGCCAAAAATGAGGTAATGTACAGGATAAAGGCACCTCATGTTGCCAAAAAGGTTCAACCGGGACAGTTTGTGATTGTGAGAGCTTTTCCAACAGGGGAGAGAATTCCCCTTACCCCTGCAAATTGGGACAGAGATGAAGGATGGATTGAACTTATGACATTTATCCGAGGAAAAACCACTTTGAGAATGGCAAATGAGCTTAAAGTGGGGGATAGCATAATGGATATAGCAGGACCCTTGGGAAACCCAACACCCATGAAGAAATTTGGCAAGATTTTGGCAATTGGTCTGATTGCCGGTATCATAGAAGTGTATCCTATTGCAAAAGCATGGCAAAAAGTTGGAAATGATGTGACTTCCATTCACGTAACTCCTAAAGCCATGGCTATATTGAAAGACGAATTTGAGGCGTCTGTTAGCAGGCACATAATAGAGGGATTTGATGTGCAGCCAGACTGGGGAATGAATGATGTGAGCAGGGAAGTGGTTAGAAGGGCAACTGCAAAGGTCAAGGAGTTGCTGGATAGCGAGCACTTTGATTTTGTATTCATAGTTGGTCCCGCGGGGGGCGAGAAAGCTGTGTTCAATGTGGTGAAAGAATACGGAATCCCTATGGAAGCGGACCTTCACTCAATCATGGTTGATGGTACCGGTATGTGCGGAGCCTGCCGTGTTACCGTTGGAGGAGAGGTCAAGTTCTCCTGCATTGATGGCCCCGGTTTTGACGCATACCAGGTTGACTGGGACGAGCTTATACACAGAACCGGATTCTACGCGCCAATGGAAAAGAAGGCTATGGAGTATTATCTAAAAGCGCTTAAAGAAGATGGGGGTGAGCAGTAATGGCGAATAAGAAAATCATAAAGGAGCGCGTGCCCACGCGCGAGAGGGCTCCCGAGGATAGAATTAAGGATTTTGAAGAGGTAAATCAGGGCTACACTTTCGAGCTTGCAGTTAAGGAAGCTGAGCGCTGCTTACAGTGCCCTTACAATTATGCTCCTTGCATAAAAGGATGCCCGGTTCATATAAATATTCCTGGCTTCATAAGCAAGCTTGTTCAGCATCGTGATAATCCCGACAAGGCTGTTAGAGAGGCACTTGGCGTTATATGGCAGTGCAACGCGCTACCCGCCACCACTGGCAGGGTTTGCCCGCAGGAAGACCAGTGTGAGAAGAACTGCGTGATGGGTAAGTTGGGTGACAAAATCAATATAGGCAAGTTAGAGAGGTTTGTTGCTGACTATGCGAGAGAGCATGGCATTGACGAGGAGCTCCTTTCGGAGATGATTCCCAACATAGAGAAGAAAGAGCAGAGCGTTGCTATAGTGGGTGCCGGGCCCGCGGGGCTCACCGCGGCAGGCGAGCTTGCAAGGCAGGGGTACAGGGTGACCATGTTTGAAGCTCTACACGAAGCAGGTGGCGTTTTGATGTACGGCATTCCAGAATTCAGGCTGCCGAAGGCAATAGTGGAGAAAGAAATCAACAAGCTGAAAACCCTCGGTGTGGATATACGCACTGACCACATTGTTGGCAGGACTGTTACCGTTGATGAGCTTCTAAATGAATATGACGCTGTGTTCATAAGCTCTGGCGCTGGCACACCAAGGCTTGTGAATGTTCCCGGGGTAAATCTCAATGGTATATACACCGCAAACGAGTTTCTAACCAGAATAAACCTGATGAAAGCGTACAAGTTCCCCGAGTATGACACTCCCATATACGTGGGTGAAAAAGTAGTCGTGATTGGTGCAGGTAACACCGCAATGGACGCTGCTAGGAGCGCAAGGCGCTTTGGAGTTGATGTGACGATAACCTATCGTAGAGGAGAAGAGTTTGTGAGTGCTAGGGAAGAGGAAGTAGAACACGCAAAACAAGAGGGAATCAAGTTTGAGTTTTTGATAAATCCCGTAGAATTCATAGGCGATGAGAACGGAAAGGTCAAGGCTGTGAAGTTTGAGAAGATGAAGCTTTTAGACGAGGTTGACTCTCGTGGCAAGAGAAAGATTCAGGGTACCGGTGAATACGTGACCCTGCCTGCGGACACGGTTATTATTGCGATAGGCAAGACCCCCAACAGGCTCATAATAAACACTTCAGATTTCAAGGTTGAGCGTGGAAAAATCGTGGTTGATGAGAACATGATGACCAGTGTTGAGGGTGTGTTTGCAGGTGGAGATGCAATAAGAGGGGAAGCTACGGTTATCCTTGCCATGGGTGATGGAAGGAAGGCTGCGAAGGCCATTGATGAGTACCTGAAAAACAAGAGCCAGTGATTCTGGCTTAACCTTGCTTTTTCCCTATTTTCTTCTATTTTAATTATTTACAATGTGTTTCTACGCCCTTTACCTTGATTCCGCTGTTGAGTATTATCTTTCTTTCATTTCTGACGTATTCCCTGTATTTGTCTTCATCACTCAATATTTTAAAAGACTCCGGGTAATTTTGAGCAAGCCAATATCTAAACTCCTTTCCGCTCGCCCTCATGTTCAGAAATTCGAACCAGTAAAAATCAGTGTGGTCCTTCGTTTCATGTATAATTTCCTCTACATCTACGATTATGGGTATTATGGGCGATATGAAAGCGTAATTTTTTATGCCGAAATCGTGGAGTGCTTTCAGTGCATCTATCCTTTTTTTGTGCTCTGGCGCGTGTGGCTCAAATTCCTCTCTAATCCTTCTGTCGAACCCATTTACGGTGAGCCCCACTTCTATGTTCTCAAATTTTTTCAGGATATTCACATCTCTAAGAACTAAGTTTGATTTTGTCAGTATGCTCAGCTCTGCGCTTTTATCCATGTTTTCTAAAATTCTTCTTGTGAGTTTTAGCTCCTTTTCTACGGGCTGGTAGGCGTCGCTTACGCTTGACATGTATATCCTCCCTTCAACCCTTTCATCTTTAACAAGCTCCGGGAGATTTTCCTTTACAACAACCCATGTTCCCCATTCCCCGTAATCGTACCACTTGCGCATAAATTTTGCATAACAGTACATGCACGCATGCTGACAACCGACATACTGGTTTATGACCCACGCTGCTCCTGGAATTTTTGTTTTAGTGAACGCCTTTTTTGCACGTGCCTTTATAATTAGTGTTTTCATGTTTCAATTGTTTAATGGTCGGTTTTTGAATATAAGTTTTTGCATGTTAATTTTTCCTCTTCGGAGATACAATTCATTCCTTGTTGACGCCACAGTAAAGTTAAATAATTACCCTTCATTTACGCCTTACAAGGTGATTTAATGAGGCTCGAAGAGCACCCTGTGATTGATTTCAGCAGAAAGAGAGGGAAGAAGGTGACAATTTATTTCGAGGGAAAGCCCATAGAGGCTTATGAAGGTGAGCCGATTGCTGAAGCACTCCACGCGGCAGGTATAAGGGTTTTGAATTACACGGCTCGGGGAAGGCCCCGTGGCTTGTTCTGCGCCATCGGTAAATGCTCTTCGTGCTTGATGAAAGTTAATGGCATTCCAAACGTGAGAACATGCATAACCCTCGTGGAAGATGGAATGAAAGTAGAGAGGCAGCACGGTTTGGAACCCCTGCCAAAAGATTACAGGCCTCCGGAGTGGAAGGACGCCGAGCGGGTGGAAGCAGATGTAATTGTCATTGGCGGTGGTCCGGCCGGGTTGATGGCAGGTATAAAGGCTGCTGAACACGGTGCAACCGTTGCTTTGCTGGACGAAAATCCCGTTTTGGGTGGTCAGCTGGTAAAGCAGACTCACAAGTTCTTTGGAAAGAGAGAGCAGTTTGCAGGTGTGCGCGGTATAAAAATTGCGGAAATTATCGCGGAGGAGGCAAAAAACAGGGGTGTGGATATTCACCTGGAAACCTCGGCGGTGGGTATATTTCCTGAGGGCGAGGGCAAGCTGGTTACCGCGGTGAAGAAAAACAAAAAGCTTGTGGAGTTTCACGGCAAGGCTGTGATCGTGGCCACCGGTGCCATGGAAAAGATGATTCCATTTGAAAATAACGATTTGCCCGGCGTTTACGGGGCGGGTGCAATTCAAACGCTTATGAACACTTACGGCATTCAACCTGGAAAAAGGGTTCTCATAGTGGGTGCTGGCAACGTCGGAGTAATTTTGGCGTATCAGCTTCTCCAGGCAGGAGTGAAAGTTGTGGCCGTTGTGGAGGCCATGCCCAAAGTTGGCGCTTATTTCGTTCATGCGGCGAAGATTCGCAGGCTGGGGATACCGATTTACACGAGGCACACTATTTTGAGGGCAGAGGGTAAAGAAAAAGTCGAACGTGCGGTTATTGCTCAATTGGATGATAAATGGAAGCCCATACCGGGAACAGAAAAAACTTACGATGTGGATATTGTAGCTCTTGCAGTTGGATTGAGACCGAGCATTGAACTTCTGCACCAGGCGGGAGCCCAGGCCATTTTTGTGCGAGAATTAAGCGGCTACGTTGTGCGCCATGATAGCAGGATGGAGACAACGATTCGTGGTATATTTGTTGCAGGGGATTCTTCTGGGATAGAAGAAGCAACCACCGCAATGCTGGAAGGCAAACTTGCAGGAATTGCAGCCGCGTTGTTCGTTGGAAAGGCTAATGTGAAGAACGCAATGGAAGAGATGGAAAAAGTGCGTAAGGATTTGGATGAATTCAGGAGCGGCCCGTTCGGGCAAAGAACAAAAATAGGTGAAGAGAAGGTGATGATAAAATGAGCGATGAGTACCTGTCAAGGGGATATCTCACGATGGATGAAATAAAGGAGATTACCGAGCTTCCGAGTGAGGAAAGGTTAAAAAAGAAACCTGTGGCTGTGCCTGAGTGCCCCCAGAAAATTCCTTGTACACCGTGCTTTGAGATTTGCCCCGTTGGTGCAATAAGTATGCCAACCCCTAACGATAGGCCTGTGGTTGATTACGAGAAATGTATTGGCTGTTCTCTTTGCGTTCAAATATGTCCGGGGCTTGCGTTTTTTATGATTCATTACCGGGGCGAGAAGGCTCGCATAACCATGCCCCACGAGCTTCTGCCAGTGCCCCAGCGCGGTGATGAAGTGGTACTTTTAAATAGAAAGGGTGAAGAAATAGGAACTGGTAAAGTTGTGCTTGTGGTTCCTAGAGAAAAGAGTGTCGGTGATACCCCCGTTTTGACGGTTGAAGTTCCCATTGAGTTAGCGTGGGAGGCCCGTGCGATTCGTGTTAAGGAGGCGAGAGAATGAGCGATGACCCGAGGGAGAGAATAATAATATGCCGGTGCAACGACGTTACTCAGAAAGAAATAGAGGATTTAATTGATCAGGGAATTACCGATATAGAGATGATTAAGAGAATTACCCGTATTGGCATGGGTCCGTGCCAGGGGCGCACCTGCATTCCCCTGGTTGCCGGCATAATTGCCAGAAAGACAGGCAAAAAGGTTGAGGAAATAAATATCCCTGCCACTCGAATCCCTGTGAGGCCAGTACCAATGGGTGTTTTGGTGGGTGATGATGATGAAGAGTAAGGTGGACGTTGCGATAATAGGTGGGGGCATAATTGGATTGTACACTGCATACGAGTTAGCCAAGAGGGGCGTTGAGAACATTGCAATTTACGAAAAGAAGTATCTGGGTTCTGGCTCCACGTTCAGGTGCGGTACTGGGATAAGACAGCAGTTTGGAGACGAAGCTAACATAACTATGATGAAGCATGCCGTGGAGAAGTGGAGCACTCTTGGCGAGGAGATAGGATTTCCGGAACTTAAAATGTCAAAGACGGGGTACTTGTTTCTGCTGTATGATGAGAAAGAGGTAGAGCAGTACAGGAAGAATGTAGCCTTGCAGAATTCTCACGGTGTTCCATCTGAGATAATCAGCGCGGAAGAAGCCCGTGAGATTGTCCCAAGTCTTGACATAAGCGAGGTTATCGCTGCAGCATGGAATCCCACCGATGGAAAAGCTGACCCTTTCGTGGCTGTGCATGGTCTTGCGACCACTTTAAAAAATATGGGCGTTGTGATAAATGAATACACTGAAGTTAAGGAAATAAGCGTTAAGGACGGTGCAGTGGAAGGGGTGAAGACATCAAAGGGTGATGTAAAATCAGATATCGTGCTCAATGCTGCAAATGCCTGGGCTAAAATTTTAAACGAGAAGTTGGGGATAAGTATCCCCATAGAACCCTACAAGCATCAGGGAATAGCCACCGAGCCCATAAAGAAAGGAGAGATAAAGCCAATGGTGGTGTCTTTCAAGCATGGTGGAGCTTATTTAACTCAGGAATCAAATGGGGGTGTTATTGGCGGAATCGCTTTAAAGTACGGTCCAACATGGGACATTACACCCACTTACGAGTTCATGAGGGAAGTGTCAAGAAATTTCTCTATGATAATCCCCGCTCTGAAGCACGTTGCCATAATAAGGCAGTGGGGCGGTTACTACGCTGAGACACCCGACCACAATGCTGCTATTGGAAAGATAGATGAGATTGACGGTTATTACCTTGCGGCAGGTTTCTCCGGGCACGGTTTCATGTTAGCTCCGTCGGTTGCAGAGGGCATGGCTGACCTGATAATTAAGGGTGCATCGAATTTACCACTGAGTTTTTACGACCCTTACCGCTTCCAGAGAGGCGAGTTGAGGGAGCAGGCGATACAAATGGGATAATTTTTAACGATTTTCGTCTTTATTTTTCGAATACAAAGTATTGAATGATAAAATACATATATCTGAAAACGAATTACTTATCGGTGAGATAAATGAAAACGGATATATTGGTTATAGGAGGAGGTCCCGCAGGAATAATCTCTGCTTTGTTTGCCAAGGAGAATTATCCGGAAAAGGATGTAGTGGTTGTTCGTAGAGAGGAGAAAGTGCTTGTTCCTTGCGGCATACCGTATATTTTTGGCACTCTTGGAGCCGTTGATAAAGATGTGATTTCAGATTCTATTTTGCGCAGTAAGGGCATAGAACTCTTGGTTGATACCGTGGTGAATGTGAATCTGTCCACCAAAATGGCCAGAACTGAAAAAAACGGTGAAATTAATTTTGATAAGTTGATACTCGCCACGGGCTCACGACCTTTCGTGCCCCCAATAAAAGGTGTGGATAAAGACGGAGTTTACTTTGTAATGAAAGATTCTGAGTACCTTGAAACTCTTTTGAACAGGATTAGGGAAAGTGAGAGTATAGCTATTATTGGCGGCGGTTTCATAGGAGTTGAATTTGCCGACGAAATTAGAAAGCTGGGTAAAGAGGTTCATATTGTTGAGAGGTCCTCTCACCTGTTGCACCTTACCTTTGATGATGAATTTTGCATTCTTGCAGAGAACGAGTTGAAAAGGCATGGGGTAAATGTGCATACCGGTGTTGGTGTAAAGGAGATATGTGGGAATAAAAGTGCAGAGTGTGTTGTGCTTGATGGCGGGGAGAAAATAGATGTTGATATGGTTTTGCTGAGTACCGGTGCGAGGCCAAATATCAAGCTTGCAGAGTCCATGGGGTTAAAGGTTACTGATTACGGAATTGTGGTTGATGAGTACATGCGCACATCTCACTCGGATGTTTTTGCAGTGGGGGATTGTGCCCAGAAACTTGATTTTTTCACAAGGCAGCCAAAACCTACCATGCTTGCATCCGTTGCAACTGCTGAAGCACGCGTCGCAGGAGCCAATGTTTACAAAATTAAAGCGTTTAACAGCCTGAAGGGTACCCTTGGCATATTCATGACCAAAATTGGTGAGCTGTCCCTCGGAGCTGCTGGTATGATTGAGCGATGTGCCCGGAAAGAGGGATTTGACTATGTGGTTGGGAAAAGCAGAGTGGTTGACAAGCATCCCGGGACTTTGCCTCATGCTCACGAAATATTGACAAAGCTGATATTCACTAGACGCGGTGGCTTTTTCCTTGGTGGTCAGGTTGCAGGAGGAGATACCGTTGGAGAGATAGTTAATATTGTTGGCCTTGCAATCGAAAGTGGATACACAGCAGATAGATACATGAACTTGCAGGTTGGCACGCATCCTTTGCTTACGCCCCCTCCCACATCACTTGCCACGATAACTGCGGTGGAGGACGCTTTGAGGAAGATACAGAGTTGAAATATGCCACATATTGCGTTTAAATAAAGGAATCCCCAATCCTCAAACAACTTATATTATTTTATATTGTTTTTAATGTGTTTGTTTGGACTATGCCCACCTGCTTTTTATTTAGCACAGTTCTCTTTAATGCAAGTGCAAGTTGCAACCCTAAATAAAAATAAAATAGTGGAAATTAATAAAGGATGAGCAGGGAATAAAGCATATAGTGTCCACAAAGGATAAGCTGAGGACAAAGGAGAATTGGAGAGACTTAGATTATATCCATGGCACTTTGATTCAATAAATATGTTCATCTCCAGCATAACTACACATTCATAGCTCTCGCTGGCGAGAAACTATCCGGGTATTCATTAGAAAGTGACCTTTAAAATTCACTTGGGAGTCCGTTTTTTAATATAATGATGCAATGAAGGAGGGTGATGCCCATCTATTGTATGGGCAAAAAAGATACATGCTCTTAATAATGTCCATTAGTCATTATAAGAGATACTTGGCCATGAGATATAATGAAACTGGTGTTATATTCTATTTCCATTCTAATACCCATCCAAGAGATTTTTACTTCAATACTTTTAATTCCAGAATCGTTTGCATAGAAGCTTATTAAAGTTTTATAACGGTTTAGGTAGTGGTATGCAAAGTCCGTAAGGGTATGGGTGAGCGATGCACCCCGCAGAACCGTATAGCCGCTTGTTCCACGAAGTTTTGCCGAGCCCGTGCATTTAGATAAAAATTTATTTGCGTTATTTAAAAGTTTGCTTGTTCCTGAGACAATGAGAATAAATATCATACAGCAAGGTTCATATATATTCTTTTTTTACTTTTACTGCCTATTAGGGCAGGAAGAGAGAAAAGACGAGAAATGGGATGAAAATGGTATTGAGTATTGGGGTAATGCTCGCAGATATACTATTGGTAAGTACAGCGTTCAGTGGGAGTGTGTATGCAAAGGTTCCGGAGAGATTAGATACAATAGGAAAAGTGCAAAATAAAATAAATCACGATTTTATGGCATGGTATACAAAGGATAGTAAAAGATTGAGGAATCTTAATGAGCGTACAGTAAAATCTCTATTCGTGCAGTTTCTAAAAGATAATCCTAACGAAAAAAGGTATTTAAACATTCTTACATACCTTCAGAAAAAACAATTTGTAGAAGCTAAGAATGGTAACTTCAAAATAGCAACATCAAAGAAATTTGTAATTGAAGATAATGGCCCTCATTTTATGAGTGTAAGAGAGACAATACATTACTTTAAATTACATATAATATGGTGGACGATAAAATACGGTGAAGAAGACAAGATAGAGAATCTTTTTTGGGGCAGTGATGCTAAGGCGTTCTTTGATGAGTTTGAGCAAACCACAAGTGAGTATGCTCTAATGTTTTCTGTAGCATCGCTTGTTCTTGGTGCTACTGCAAATCCAGTAGGTGGAGCATTATCTATTGCCCTCGGCGCAGCAGCATTTGGAATTGACTATATGCATGATAATATGGCAAATTATTACATGTCTGTCAACATGAAATATTTATGGTTAGTGTTTAAAAACGACTATTATTATCCATGGGTTCCAGCAGTCTCGCTTGCCTCGTCTGTTGGATATTATGGGTATAACAAAGATACGCATTGTTATACAACGATTTTTCCAAGTATACCATGGGTCGCGTACGGAAGCTACGATGGTGTTTACTACAGTGCATATGTCTCATATATGGTTCATAAATTTGTTAGTGAGTATGGAACTGGATGGGTGGAATTTTGGAGGTGAGCTATATGGATTTACTTGAAAATCTTTTGGTTTGGACTTTGTTTTTACTTTTTTTAATCTTTTACTATTTGGGATAGCAATATATAGATTTTTAAAATCTTCAAATATGTGGTTTTACCTTCTTGGAATCGCTATAGTCTCAAGTATCATATCATTTTTGCTTATTTACTTCTTTGAAAATATCAACTCCCCTTATCGAAGTACATATTATTTGATATTCATTTTCTTGATTTTCATAATATTTAAAATTGTTGATGCTTTTGGGAAGTTGAATTCCTGGGAAAACAAGGAAAAAGGGAGATAAAAATTAGAAGATAATTAAATATGGAGAGCATAAGCGAGAACTTTGAAAAGAATGAGCTTAGAAACTATGTAGAAAGAGTGGAAAAAGATGTAATCTCCAACTTCTCTTTTAAAAGAGTGGAAAACTGATTCAATTACATTTATATACAAATATTTCTTTTTCCACTCCAACGATTTGCTCTTTTTCACTAACCGTCTACGCAATCCCCTATGTGCGTTCTCACGGGTTGCAATGTATGGTATCCCCTTCCTTTCAAGAACAAATCGTATGTTACGTAAAGAGTCATAGCCTTTATCCGCATAGGCTTCCTCAATCTTTTCTTAGTTTTTAAAAAGAGGGATGAGATAAAGATAATCATTAGCATGCCATTTTATAACTATCTCATCTTCTCTTCTCGCTTTCCTTCCGATTCGCTGTGTGTAGTAATATGAACGATAATAAATTTGAATACCAGTAGAATCTACGGCAAATTTACTTAGTATTCCTATTATTTTTGCAATTTCTCTAAGCACTATGCGAATCCACCGGTTATTCTTTTAACCCGTTTTAATTTGTGCCTTTGTGTGCGATTTTCTTCAACTTCATTACCCTCTATAC
>WAOD01000058.1 GCA_015521465.1 DHVE2 group archaeon
ATCATACGCATGGACATATCCTCCACCAGCATATGTGCCTCCTCTTTCTTATAAAATATTTTTCACAGCATTGGGTTTTAGTCTTTTAACTCTACAGATTCCGCTTATTGTCATACTTGTTGCAATAGTTATGTTGAAGAAGGAAAAAAGAAAGATAAAATTTCAGCAGGGGGCGGTACTGGAAAAAAATAAATAATCAATGACGATATACCTTCTGCAAGCGGGGGTTACCGAGCTAGGTCAAAGGTGCCAGATTCAGGGTCTGGTCCCGTAGGGGTTCGCCGGTTCGAATCCGGCCCCCCGCATTTCTGCACGCTTGTAAAAGGTGCAATCGTTAATTTAGGATTTTTGTGTTTTCTAAGTTAGTGAATCTTTACATTTATTAGGTATAGGTGTATAAAAATAAACATTTTGAAGTTCCCAAATGCCATACTGTTTGTATGTACAAAATTAAAGAGACAGTAAATTTTTAAATTAAAGCAGGTATTGTCACCATATGATTGAACAAAGTGCGAACAGAATGGGTGCTGTGCTTTCCGACAGGGATATCAAAAAATCTATTGAGCTTGGTTATATTTCTATTGCTCCTTTCAAAGAGGAGTTGCTCACTCCCAACGGTTACGACCTACGGATTGGTGAAATATATATTCCTGAGGAAAATGTACATTTGAAAACGGGCAAAATAAAGATTAGGAGTGGCACACGTTTTCTTATCGGGACACTGGAAGAAATATATGTGGGTACGCAACACGTGGCCCAGCTGTGGATCAAAAGCAGGTGGGCAAGAAGAGGAGTTATGGCATCATTTGGTCTCGTAGATTCAGGATTTAAGGGAATTCTTACCGTTGGTGCATACGCAACAGGAGAAGTTGAACTTTCCGTGAATGATAAATTTGTTCAGATATGTTTTATCAATTTAACAAGCCCTGTGGAAAAAACATACGAAAAAAGGTCTGGGAACTATCAAAATCAAAAAAGTATAAAAATATAATTATTTATAAATTAAATGGCAAGTGCTTCTTCTTGGTCAAGTATTTCCTGGTACTTGTTTTCCACATCTATGTCGAGGGTGTTAAGGTATAACTCGTCAAATTTTCTCTCTATTGCTGCCCTGGTAACGTTTGCAATCTTTTCAACTACTCCAAATATCTCCTTGTACATACTTATGTAACCGGCGCTCAATGGTAAATTCTGCTTACTCAGCATGGTGTCGCTATCAAATACTATGTATGTTCCAAGATTTTCTTTTCTAACCGTGTTCAGAGCAGCCACAGCTCTCTTTCTTCTATCTTTTTCCACCGAGAAAGGTAGTATAAATATGGTCATCGTTGGTGTGGTGGTTTTATCATTTAACACCCGCATAGTTTCAATAACTCCGCCGGTTCCCATGCCCCCGCCCAGAGCGGCCACAAGTATGACCGCATCTGAGTCCCTCGCTTCTTCGATAATCCACGATTTGGACTTGTTGGCAATGTATTCTCCAACTTTGACCTCTCCGGCAGTGTCCCTGTGCTCACCCAGGACCTCTTTCCCAATCCACATCTTTTTATCGACATTCAGTTCTTTTACCCTCTCGTCAACGTTGAGGGCAATTATTTTCACCCCGGAGATTTTTTGAGCGGAAATGTATTCTGCGACTTTCCCTGCTCCACCACCGAACGCAAGCACCTTCACCCGGGGTACTATTCCAAACTCTTCTATCATGGCTCTACGAATTTTTTCTTTTATTTCCTCTTTCATATACATAGGCATCCCAACCACGCTCCTGGCATATCTCTCATTTACATCATTAATCTTTATATCTTCTTCCAACCCTCTTCTCCCGCAACAGTTCTGGGTCAAGGCGTAGATCTTTGTGTATTGCATTTACATAACTCCTTAGTATATTTCCGAGAATTCCATTGGCGGATATTGTTGTTAGCACATATTTAATCAACTGGTCAATGCTATCGAAGTACCCGTAGTCCACGTAATCTTCAAGGGTTCTTATGAGCATACCATCCATTTCCACGCAGAATCCCTTTTTTGATTGCCTGAACTCACCGCGCTCAACCATCTTCATGAACTCCATTACTCCGTGCCTTATCAACTGTGAGCGGTTATGATATTCAGGGTGTCTTGCCACGAAATCATCTATTTCGTCAAGCTCCACCTCGCTAATCCTCAGTGTTATTTTTGTATCCCCCATGGCATACACCCATTTACATGATGTGTATAGTCCAAACAGTATATAATACTTTCGTAAAGTTACATTTTTTTGCCATACATTGCCATACAAGCATGTACAAAAAACACTGTTAGAATGCTGTTTGTAAGACGTATGACAGTGTCCGTGTTCCATGGGGGTTTACCATTTGTAACACCTCGGAGTTACAAAATTAACCCAGTATGTCACTGAGCAGCAGCTTATCCATTAGCTTTGCCTTTACCTTGATTTTCTTTGTGATGTATGCAGTCATAGCGTCCTCTTCTTTTGAAAGTATTTTCATAAATGTCCCGGTGGTGGTAATTATGGTAATGTCTCCCGGTTCAAAGGTTCCGTCTTCTATTTCAGAAAGATGTCCTCCTTTAAGATGTGTTCTGTAAGAGCCATCGTCTTCGAACACTATGTTAATTTTCCTATCCAAGTCCTTAAGCTTTTCCTTCTTCTTATTTTCAGCCATATTGAATTTTTCCACAAGTTTTTCCAGTTCTTTCCTAATTTCTCCCATATAATCACCTCTATCCATTATTCAATACTCTATTCCTTCCCGCGCGACCACGCCCTGTTTGAAATAGTGCTTTACCTCACACATTTCAGTAACCAAATCTGCCCGGTTGATAATCTCATCATGAGCGTACCTGCCAGTGAGCACGAGCTCTGTTCGATCAGGAAGACCGTCAATTATTTCAAGCACGTCCTGGAGATTTATAAGTTTAAAGTCAAGAGCAACGTTTATTTCATCTAAAATTATCACATCGTACTCACCGCTTTTTATTTTTTCCCTTGCCATGTCCATTGCGGACTGTGCATTTTTATAGTCTTCCTCCGAAGGATGGTTCCTATTTACGAATTTATTGTTTCCAAAGGCATGGAGTTCTATACCCATTTTCCTTGCAGATACCTGCTCCCCGTAACCCTTATCCGGTTTCATAAATTGAATTATACAAACCCTCTTGTCTCTACCTGCAGCTCTAAATGCAAGCCCAAATGCAGCGGTAGTCTTGCCTTTCCCGTTGCCAGTATAAACGTGAACAAAACCCATACATATGCGGTATATTTTCATACGATAAATATTTGTTTGAATTCTGGATGAGATAATAATATTTTTATACGACACAAAAATACAGTTTTATGAAAATGAAGGGCAAATCATTAATAATTCTAAACCTGGCTATCATATTCTCCCTGCTTGTATTGTACTTGTATATTGACAATGTATCGCCAATACTGGTCCCCATAAACGAGTGCAGCAACCACGTTGGGGAATATGTAACTGTGAAGGGTGTAGTTATAAAAAGCAGTTCAGGAGATGGCTATTCATTTATCACAGTAACTGATGAAAAGTTCAAAAACAGCGTACATGTTTTTGTAGAATTTAACAGCAAGTTGGTACCGGGGGAGGTGGTAAAAATATCCGGGATAGTTGTTAAGCACGGTTCTTCAATAGAGATTCAGACTGAAAAGAAGAGCGATGTTGAGGTAATAAGTGATTCCTATTTTACATCTCTTCCGGTTATAATGGAAAATCCCGTCAAGTACGTTGGGTTAAATGTGGACATTAGCGGAAGAGTGACCTATTTAAAGGTAACTTATTTAAACATAACAGACGAAACAGGCGAGGTAAGGGGATATGTGAAGTACGGTTATGAAGGCGCCAGAGATGCTTATTTCTGCGGAGAGTTTAAGAATAATAGGTTTTTGATAAAGTTTGCTTCAACTACCGTTCCGGATGGGTTTAAACTGGCGAATATATCAGAACTTGAAAACCACAGCGGAAAAGTATGTGTACATGGGAGAATTGCGGATTATGGCCTGTCTTTTTACCTGTCACAGGATAACTACTCGCTCAGGGTCTATGCAGATTCCCCAGTCATAATCTCTGGAATGAAAGAAATAATCGGGGAATTCCAGTATGATGATGCCCGTGGGGAATACCTGATATACGCAAAAACAGTTAAATAACTCCTTAATATCCTCAATCTATGAACAATCGCGCTATAGTAAGTATTGCCATTTTGCTTGCATTTTCCGCGGGATTCATGTCCGCTGAAATGATGGGTGTGCACAACTACCCTATGCATGAGAGTAGTATTATTGTTTCTAACAATACCAAGATAATGGCAATAAATGACAGAAATTATTATCCAGTAGTGCTGAGCAAAATAAATTATGCTAAAAAGAGCATACATATGGTCATGTACGAGATAAGATGGTACGGCAATCCTGATGATGATTCTCATGACGTGTCCAAGCTTGGCAGAGCTCTGGTTAGCGCACATGACCGCGGGGTAGATGTTAAAGTCATAATGGATGACGGATACGGTTTTGGTTTTTCAAATCCTGATTTAGTAAGCGCTGCAAAAAACTGGTCAGCGTATTTCAAATCAAAAGGAATCTCCGTTGAGTTTGATTGGAGTAACCAAACAACCCACGATAAGCTTATAATAATTGATGATGACATAGTCATCGTTGGTTCAACAAACTGGAGCCAGAGCGCACTGAAGTACAATCACGAAGCAAATGCCCTCATTGAAAGCAGGGAAGTGGCTAATGAATACGAAAACTATTTTGAGCACCTGTGGAACATGTATTCTTGATTTTTTTATCAAATTATTTTACAATGTTTTTTGGATTTTCATTTCTGAAATATCGCATTACATTTTCTGTGGCATTTCTCATGGTATCATCTATCCAGTTTTCATATACACCCCCGCAATGGGGGCTCATTATCACGTTGGGCAATTTCTCAAATGGAAATTTCTGTCTGAATTCTCGTCTGTAATGCCACCAGGCGTCCAGCGCGGCGGTGAAATTATCGTTTTCTTTAAGGAATTCAAAAAGGTCTTGCTCAACTATAAGCTTGCCACGTGCAACGTTTACCAGTATTCCATCCTTTTTCATCTTTTTTAGTATGTTTTTGTTTATTATTCCCTCAGTTTCTCTGGTAAGCGGCAAAGCAAGTATGACTGCATCAAGTTCAGGAACAACGTCCCAGAGTTCTCCTAGTTTATAAACCTGCTCTATTTTTATGTCTCCATTGTATTTCCCATTTCTGTTAAAAGCATATATTTTTACGTTAAAAGGAGATAGCATTCTCGCTATACTCTGCCCGATGTGCCCGAACCCCAGAATACCTACTTTCTTTTCTCGAAGAAGCTTGCTCTCAATCATTTGAGGGAACTTTCCGTTTTTCATAAGCTCGTGTCTGTAACATGATTTTTTCAGGGATATCATTAAAAGCGTAAAAGCCAGCTCTGCCACTGCCCATGCGTTTGAGCCCGCATTTGAACATAGGATCACATCATCCGGAATTTCCTCAATGGGTATGTGGTCCACCCCTGCGGAGAGCGCCTGAATCATCTTCAGAGATTTAAGCTCGGGGAGGTACTTTTTCACATTTTTCCAGTGCAAAGTAATTAACACTTCCGCCTCGTTTAGAAAATTTTCATCTGATTCGTTTATACACCTGACTTCAACCCCTTTCAGGTACCTTTTTGCAAGTTTCAGCGCCTCATTTTCACAGTATGCAAGCACAACTTTCATAAGAGGATATTTTACAATGGGTAAATAACACTTTTCTTTTTATCAGGAAATAAAAATCCTCTGAAAGCATCCATGGTAATGTGCTATTAATCTGTTGATTTCATAATTCTTAACCCAGTACTTCCCAGCTCTAAAGCTCGTTTCGATGCTGAATATTTCTACTACTCTTGCCTCCTTCTCTGAAAAGAGGTATCCCTCTCCCAGCCCGTATGGCACAAAGAACGTTATCGGCAAGTAAATTGCTGAGAGGGGCAGGTTGCAGTTCTCTGCTATGCGCTGTATGCAATTCTCATTTAACTTAACAGTAGTGGTACCATCTTTCAACACAGGGTTAATCATTAATTTTGACACGGGCTCTCTCCTGCGAATGATTCCTTTATTTACGGTGATAATCTCATTTTTTATCAGGTTTTCAATCTCCATTTTATAGAATACCGTATTGCACATATTTAAATATTCATGTGAAACTGCAAAAATTCAGAAATTAATTATATTCCAAATTTAAAAGTAAAAATAGAGGGGATTTTACCAGCCCCTATCCTGGAGATGCTCTTTTAATTCAGAGACCTCCTGGCCATACATCCCCTTCAAGCCTTTGGAAACCTCAGCAACAACACCTGGGTCGTCGTAGTTATGCACTGCTTCAACTATGGCGCGAGCCATCTCCTCGGGATTTGGGGATTTGAATATGCCCGAGCCAACAAACACTCCATCCGCGCCAAGTTGCATCATAAGCGCTGCGTCTGCAGGCGTTGCAATTCCACCGGCAGCGAAGTTTACCACGGGTAAGCGCTGTAATTTCTTAATCTCAACAAGCTCTTTATAAAGCCCTTCCACTATATCGTTTATCGTGTAATTTCCAAAAACTGGTTCGTGTGGGTCTATCTCCTGAGGCACACCATTAAACTCTTTCACTTTTAAAAGAAGTTTCTCGTAGGACTCTGCGTATTTTCTGGCTATTTTGTATATGGTTGCGTCATCTTTGTACTTGAGCTCCTCTATCCCGCGATTTACCAGCCGCATATGACGCACAGCTTCCACAACATTTCCCGTGCCTGCTTCTCCTTTGGTTCGAATCATTGCGGAGCCTTCCCATACTCTTCTAACAGCCTCTCCTAAATTTCTTGCACCACAAACAAATGGTACGGTGAAGTTTCTCTTGTCAATGTGGAAAAACGGGTCCGCAGGGGTCAGCACCTCACTTTCGTCAATCATATCCACTCCCATAGATTCTAACGCTCTTGCTTCAGCAATGTGACCTATCCTCACCTTTGCCATAACTGGTATGGTAACTGCTTCCATTATCTCCTGAATCTTCTTTGGGTCAGACATGCGGGCCACTCCGCCAGCAGCACGAATATCTGCGGGTACCCTTTCAAGAGCCATGACTGCAACCGCACCTGCATCCTCTGCAATTCCAGCCTGCTCCGCATTTGTAACGTCCATGATCACTCCACCCTTCTGCATCTTTGCAAACCCTCTCTTTATCAAATCACTACCGTATCTCAGATTTTCCAGCTCCAAATTGAACGGCATTTTGTATCACCTCTTGCATCCCATGGCAACTCAGCATATCTAACTTTCGCAATACAGATAATCCTCCTACGGCAAATTGTAAATAAAAGATGCTCATAGATTACTATGGACCTGATGAGCACAAACGCCAAAGGAAAGCATGTACGAAGGCAGCATTTATTATTGTATGGAAGCTGCGTGGAAACCGAGCATCCCGAGGAACTTAAAAGTTATGATGGATATACTAAATTATCATTTTGCCCGGAGAAAGAGCATATAAATATGGCATTTTACAAGCTTGCTGCAATGATGTCCGTTGCTGAGTCCCTTACGGTGATAACCGTTGACGGCTCACCGCACTGTGTACAGCTCCATTACATTGCCGAGGAGCTTAAAAAGTATTCAAAAACTGATTTTGAGGTGAGGCATTTTGTTATAACAGGTGGAAAAGTAGAGGAAATAAGTAGTGAGGCCGTGAAGACATCAAGACATCTTCACAAGATAAGCAAACTCATGAAGAAAACCTCCGAAGATAAAAGATAATTATAATAGAAAGTACCGTAAATGAGAGAGATACAATAACAATCTGCGAATAAGTGGGAAAATAGGAATCTCTTATAACCACCGGAAGAAATGCCTCTCCTTTTAATGACCCGATTTTATACGTGTAATCTTTAGAAAAGTACCGGTAGCTCACATGGATTACAATGGAGCTGTTGCCCCATATTTCTTTGGGGTACTTTAGCTTCAAATCAAATCCAGTGCTGTTTTGAATGACCACGTACGTCTCATTGCCTATTCTGAGTGATATTTTTGCACCATTGGCTATATTGCCATTAAGATATACTTTTCCAAGAATATCTATTTCTCTCAAATACGGTACAATTTTTTTTACTCTCCACACAACTTCTCCGGTGCTGTTATACCCATATACAAAAACTGTGTAAGTTCCAAAATTGACCGGTACATCATAATTTCCCATTGGCTTCAATATCCCACTGTAAGTTTTCGTGGCGTTTAGCACGTACACATCCACATAAGATACATTTGCCTCATAAGATATATTCAACCATCCATTCTTCGATGTTATATTCGCCGTTCCGTTTCTCTTAACCGGTGTTTTTTCTAAAAAGCTGTTTAAAAATTTCACCCATAATGTGTTTTTGGCGAATTCAGTGCTGTAATATCCTCCAGAAACGAAAAACTGGGGGAAATAAATTCCAATACCGTGAGCATGCCTAGCATGGTACCCGTTTGCTGGATTGGGGCAGTCCCATACTTTGTAGTATGTCACATTGTTTATTTCCTGCATCATTCCAGTTGCGAGTTTGGATAGACGGTAATCCCCCACATTGTTCAACTTCTGCATTAAATTGTAAAAATCAGCTACACTGTGAAGCTCGTAGCGCTCAACATCACTGGTGGCGTTTAATATATCAGGACCAAGATATGTAGCGACAGGCATTGCAAAATTTAAAAGAGTGTTGAATTTATTAACAAAAGAGTTAATTCTCGTAAGATTCACTGAAGCCATTATCACCGACAGACCGTTCTGAGAATAGAACTTCTTTGCCCAACTGTACATGGCGTCCACAACAGCACGCGAGGCATTCTCCGGATTCTTATTATATATTCCACTTAACACGCTGTAATACGGCCAACCACTTGCGGGTTCGTCTTTTTCAGATGCAACCGCGTAATTAGCCACATTGCGAAGGGCGTAGAATATTTCAATACCCCCCATCCGGCAAGCATCGAATCCGACCACGTCCAGTTTTTTACCTCTCAGGCTGTCAAAATAACCCAGTGCATCGTGTAACTCGCTTAAAGTTAGCCAGTCCCCATGGTCCATGCACACACCCTCATAGTAATCTCCATGGTCCCACAAATCCAAAAAATAGTGCTGGGCGGGATAGTGATGGTATGTCCAGTTCAAGAAATTTTTAAGGGTAACTTCACTGCCCATGTCCACTTCTCCAAGGGATTCCTCAAGCACTTTCTTGCCTTTCTCAATGTAATATATGGCTGAATCTCCGGATTTCGTTGAGTCATACAACACGACAACATTCAAATTTGCGTTGGAGCCGTAGCTCATCATCTCCGCGAGGTCATCAGGAGCGTAGTACGAAAGAGAATTATCTGCATCCATGTACACCATGAAAGTCCATTCGGGTAGACTTGTGTTTTGGGTATTTTCAGAATTGCCCATGGCTGAATATGATAAAATTGGAGAGCAAATTAGTGTGAATAATAATAAGTATGCGATTATCTTCATAAGGAAAATCATGGCTTGCTATATATTTATAATTTTCTTTTGCCGGGGCAAGTTTGCATCTTTTTTAGGCAGATTTGAGAAATTGAAATTGTCCGCAATAAACGAATGAAAATTGAGAATCTGAGTCAAATCTCCACTATGGCTGAATCTTTAGTTTTAGAAGAGTATTTTAAAGCCAAGATTGTATTATCTCCTATTATTCCCTTTTCGTACCAGCCGGTTGTGCTCCCGTGGATTTCTTCATTTATAATTTCAAGCTCCTCGTCAAATATGTGAATAGAAGGATGCTCGTTTATCTCGCCCAGTGCGATTATTTTCTCTTTATTCGCAATTATGTGAATTACCGCCCCATCTCCCAAAACGATTTCTTTCTTCACTTCTTCTCGGGAATCAATTTTAACGATGCTCGCCTTATCCTTTTTTGAACCCCCGAGGAAGAAAATTTGGTTGTGTTCGTAAATTGAATATATCAGAAAATCGTCTATTTCTCTAGCCCATATGACCCCCATGTTTTCATCTTTTCTGATGATTCTACCATTCCATTTATTTCCATCCGAGTAAGAATACGATAGAGCGCCTCGAGTTAATTCTCCAGCAAATATGTCCTCGTGCGCCCCGTAGAACCATCTTTTTTCGATTTCCAGATTCTTATTTGCACTGAGAATAAAAACGGACTTCTCCTCGTATTTTTAATTTTTTACGAAATTGCTCGGGTGTTTCAGCAAGATTAATATATCATTGATAACTGAGGAATAACCATGGTGAATTGGGCCAAAATAATAATAGGGGATAGTCGAAAGATGTTAGAAGTGGGGGATCAATCTGTTCAATTAATTGTAACCTCTCCACCTTACTGGTCTATAAAGAATTACGGCACAAAAAATCAAATTGGGTATGGTCAAACATTGCATGAATATTTGAAAGATCTATATAGGGTGTGGATGGAAGCATATAGAGTACTGGAACCAGGAAGAAGATTAGTTATAAACATAGGTGATCAATTTGCAAGGTCTATAGTGTATGGCAGATATAAGATTATACCGCTTCATGCAGAGATAATAGCACAATGTGAAGATATAGGTTTTGATTATATGGGATCCATAATATGGCAGAAAAAAACAACTATGAACACCACTGGTGGAGCAAATGTTATGGGGTCTTACCCCTATCCTCCAAATGGAATGATAGAAATTGATTATGAACACATCCTGATATTTAAAAAGCCCAGTAAAAGCAAAAAGGTTTCTAAAGAGGTTAAAGAGAAATCAAAGTTGTCGAAGGAAGAATGGAAAGAGTATTTCTATGGACACTGGTATTTTGGAGGAGTTAGGCAGATAGATCATCAAGCAATGTTTCCAGATGAGTTACCTAAGCGATTAATAAAAATGTTTACTTTTGTAGGTGAGACGGTTTTGGATCCTTTTTTGGGAAGTGGAACCACAGCCAAAGTGGCATTGGAATTAGATAGAAATGTGATTGGCTATGAGATAAATGAGGATTTCTTAGAAGTTATAAAGAAAAAAGTAAGAATAAATGGTTTAGATACATTTAGTAAAAAAATGGAAATTATTAGGAGAGAGCAATCGATAATACCAGAAAAGATAGACTATATCCCAAGGATAAAAGATGCAAAACCCGTGATTGAGCCTGATAAGTTAAAATTTGGTAAAAATGAATTTTACAGGGTGGTTGATGTTTTAGAAGATGGACGATTAAAGTTAGATACTGGGGCCATTGTAAAATTAAGAGGTGTCGTTATAACAAATTTAGATGAGGCTATAGCCTATCTAAGGCAATACGTATTAAAGAAAAAAGTTTACCTTAAATTTGATAAAGGATATGTGGTTAACAGGGAATCTGTAGAAGCATACGTATATCTAAAAAACAAAATATTTATCAACGCATATTTAATAAAGAGTGGAGTTGCTACAGTAGATAAAG
>WAOD01000059.1 GCA_015521465.1 DHVE2 group archaeon
GCGGGGGAAAGGACAGCATGCATCTACTGCATCAGGTAAACAAAATTTTTGGAGAGTGGAGAGACTTTGAAATTATGGCAGTAACGGTGGATGAGGGTATCGGAGATTTTAGAAAACAATGCGCGGAAGTGGCAGAAAGGTACTCAAAATCCCTTGGAATAGAACATAAAACAATAACCTTCAAAGAATACCTGGGACTCACCACAGAAGAAGTAGCCAAAACGGACAACGAGCTTGCACCCTGCACGTATTGTGGCGTTTTCAGGAGAAAGGTACTCAACGTGTTTGCCAAAGAGATTGAAGCAGATTACGTGCTTTTAGGCCTGAATTTAGACGATTTTGCCCAGTCTATTGTGATGAACGTAACACGGGGAGATGTTGCGAGGCTCTCCAGATTAGCACCACATCACGAAAGGGTACCGGGATTTGTACCCCGGATAGTGCCCCTTCGCAGGGTGCTGGAACAGGAAATACGGGATTACAACAAAATAGAAAACATACCATACGTCAGGAAGAGGTGTCCATACGCATCCATGGCAATCAGAGATGTGTATCGGGAGTTCCTTGATAATCTGGAAAAGAGAGACCCGGCAGCAAAGTTCTCAACACTTAATTTCTTTGAAAAGCTTAAACCGTATTTAAGGGTTGAAAGGGAAAAACTGCACCCGTGCAAGATATGCGGAGAACCCACCGTGGGAGAGATATGTAAAGCCTGCGAGCTCCAACAGAGATACAAAAGAAAAAAATCAGGTATAAAGTAGCTCAATGGCCTTCAAAAGTTCTGGAACGGTTATTATATCAGTAACGCTGGCACCGCTCGCAAGGGGATGCCCCCCGCCCCCGTAAAACTCTGCCAGTTTAAGCACATTTTTGCTTGTCCGTGTTCTAAATTCAAGCTTGGTCACAGGCACACGCCGTCTCTCCTTCGGAGGCATGTATATGATAACTGCAAATATGTCCACGTCATCAGGAAGCTCGTTACTTATTAAATACACGGGAATGGGTTCTGTTGCCTCGTAAACCGCAACCTTAAGACCCTTCACACGGTAAATACGGGTGTGTTTTGTGGCATCATCTCGCAGTCTGTTAATCCATTCTCTGTAATCCGATACAAGTTCGTTGTATGAATCAAGAACACTAAAATCCTCAGTGGCAAGCTCGTAGGCAAGCTTTTCAAGCTTTTTGTTCAAATCAATTCCAGAGTGCCTATGCCTTATTGCACCCACAGTTTCCCTTATCCTCTCCGCAAGCTCATCCTTAACATCATTGGTGTCAATCTGGTCCGCAAGCTCAACCAGAGGCGATTGTATATTGAAATACTCCGCAACAACATGAGCCGCACTCTTGGCTCTGCTATCAATAACAACATCCACGTGAGAAGGTACTTCTTCCGGCTCCCACTGGTGATGGTCAACCCATAGCACCTTATCATATATGGCCGCGGCAAAAATGGCCTTGTTCTCTCCTGCAAGGTCAAAAATGTACAGCTCACCCAAGCTTTTCTTTCTCTGAACGGACCGACAAATTATATCTCTAAGCTGAACCGGGGATGTGAAATATGCTCTCACCTGAATACCCTGAATCTTTTTGAGAAATAAAGACAAAGAAATAACTCCATCCGAGTCAGTATGAGTCATCACAGTTATCATTCAATCACTTCGCAAGCAATGCTCTGATCCTGTCCCCCGCGTTTTCCGCGTGATTTGCAATGTCCCCTAAGAGAAATACCAGCTTCGTTAGATGAAATATGGCCACGGGAGATATTTCATTCTCCATGCCGAATATCTTCCGAGTAAGCTTTCTCTCAATAATATCGCTCTCATGCTCCACCCTGTGCAACTCCTGTATGACCTCTTTGGTCTTTTTTCTCTCGTTTTCTGCAAAAGACGCCTCTATGACCACGTTAAGCTGATTTATTGCCTTTTCACATACTTCAACAGATTCAAGCGCTTTATTGAAAAGCTCTTTAAACTCCGATTTCAACGATTCAGGAATGGGCTTCTCCCGCATTGATATCCACTCACCAATGTCCTGTATCAAATCCTCCACTTTATCAACCTCTCCCAAAAGCGAGAGAAAAACGCCCCTATCAACTACTAACTTTACATCTTTCGGCAGATGATTTCTAATGTTGCTCTTGATGTAGTCTGCCTTTAACTCAAGCTCGTCTATTTCTTTACGAATACTTTCAAACTTCTCAAAGTCTCCATTTATGTAGGCGTCTATTTCATCTTTTAGCAGGGTGGCACTTTTTCTCACTATTTCAACATGGTCATTTAGCGCCTCAAACGGGGATTTTCTTAGCGTTTCTATTATTGGAACCCTGAAGTACTTCATATTACATCACCTCATAAGAATATTGGACGAATCATTAAAAAGATTGCTGCTGCGAATGCCATTGCAATGGGGATAGTTAAGAGCCAAGAGTAGATGATGTTTTTCACCACACGGTAATCCATACTGGCAATTCCCCTTGCAAGCCCAACACCCAAAACCGAACCAACTATCACATGGGAAGTGGATATGGGCATACCTAACTTTGAAAAAACCAAAACGGTGAAAGCTGTGGCAAACTCCGCGGAAAAACCCCTTGTGGGTGTTATCTCAGTTATCTTAGAGCCTATCGTGTATATCACCTTGTAGCCCCATGTGTATATACCCAGCACTATACCAAAACCTCCAAGAGCAAGTACCCACAAAGGTATAACCACATGAGAACCAACGCTACCACTGGTGTATATGTCAACGATGGTTACAAGAGGACCCACGGCGTTTGCAACATCGTTAGCCCCATGTGCAAAAGCCACACTGGCCGCTGTCATTACCTGTAGATATACAAAAAATTTCTCAAGCTTTGCATATTTATCAGGGTCATCGGCGTAAGATTCATTAAAGCGTCTCAGGAAAAGAAAGCCAATTATTGCAGCAATTATTCCAACCACAGTGGAGATAACCAGAGATTTCACCATCCCAAAATCCATGTCCAGGTTGCTTAGACCCTTGTAAATAACGGACATGGTAATTATCATAGCAGTCATAAATATAAAAAACGGGGCTACCACCTTTGCCTCTTTTATCGGGTCTGCCTTGGACAGCACGGTCTTTTTAAGAGCGATGAAAACAAGAAACGCTATGAACGCACCGGAAAGAGGGGATATAACCCAGCTTGCAACAATCTGACCCACCACAATCCAGTGTATCAGTGATATGTTTATCACTGCCACAAAGCCCATAACTGCACCCACTATCGAATGCGTACTTGAAACGGGCAACCCGAAATATGTTGCTATTGTAACCCACAAAGCAGCGCCAATCAAAGCAGCAAGCATACCAACCATCAGTACGTTAGGAGGCAAAGCAGCAGGGGAAACTATGCCTTTGGAAATGGTCCCCGTAACATGTTTTCCCACCAGAACAGCACCCAAGAACTCGAATATGCCCGCCACAATCAACGCCTTTTTAAGGGTCAAAGCACCGCTACCTACGGAAGTACCCATGGAATTGGCAACATCGTTTGCACCTATATTCCAGGCCATATACACAGCTGCGATTATCCCTAATATCATCACTATCAGAGAGAGCATGATTGGCAATTACAACAGCATATATTAAAGTTAGCAGAATTAGAAAGATGGTATATATCTCACTAAATCATAGATAAATATACGTGTTTACGCAATAAGATTTATCTACTTAATCACATATAGCACCCCGTGGAAGACGTTGATGACTGGATTACAAAACAGAGCTTCGAAACAACTAAAGAGGTGAAAATCCCACCAAAATTAGTTGACCAAGTTATCGGTCAAGATGAAGCAGTAGAGGTAATAAAGAAAGCTGCCCGGCAGAAAAGGCACGTGATTCTTCTCGGAGACCCAGGAACCGGAAAGAGTATGCTTGCTCAGAGTATGGTTGATTTTCTGCCAAGGGAGGATTTGGAGGATGTGCTGGTTTTTCCAAATGAAGAAGATCCCAACTCCCCAAAGATAAAAATAGTACCCGCCGGGCAAGGAAAGTACATAGTTCAGCAGTATCAAAGAGAGGCAAACAAGAAGAAAAATGAAAGGAAAATGAGCATGCAAATGATTCTATTTCTGCTAATATTTCTCGGTATATTCGGGGCATTTGTAACAAAAGATTACTCGTTCTTGTTCTGGTCAATATTCATAGCCATATTCCTTTACGCGTTTACCGGCTCTGCCATTCAGAGAGAAGAGAAGGCAATGGTTCCAAAGCTGTTAGTATCTCACGAAAAGGGAGAAAAACCACCTTTTATAGATGCGACCGGTGCCCATGCCGGCGCCCTCTTGGGTGATGTGCGCCACGACCCGTTTCAAAGTGGCGGGCTGGAAAC
>WAOD01000060.1 GCA_015521465.1 DHVE2 group archaeon
AAAGTTTTTCAAAAATTTGAAAAAAAATAGCGGTAAATACATGTAATAATAGCATTAGCAGGTAGAGGGTTTTCATAAGTGTATTTAGAAAGGATTTTTATCTTATATTATATATATTATATATCTATTACCTGTAAAACTACTTCTTAAAAAATTTAACAAAATAATCATAAAAAGTAAGAAATAATAAAATTTCGGCAATTTCGGAAAAAGTTGGAAAATGTTGATTAAAATTCTTCAACCTACAATAAAAATAAAATCCGAAAATCATGGTTCAGGTGTCATGGCATGGGGAGCATGGTTGCCCTGCTCTTTCTCACCAAATCCCGTGTTTTTCCCGTTATCCGTGTTGTATATCCATGTGGTCTCTCAGATGGCTCTCGGCTTCACCATGTCCGTCACGGATTTCCATCACATGTATATACTATATTATTTACCTGTGTTTTTTTTCAAATTTTTGAAAAAGTCATGCAAAACCGCAATTTTACAGGCTCAAAAATTTTCAAACGTGTTTTTTGAAAAACTTTGGTGAAATGGAAGGAAATCCTCTATTTTACTGCGTTTGTGTTTAAATTTAACACTCTAATCCCATTTTCAGTTTTTCAAATTTTTGAAAAACTTTGTTTAACCGCAGGATTAATGTCTTTTTGTGAGTGTGCAACAATCATTTTTCCATAAATGGAAAAACAACATAGACAAACACCAATTCAAACAGGTGTAATACAACACTAAATTACATTTCCCATACGGGGAATTTGCAAAATAATATAATCACAACCCCCACGAAAACTTTATATGTGTGTAAATAATTACAAATTTGGTGCATTACGCCAATCCCTCGCCTTTGGCTCGAGATTGGCTCCATGCAAAAAGTGTGTATGCATGAGAGGGGTCAAACCCTGTAAAACAGCCAAAAAAAGTGTGCATACACTCTACTAAAATATGGCGTATGCGGATAAATTTGAAATCCGCTAAAATTGGGGAAAAAAGTGTGTATGCAAGGTGTGATGAGAATGTCCGAGGTAGCGTTTATAGATAACAAAGGGTATGGTGGGGCAGGTGGAAGGAAGCACCTGCTTCATGTGTATCGGGAGAAAACACAGATAGAGAACCCAAAGCCCCCGAAGTTTTACGGGGACAAAGAGTTTTTTGACCGACTGATAGATAGGAACATTACGCCCCCTTTAAAGCGTAATGCCAAGCGGGACTACTTCGAGTTTGTGATTTATGCCCAGACTGAGCGGGAGATTCAGCAGGTGCGTAAATTGATTGCTGAGAGACTGAAGATTGACGAACGCAGAGTACTCGCCGTGCTCCACGAGGATGAGGGCACTCCGCATACTCACTTCCTCATTGCGTGGAGAGACCCAGATACTCGCAAATCCCTGCGGATGTCCGCCGGAGACATTGATTATATTCGGAGGGAGGGGGCGAGGATAATTGGCAGGGAGATGATTCCCAGGAGAAAGCGCAAGAAGGAAGAAGTGGAAGAAACCAAGGGAGTAAAGTATATGTGGGTAGACAAAAAGCTCTGCATGGCAATCTCACGTATGGACAGAAAGATTAAGGAGAAGGAGAAAGAGGCGTACACGCAGATAAAGAGAATTGTGGATATGTATGGAGTAATAGACGTATACCTACTCCGCCGGGGAGTGGGGAGGATTAAGTGTTGCTCTCTATTCATCCACGACGATATACTTAAAATAGCCGTTTACGACAAGGATGGGAATTTTTCGCACTTTGACAATTTCAAGTACTCTGTATTGAGATATGCAAACATTAGAAAGCACAACGAGATTACCTTCGCACCCTCCAAATCAGCAATTGTCTACAAGGGAGAAGCACATCTCCCAAGAGCAGTTGCGTTTATCGATGATTTGCCAGAGGTTTTGCTCCCCAAACTGCCTACTTCATCGCTTGTGGTAGAGACATCCCCACATAGCTATCAAGCACACATACCCATGCACCAATACTGGTGGCGTATAAATGCCGAAAACATAGAAAATCTGGAAGATGGCGTGTATCCTACATATGTAGAATTTAAAAAGTTCCAGTACTTCCATTACTCATACAGAAGTGTGAGTGTTGAGCAGTTGTTCCGTGCCACAGTTGCTTATTATAGAGGGGACAGAGGATGCAGGGATTACTATCATCTCCGCAAGCTCCCAGGATTTTTGAATATGAAATACGAGGATGCACCTGAGGTAAAAATTGTAGAATACACACCTGAAAACATGATCCTCATACCACACATCCTATTTACTCGCCTTGGTGAGAATATCCACAACCATAACCAAGAAGATATCAAAGGAAGAGCATACCAGCTCCCAGAGAACATAAAAGAGAGTGAGTGGAAAGAGTGGATAGATTTTTACAACACTGCACCACGGAAGCCGAACGGAGATGTAGACCTATCCGTGGTTGACATGAAATATGCGGTGTACCTTCTTGCACACGGGATCAAACCTAAAAACGTAATTAAAGCCTTACGCCAAGAGAGTTGGGACATTGAAACCAGAAAGGCCGGACATCTGAATGACTACTTAAACCGCACCGTGAATAAAGCATACGGGTATGCTTTGAAAAAGGAATTGGTTAAAGCCGATGATTTTGTGATGATGCGAGAAATTGAAAATATTAAAGACACGGTGGCAAGTTTGTAGGGCATTGCGAAGCAATGCGTTAAGTGGCAGGTGCTTCTCTCTGGGGGGGTTGTGATGTGTAAACCAAGTTTACACATGAAGCGGAAATATATACATGTAATAGCATTAGCAGTCGGCGGCATGTAAATGTGTATTTAGAAAGGATTTTTATCTTATATTATATATATTATATATCTATTATCTGTAAAACTACTTCTTAAAAAATTTAACAAAGCAATCATAAAAAGTAAGAAATAATAAAATTTCGGCAATTTCGGAAAAAAGTTGGAAAATGTTGATTAAAATTCTTCAACCTACAATAAAAATAAAATCCGAAAATCATGGTTCAGGTGTCATGGCATGGGGAGCATGGTTACCTTCTTCAATGTCCAGAAAAACCTGTATTTTTCAAGTTTTCAACGTGTTTGAACATGTTGTTTTTCTTTTGGGTGGTGGCTATCTTTTACTACTACTCTTACACTTACCTTTATCATTATCATGTATTTCCGCTTAACGTGTAAACCAAGTTTACACATGGTTTACACATGAGATTTAAGAGCTGAAGTTTGAGCGGTGGATCTTACGGGGACGAGGGATCCCAAGGTTTTTATTTCTCCGTAAAGGTAAGGTTTCCATGTTGTGTTGCCCTTAACGGTTCTCTTAAAAGATAGCCACATGATTGCTCTTAATGCGGCCCCGGTAGAATTCATTTTAAAGTCCATGATTTGGTCAGTCAGCAGAGTGCTTATTTTGGTCATATTCCAGTATTTTTCGGATCTTTTGCCAGATTTTTTATTTTGTTTGTTGGTTAGGGTTCTTTCCCTCGAAGCGTTAACATATTCTATGATCTTTGGAGGGAGACATATTGCGGCGACTTCTTTGTTTGCTTTAATTAGTAGTTCTACGGCTTTGAGATATGCTTTAAATTCGGTGTCTGCATTTTCATTAGTGTAGTATTTAATGATGAGGTTTTGGGGTTTATCTATGGCTTCGAGGAAAATGTTGGTAATTTTCCTAATGGTTATGTTGCCGCCTATGGGTACTGGGAACGATGGCAGTATCGTTGGGAGAAATAGTAACAATTTCTCTATATTTTTATCTCTGATGGTGTTTGCGAGAAACTTTGCAGGATATTCTAATGTGCTTTGGTTGCCATAGGGATAGACAAATAGTAGTTCGCCAGATTCATAGTGTTTTTCAGTCACGAGAAATCCTCCAGGGTCTTCTTTCGATTCTCCCTTTCCCTTTCTTCTCTTCCTTTTTCAGCAAGCACAAATAATCTGGTCTTTCCTACTTTATGGGAAGTGATAATCCCCTCCTCCATCATTTTTCTTAACCATTTATAAACTCCTTGCCTTGATATTCCTAATGTGGCGGATAGGTCTGTGACACTCACGCCCCTTGTTGATTCTGCCAACAGATTGATTATGATTTCTCCAGAATTGTTTTTAAATTTAGTTAAAATATTTTTGTCCACCTTTGAACCTTCTGAGTTTATTATTTTTTCTGCAAATCTGGGGGTTATTGGGATTTTGTTCATATCTATTGCTTCTATGAGGGACACGCGCAGGTTCTTTATGATGTCTCTGGGGACACCGGCGCTCTCTTTGATTATTGTCTCTACCGCTTCTTTGGTGAAGGGGTAATATTCATCTGTTTTTTCACCAGTTATTGCGTATTTCAACCTTTTCTTGATTAACTCCATGGAGCTTTTGTCTGATAAATATCCCACTTCTACATGCAAGGGAAACCTGTCTATGAAAGCTTTGTCCTCTCTTACATCTTTGTTTTTGTCGTTTTTACCCACCTTTTTCCCGAACAACTCTAAGTATGCTTTGTCGCTTATTACAATCACAAACCTCCAGCGTCCCATTGCGGCTTCGTTGGAGGCAAAAGTTTTCATTTTGTCTCTAATCTCTTGATAAAGCACAAACCCATTTGCTTCGTCTATGAAAATGTACACAGGTACACCCAAATCATCGTATATTCTATCCATAATTTTCTCTAACCGAAATTCTAAGCGGGAAATGATGAACCTCGTGGTGCTGTCTATCCATTTTTTCAGTTCGTTTGCAAGCAGTATCGTTTTTTCCGAGAGCATATATTCATTGTCCTCAACAAAGTCCAGTACGTTCTCTAAAATGTTGAGTAGTAAGTCGCTCCATTTTGTGGGGACACCAGTTATCTTTATTAGTGCTACTCTCCCGTTGTAGGTGTGCTTTATGTACCTGTATGTCCAGTTCATTAGCGTAGATTTTCCAATACCCCTCGTGCCATAGATTATTATGTTGTTTTGAAGCACATACTTCTTTATTTTTCCTGATTCTTCCTCTCTCCCCGCCATCAAATCTCTGTATTCTGATTCGTGAAGCAATGGCCTTGCCTCATCTAGATATTCATAGTGAATATCAATTCCCATAGAGGTAACATGTATTGGTTGTTTAAAAAGGTTTTCTTTTATTGTTTTTCATATCGGTTTACACAATATAAATATGCGTTTTCAGGAGTTTTCCATATATAAGGTAAATTAATTATGTGTAAACCACGGTTACACATTTAATTAATTACGTTATAGATAATAGCAATATTTTTGGTTAAAACAAATATAAATCAAGCATGTGTTGTATTGGGGCTGGGTAGATTATTTGTAAGAGATAGTAATATGTGCAAATATGGTAAAGGTGTGGATCAAGCCGATGACCCGCGCCTCTCGGAGGTTTGTGTATGAACACATCAAAGATGAGCAGGTGCTAAAAGAGGTTAAAGAAAAGGTGTTTCTACCAAAGGATGCGTATCAAAAGAGGCGTGGCAGGTTGCCTATGTACGACAGCCTTTTGATAACTATTGGGAGGATTTCGAGGCAAAAAGCGGAGGGCGTTGTACATCTTTTAGAGGACAGGTTTCACAGGCCAGTTGTGTGGTGGGAGGATACATATCAAGATGATGAAGGCAATGAGCAGGTTGTGTGGTGGTATATCCTCCCGTGGAGAGACCCCGAAACGGGAGAGAGTATTAAGACGGGAAAAGGGATGTTCTCCCAGCTTCGGGAGGACATTATGAGTGTAATCTCTGAAGAATAACTGCTTTTTTCCAACTGTGGAAAAATCTCTCACTTCGCACCTGCTAAACGCCGGCCGGGGAGGGACATTGCCACAGGCCACCAGCCAGCAATGAATGCCCAGCTGAGGGTGGAGAGTCTTGCATGGATGAGCTCTGCTCCGAGTAGAGTGATAATTGCGTCCAAGCTCCAGAGGGCAAGGATAGTTTTGTCCATGGGTACCACCTGTTAGCAAGTGCTAATCTGCAACATGGGTTTTAAGTTTTCCATAATTGGAAAAATTTCTTACGTCTTTGAATTTTCGTGCTTACAAATGCAACAAAGGGTGCTGGAAGCAGGTGCTTCTTTCTTGTTTTCTATTTGCCTACTTTTGAATTTTCCATTTATGGAAAAATCGCCGAATCCACGAGAGGGGGGCAAAACTAGTTTTTCAATTTCTGAGAAGCCATTTCCACATGGGGATATATTGGATATTTCCACTACTCTCATAGTCCCATGTTATCACTGTCTTTTTATAGCAATTGAATGATTTGCATATTTTCTCTAATGACTTTGTCTCTCTCTCTTCAATTTCTTCTTTATTTGATGCATTAGTGACTTGAATTAGTTCTTTCACTCTCTCTCCCTCTCTTACCATAAAATCCACTTCTCCACCCTTATAAGAATAGTAGTAAATGTCAATCAAAGGCTCTTTATTTCTTCTTCTCATCAACTCCAAGAACACAACATTCTCCATGGCTCTTCCAAAGTCTGCATGGTACTTTACAACCTTTGCTAAGCCAGTATCACACAGGTATATTTTTTTGGGCCAGCTCTCTCGCATGTGCACTTTCTCACTGTATCTCTTGAGAAAATGGAAAAACATTGTATCTTCTAACTTGGAGATGTAAGAATAAACAGAATCTTTGGAAACTCTCATATTTGAAGACTTCAACCTATTATAAACTCGCATTATGGAAATCTCCCTGCCAAAGTTCTGAAGCACAAAATTATGTATTGCGCGTGCAACCTCTATGTTTTTTATTTTATGTCTCTCCACAAAATCTCTAAACAAAATGAGGTCTGAGTATTCTCTAAGTATGTTTATCTTGTAATTGCTTTTCACAACATCTGGAAAGCCGCCAAACTCTAAATATTCCTTCAGCAAGTTTTTGAGTTTTGCCTCATCATCTATGGTAAGATTATCATAACTTACCTGCATCATCTCTAAATATTCCCGAAAAGAGAATGGATACAAGTAAAACCTCAAAGTCCTGCCCCTGAGCTGCGTGGCTATTTCCTTGGATAGTAATTTTGATGATGAGCCTGTGATGAATATCCTGTATTTTCTCAAATCATGCAGCTCTCTGACAGCAATCTCCCAGTTTGGCACGTTTTGTATCTCGTCTAAAAGCAAATATTTTGGTTCTCTGCCGTAGTTTTCAATATAGAGCCTCAATATACTCCGGATATCCTTGTATGTTGCCTCATACAGCCGTGAATCTTCAAAATTTAGATAAATAGCATCTTTTAATTTATCTCTCAAGGAGATAAGATAATAAGTCTTCCCTGCTCTCCGTGGTCCTATTATAGAAACAATAAAATCCGAATCTACAGGTACTTGAAGTTCCCTCTCTATCCCCTTAACATGGATTCTCTCGTATTCTCTAAAATAGTCAACAATTTCTCTTTTCTCTATCATTGTCCTTATAATAGGGATAATTGTTTAAATAATTTTCCTTTTGAAAGGGAAAATAATTCCTACCCACAAACGCATGTTTTTTGCCTGCAAATCAGGGATTGAAAGACCAAAAACGGAGATTCCTGACATACTCCCCGCACTAAAGTGCGAGGGTTCTGCGTATAGGTTGCCTTACGGCAACCATTTCACGCATATACTCGCCGTGTCCCGACGAGGGAGCAATCTGCTCCAATCCTCTTTTGAGTATGTTTATTGAAGCATTCAAATCCCTATCTATCTTCAACCCACAAACAGGGCATTTGAATACCCTATCGCTTAATTTCAACTCATGGTTCACATAGCCACAATTGGAGCATGTCTTACTCGTGTCCTTCGGATTCACTCTTATTATCTCTCTCCCATACAATTCCGCTTTCCACTCTAATATGCGGAAAAACCCGCTCAACGATATGTATTGCAGATACTTATTCACTTTCCTCCTCACCACTTTGCTACCTTTCTCCGCTTCCTTTAACTCCTTCAAATCCAAATCTTCCACCACCACATACTCGTGGCTATTGAGCATGTGGTTCGTCACCTTGTAGTAGAAATCTACCTTGATATTCTGAATCTTTTTCAAAATCCTATCTCTCCTTCTCTCCAACTCCTCAATCCTCTTTGAGTTCTTTATCCCTCTCTTTTTGTTTATTGCCCTCTTCTTATCTATTATGCTCTGCAACTTCTCTGCTTTTCTTACCAGAGCCATGAGCCTCTTTGTGTCCAGAGAGATTACTTCCCCGTTGCTCATGGTTAGTGTGTTCTTTATCCCTACATCTATTCCTATTGCCTCGCTATTCTTCTCCTTTTCTTCTTTCTCCCTATCATACACTATGTAGGCAAAGAAACCATCCACTTCTTCCTTGACCCACACCTGTTTAGCACTCGCTTTTATCCTCTCCCACTCTTTCTTTTTTGTTATTTTGTCCTTGATACTCACCCATCCAATCTTTGGAAGGGAGAGTTTTCTCCCTTCAAACTTGAATCCCTGCGGAAATATCAGTATGCCATCATATCTGCTCTTTTTCTTAAACTGCGGAAATCCTTTCTTTCTCTTTATTCCGTCTTTTAAACTTCTGTCTAACTTTCTCGCAATCTGCTGGAGAGTTTGAGAGGGAGATTGCTTCAAAAACGGGTATTCTTCCTTCATCTTTGTTATCTCCTTGCACATATCTGGATAGAATAGAAACTTCTTCTCTTTTTTATATCTCTCTTTGTTCTTCTCCAATAACTTATTCCACACAAACCTACTGTTGCCTAATGATTGCCTCAATAACTGCGTTTTTGTCCGCCTTGCGTATATCTTAACTTTGATTATTGCCTTCATTTTTCCCCTCTGCTATATCAAGAAGGCGATTTATCACATCATCAAAAGTCTCATCTTTCCTCGCAAATCGTTTCAATCTTGCATGTGTCTCCTTCGTTATCTTAATTGTTTTTTCTAATTTTTTACTAACCATTACTAATCAATATGCTTAATTCATTATAAACTTTTCGGCGATTCACGAGCAACCACAGTTGCGAGTTTACCCTCCTTCAGGAGGGTTTAATCCCCGCTTTGAAAAGCGAGGCTTTCTCGCCGTCTGTTCTGTAAGGTCGATTTCCATGTATGGAAAAATATATAGAGTGTAAAGACATAACAGCACACATGAAGATTTTCACCAAGCCGATGACAAAGAGCATGAGATACAGCATAATCAAAGAGCTGGATATGGAGCAGAAAAAAGAGGCAGAGGATAAGGTATTTCTGTCCAAAGATGCGTACCCGCCCAACAGGGGCAGGCCTCCAAAGTATGATTTTCTTTATGTTTTTGTATCAGACATTGAAGAAGCAAGTGCTGAAAAGGTGAAAAAGCTGCTCCAAGATAAAACAGGCAGGAGCGTGTTTTATTTTTCTCATACATGGAGAGAGCTGCGTGGCTATGCTTTTCTTCTCCCGTGGCGGAGCCCTGTGGATGGCAAGGCGCTGCCAAACAAGTTAAAGTTCTTTGACGAGCTTAGAAAAGAGATAATAAAAGAGCTGGAAGAGCGTAATATTTCCAGTTATGGAAAAATCCAAGAAAAAGAGGAAAAAGAAGAGCACCCCGAGGAGCCGAAGCAGGAGCCAATGCCAGTGGTAGAGCAGGTAGAGCAAAAGCCAGAGCCACCGGCAGAGGACGAGGATAGGCGTAGGAAGAGAGAAGAATTGATGGCAGATATAGAGTTCTTAAAAAAGAAAAGGGAACGGCTAAAGAAAGAACTTTCCTCCGTGGAGATGCGCGGGAGGTTTACCCCCGGGTATTTGTCCAAAAAGAAGAAGCTGAAAAAAGAGATCGAAGAATTGAACTTGAAAATACAAGAGTTGAAGGTGAAATGGCAAAGAATTTAGTTATGGATTGTCTTTTGCAGTACCCTGTGTGTCAGCATGATAGTCATAGAGTGTTGGGGAATTTAACTCAATTAAATATTCCTTAATTCTTTTTTCTGCGAGCTTTACGTATTCTTTGTTTGTTTCGTAACCTACAAAGTATCTATTTGTTTTAATAGCGGCTATTGCAGTTTGTCCACTTCCCATGAAAGGATCTAAAACAACCTCTTCTTTAAATGTGTAAAGTTGGATACACCTATATGGAAGCTCTATGGGGAAAGGTGCTGGGTGACCTACTTTTTTTGCTGATACTGCAGGGAAATTCCAGATGCTTTTTGTATATTCTAAAAACTCGTCTTTAGTAATTGTATTTTCCCTTTTTAAAGGATTGCTTCTCTTAAAAGTATCTTTAGAAAAAACTAAGATATATTCATGTACATCTCTTAAAGTGGGATTTTGGGCGGACAACCAACTCCCCCATGCCGTAGATGACCCAGCACTCATACTTTTGTTCCATATGATTTCTCCTCTCATGAGAAATCCAATATCAATCATATCCCTGATTATGAAAGCATGAAGAGGGATGTAGGGTTTTCTCCCTAAATTAGCAATATTTATACAAACCCTACCCCCCGGTACAAGAACCCTATATATTTCTTTCCAAACTCTTTTGAGGAGGTCCAAGTATTCAGTAAATGATAAATTTTGATCATATTCTTTTCCTACGTTATATGGGGGTGAGGTAACCATTAAATGCACACTATTATCTGGTAAATCTTCCATGTTTTCACTCGATTTGCAGAAGATTTTGTTAAGATTTTGAGTAGGTATTTCCTCCTCCACATACTTCACCTTTTTTTCACTCGGAAAATCCTCATACAAACGAGTAGAGTAAAACTCACTAGAGTCATGGCTTATCCTACCCGGAGAACCGAATTTACTCGTCTTCGTTTTTTTCCTTTTGGTCGTCATCATCACCCCTAATTAATTCAAGGAATTTTTTAGCTTTCTCTACATATGATTCTTCTTTATTGGCAATTTCGATTATCTTTCCAAGTGTGGTTTTCGGCAGCATAGCTGAAAAGAACTCGTGAGTATTTGAAAGAAGTGGAGTAATGATTTTTTCTAGTTCGCTATAATTATCTATCCTTATAAATCCATTTCCGGGAGTGTTTTTTATATTTAATTTATGACTGCTGCCCTTATCTAATGGGTGGGGATTAACAGAATAAAAACCTTGTATAATTCCAGCTTTTTTTAAGTGATCTACTTTGTTGTAATAAGAACGTGTGATGGGCGTGTTTCCTATAATTATGATGGGAATATGGGATGCTTCGAAACTTGATACACGTATATTTATACTCTTACCAATGGCTTTTAGCATACTATCAGATCTCAACAATCCTGGTCTTCCTCTATGAGTGGTGAAATCCCCAATAGGTCTTAATACAGGGGCATTCTCTGAAGGTATATATTCCCAGTTCCACACAATAGACATCTTTACTTCAACTAAAAGAAGGATATCTTCCGGTGAATATACATTTTTTTTAGAATTTACAATTGCCACATCTGCCGGAGACATTCTATTCAGTCCAATCTCACCACACACAACTTGGTTCATCACATAATACCCATTTGCTTTGGCAATTGGATCTAATAAATTTTTTACCCATGTTTCGGTATATGCACCGATAAGAGAATTTCTACTTTGTAAAGTGCCACGTGGGCCTCTATAATTTCTGGGCCAATATGCAAAATATCTATTTTCATGCTCCGGATCAATATAAAACAAAGTTTCAGGAGACACGTTTTTCAAATTATCCTTAAAAAACTTCCTTTCCTCTTCAATATCCCACAGTTTAACCGCTTTTTTTGTCATACCAAGACAACTAAGTGATTTGACAAATAAAAATTTAATGCACAAAGACCATCATGTCGTTTTACGCTAAAACGACAAGTTTTCTACCGAAGCTCTCCGTGGTCCTGCAAGAGAATTGAGAATTTTTTGCCCATTTTTCAACAACTACGCACTTGCTAAACTTCGCACCCTGAAGAGATTGGAAGGAAAAAACTTATTATGCAACAAAAACGATAAGGTTTAGATGAATCCAATATACAAAAGCGGAGTTCGGATCCTACGTCCACGGGAGTATGAACAGCTCCGCGAGGCGGTGCCAAAGGTAGAGCATCAGTTAATTCTCGATGCGCTCCTATACACAGGGATGAGGTACGTAGAACTGCAAAGGTTTAAGATGCATCCAGAGTGGTACGACTCCGAAGGTGGATACATTT
>WAOD01000061.1 GCA_015521465.1 DHVE2 group archaeon
TCCCATGCAAATCTATGATTCTGTGTTTGCTTAGAAAGCCCTTCGACAGATTGGTCTGTAAGTCCAAGATTCAAAATGGTATCCATCATTCCGGGCATGCTTATTGGAGCACCAGACCTCACAGACACCAAAAGAGGATTTTCGGAACTGCCAAATACCTTGCCAGTCTCTTTCTCCAGCATCCTCATGGCATCTTCAACCTGCACCCAGAGGCCCTCCGGGAAATCCTTATTCTCAAAATATTTTATGCAGGTTTCAGTGGTAATCGTAAAACCTGGTGGCACTGGCAAACCAATTCTTGTCATTTCGGCCAGTCCTGCACCTTTACCACCCAGCAATTTCTTTCTATCCTGCATCTCTGGCGCTATTCTCTCCAACTCGTCCATATCTTCTTTGCGAAAGTAAACATACACGTACTTCATCTTCATCACCTTGAGGATGGGAATATTCGCTCAATATAAATATGTTCTTTTGACTAACATTTTGACTAACAATTTCATAGCAAATGTTCGAAAAATGTACCAATATTCGAATATTGTACCACAAACGAAATATATACTGGAATAGATGTCAAACACGGTGATGAAAATGAAAAAGATGTTAGTGGTAATATTAACATTTGCCATGTTGGCAGCAATTATACCTGCCATAGCATCGGCAAGTGAGGAGCATGGGATGGGACAAAACCACGGAGGAAAAGCTATGATTGGAGGATTTACATACAGCAACGGTTTTGTTAATGGCACCTTCGTGAATTTTAACATAGATGAAAAATCAGGAGTTATTACATCCTATAAAGTAAACGGAACTGAAGTTTTTGAGAAAGTTAGCTATTCATCAGCAGACACCGGAAAAATAAGGCTACACGGAGCCATGTTAATGTACTACGGCATTGGTGCAGGAACGGGAATGAACTGGAGTCACCACAACATATTCAACGTAAACTGGAGATTAATAGCAGTCCATGATAATCCTGCTGGAGCAATGCACATAGTTGTATATGGTAATGACGGGATAACATACACCCTGGCAAATGGTGAATCTGCAAATATTACTGGAAGGCATATAATAACAATATCAGGGGAAGAGAGCGGTCATATCATATATACAGGTACAGCCAGCATAAGTGGCAACGAGATTCATATAAGCTTCAACAACACTGATTTTACCTTTGGTAACCACACGTATCACGGAGGTAGTGCAATATTCATAGGTGCCCATGGATGGCACTTTAACCACAGACTCAGGCAAATGATTATAAATGCCATAGAAAAGGGAAAGATGGGTGGAGAACTCAGAATCCAGAAAAACAAGGCAGATTTTATGAATTATACCTACGGACTGAACGCCCGTGTCAAAATGAACAAAGAGAACCACGTGCAGGTGACCGTAGAATCTGAGAACCACGAAGGGAAGGTCATAATGTTAACATTCAACAAGAGCAATATGCAGTACGGCAACAATCACAAAATAATAGTGAAAATAGACGGAAAGAAAATACAGTTAACAAATGATACAAACGTGTTTTCAGGAGGGACAGAAGGCAAATACGCAGTGTATTCAAACGGCAATCAAGTTACCGTATTCGTGTACATACCTCACTTCTCCGACCATACTGTTGATGTGGAAAGCGAATCTCAGAGCAACATTGCAACGGTAGCCGGCAACCCTGCATACATAGGCGCTATCATAGGCGTAATTGTGGTCATTATAATTGCAGCAGTAATAATCATTAGAAAAAGATAAAGCCACCATCACTTTTTTTTCTTTTTCACTCATAAATTTTAAATACTCCGTTCTCATCCTCTTGAAAGATGAAAAAGATATTCATTGCAGTCGCATTGGTAATCACACTACTGCTTGGTTCCTTTGCAAGCGGTGCGGAGATACCCGTGCACAAGGAAAAAAGCATATATCCAACTGTTGTTCTTTATTTCAACGACGGAAAAAGGGCAAATATTACCGGAAAAGTATGGGCTCAAACAATATTTCCGATTGTGGTTGGTATGATTCATACATATAACTGGGAGAAGAAAATAAAATATCTATTCTTTGATAAATCGCTTAAAGGGCTGAACCCATTTGGCTTGGACTTTGTAAGGGCAATGGAGTCTCATCCATACTCTGAGTTTGAAGATAACTTTCCTAAATTAGTGGGTGATGCGCTCAAATCAATATACAACGTAGATTCCGACAGAGACGGCTACACAAACATAGAGGAACTAAATGCTGGAACTTACCCCGGCGACCCATCAGATCACCCCGGACTAAGCCAAAAGAAATTCTGGGACGAGTACGGAGGATACATTATTTTGATAACCATAATTGCTTCGATTTTTGTGCTTTACTTTGTGTTTAATAGAGAAGAGAAAGATTAATCAAAATACATCCATTTTTTCTTTGCTTTCTTTAAACATATAGCACTGATGACTAACATAATCAATGCGGTAAAAATAATTATGACAACGCTAATAAATCCAAGATTCAAGCTGGAAATTGTAAGGATTATGCCGGGAACAACGCTTAAAAGACTGAATTTGATTATTATTTCCGGGTCAAACAGCATACTGGTAACCCTGTACCCTGCAAGATATGCAGTTATTGACAGTAAATACCCTACATTAAGGTAAAAGAGAACAAAAGCAGGAATTAAATAAAACAGATTGGTCATATTTATAAACATTACAACAGGAACCGAAACAATTGAAACAATAAGAACATGTGCTTTCATATGTGCTTTTATTATATTCCACGGGGCTAAAGGTAAAAGGCCCATATGTGCAGGATCATCCATTATAGTCAGCCAGCTGTAAACCACGGTGGAAAATATTGAAAGCATTATTGTGAGGGAAATCGGAGAATAAACATGGCTTGAAGATACCTTGTTAAGAACCTGAACAAATATGAATATAAGAACCATGGGGAGAAAATAAGTGAGAGTTGATTTAAGAATTATGTGGCCTCTAATTACATCCATCATCTCCTTGGCAAACACTGGATCTCTAAATAAAAACATATATCTCTGAAAATTTGACCGGTGTTCCCTTTTTTCATATTCTTTTTCCTCAGATGTAAAATAGTATCCTGTAAAAGTAAAGATAGCTATTGCAGCATAAGAATATAAGAGGTAAATATATTCTTTAGTAAGCTGGAACATTACTGGGTAAAAAGGAATAAAGCGCAAGTAAGCAAGAAGCAAATATGAAAAAACAAGTATCACAAAAAAGGCATACACTACTTTTGAGCGGTTATATATAGCAAAAGATGTGTATGCAATGGAGTAACCAAGTAGCATGGAGGTTAGCACTGAAAGTGTGAACAAGCTTATTTGAGGCAAGGTAAGTTTTGTAAAAATGGTGGCTATCACCAATCCTGCATAGGTTGGCAAAATGAAAAGGAGTGTGTAGTAAACGGTATCTCTCAAAAACGCGTAAAAATAAGTTTTTTTGGCGGATATAGGGAGTATAGCGTAAGTATTCACCAGGGTGAACTTTTCCATGGTGCGCCCTAAAAACTCGAATGACCCCACCCCAAAACCGTACATAAACGTGCTAATAAGGGTTACTTCTATGAAAGTTCGATATGACATCACTTCAAAAACCTCATCAATGAATATGCTACCCAGCAGGGTAAAGAACAGTACATAAACGGGAAAAACAACTAAAGAGTACTTCTTCGCTATATATGTATGTCTCCGATATTCTTCAATGAGAAAGTATCTCAGCATGGCCAACCTCCTTCAAAAATTTCTCTTCAAGGTTAGTCATATCATCCACAATTTTGACTATTTTTCCATCCAGTATAATACCCACCCTATTGCATAACTTCTCCGCCATTTCCAGAATGTGAGTAGCCATGAAAATGGTGCCTCCAGAATTAATGTAGTCATCTAATATCTGGCGAATTACACGCTGGTAAACAGGATCAAGATTGATAAAAGGCTCATCCAAAAAAAGTATCCTTGGCTTATGCATCATTGCTGCTGCAAATATGAGCCTCTGCTTGGTCCCTTTAGACAAATTTTTACATATTGTTTTCCTGTAAGTATCCAGATTAAACTTGTTTATTGTTTCTTCCACACTGTCCTTTTTTAAGCCCCTTAGCTCAGCAACAAACTGCAAGTACTCTTCCACCGTAAGGTAATTCGGAACACTCTCACTCTCAGGCACTATCCCCACATATTTCCTAACCCTGACAGGTTCTTTTAACGGGTTCACTCCCGCAACCATGACCTTGCCATGCCCATTAGTCTGGCCAGTGAGAATCTTTATCAGTGTTGTTTTTCCAGCACCATTCGGACCGAGCAAGGCAAAAACCTCGCCAACATCTACCTTCAAATCAAGACCCTTTAAAACCTGCTTCTTACCGTACCACTTCTCAAGCCCCTCTACATGTATTGCCCGGCTCAACCCAATTCCTCCTTCTTACCAGACGGTGTCCTTCTAACCTTCCCAAACTCAGTCATGGAGAACAGGATACTTGAATTAAACACAGGGCCATCAACACATACCCGGTACCCGTTTATGCTGCAAGAATCGCATATACCTATTCCACACTTCATAAAACGCTCCAGAGAAGCTTGAATTTCCACCCCATATTTCTTTGCAATTTGCACCATTGCGCTCATCATGGGCTCCGGACCACAGGTATATACTATATCATAATCATTTTCCACAAGGAGCTTCTCGGCAAGATTGGTTGCAAGCCCGTGATACCCCATAGAACCATCATCAGTGGCTATTATGGGTTCTAAATCCCTGAATCTATTTAGAAAAACAAGTTCATCTTTACTTTTAGCAGCAATGATAATGTCTCTGTTGTCTAATTTTTCTATGAGCGGTGCAAGTGTGGCCATTCCCGAGCCGCCACCAACAACCAGAGCTTTTCCCTCAGTTATTTCAAATCCATTCCCATAAGGTCCCCTGATCCACAGTCTATCGCCAACATGCAAATCGTGCATCCTGGAGGTGCCAGCCCCTATTTTTTTCACAGTGAAGCCTTTTAAATTTCCAATATATGATATGCTCATAGGAAACTCATCGATTCCCGGAATCCATACCATATAAAACTGCCCAGGACTTGGTCTTGAATCGTCTTCAAACCTAAAAGTTTTAACGTTTTTAGCTTCATCCACTATATCTTTTATCACCACCACCCTGTACATTTTCATCGCCTCTGGGCAACTCCTACAAGTTCCTCAACACCTCCAACATCGTTTTTCAGCATCCATTCCTCCATCTCCCTAACAATTTGTGAAAACACGGATATGCCCCTCAGATACACCGCCGTGCCAACTTCCACTGCCTTAGCTCCTGCCATAATATACTCAATTGCATCCCTACCTGATGTTACTCCCCCAACGCCTATCACGGGAACATTCAACTCAGAGCTCACTTCATAAACAGCTCTGATACCTATTGGCTTTATACACGGTCCAGATAAACCGCCAACCCTGTTGCTCAAAACGGGCAATCTTGCGTCTATGTCTATTGCCATACCCCGCACGGTATTTATCAAAACAAGTGCATCCGCGGCACTCGCAGAAGTTGCTATTTCTATTAAAGAATGGGTATTGGGTGTTAACTTTGCCCATACTGGAACTCTAACGGCTTTTTTAACTTCCGAAACTATCTCTTCTACCAGTTCTTTATCGGTACCAACCTCCATACCGTACCCCCGGGCATGTGGACATGAGAGATTTAGCTCCACTGCATCTACCCCATATCTTTCCATCTTCTTAGCAAGAAACACGAACTCTTCCGGAGAGCTGCCAAATATGCTACCAATAACGGGCACACCAGCCGTTTTAGCTATTTTTATTTCATCTCCATAACTGTCAATACCGGGATTTGCTAGACCAATCGCATTTATGATGCCCATTCCATCAGGCAGCTCATAAATCACGGGATTTGGATAACCCGCTCTTTCTTTAGAACCAATCGATTTGGTAACAATCCCGCCCGCACCAGCCCTTGCAATCCGCACCATGGTATCCCCAGACTCATCCAGAATGCCAGATGCGAGAATCAGAGGATTTTTGAAGAACATACCGTTAAGAGATACGCTTAGCATATGAGATGAAATTGCCCTGTAATATTAAACAGTTTCGTATTGTGATATCACCCGCTTGCGGGGATTCCCATCATAGTTTCAGGGAATGCCAGCCGGGCGGGCTATCTATAATTAAAAAGAGTATAATTTACTTTTCCTGAACCTTCTGTGATGCTAAAAATTTAAGGAGTTGTATCTGGTCGAGAGGCATGGGCATGCTCACGTTATCTATGCTTCCATTTTTCAGAGCAACCAATACTCTTGGATTCCCCTTGCAAAGCTGATATATCCTCTTGAATGCACTCTCCTTAACATCAGGAAGCACCTTTCTTGCATATTCGTATGGAAGACCTCCCAATCTAATCTCTACAACTCTATTTTCAGCTACATCTGCAAGGGTGTAAAACCTGTTGTAATATGGGGTATCGCTCCTCATAGTAACGATTATCCTGCTCATGTTAAGATCCTCATGAACTAAGGATTGCATCGCACTTACGAACTCATCATCAACATCAAAATAACCGTCCATTATGAGGAGCGTAGGGTAGTCTCTAAGAGTTGACAACACATCATTACCGCCAAAAAGGGTTCTGAACACCTCCTTTATATTTTCCCACTTTCTGCCGCGGTACACGTTGAACCACACTATGTTCTCTGCGGGTGATTTTTCTGAAATAAATCGATTTATCAAAGCAGTTTTTCCTACACCCTGATTACCAATTACACAGAGAAATTTTCCATTATGATACCATCTTTCCATCTCATCAAGCTCAGATTGCCTGTCCACAAAAAAATCATCAATGATATTAACCTCCTTGAAAACAATTCTGGGGCCCATCTTAAGCATTTTTTCGTTTATTTCACCGCGCTCCATCTTTTGTATAAGCTCTAAATAATGCAAATTAAATCTCTTTTTCAACTCACCCAGCGTTATTTTCTTGTCATTAAACTCAATTTCCATGCTGTCAATAGCATCAATTATCTTCTTTGCAGCGGATATGCCCTTCGGCGTAAGAAGATACACTGTAACTCGCTTCTTCTTTCCGTTAACATGGCCCTTTTTTGAATAAACCAGATCATCTTCGATCATTTTTTTAATGTTTCGTGGGATATGCGTAACAGATATACCCACTGAGCTTGCAATTCCCTGTTGAGTCATCTCCAGAGGATACTCGTACCGATTATCGTATTTACGGTAATCATAAAGATGAAGCAGAATTTTCTCCTGAACCTTCAAACGCATCATATAGTAATTAGATGGACAACTATTTAATTATTTCCTCACATTGAAATTTTTAGTGCCTAAGAAATATTTTTATAAATAAAGGCCATCTCTTGAACCGTGTTTGAAAAAATAAAAATTGATGAAAAAGAGTATGTGAGGATATCCAGAGATGAACTTTTTTATATAGTAAAGGAGATATTCATAGCATTAGGTATCGCCGAGAATGAAGCAAGCATTGTGACAGATAGCCTCATTTACGCAGATTTACGAGGAATTGAAAGCCACGGAGTTCAGAGACTGAAAATGTACGTGGATGGAATAAAAGCAGGGGGGATAAACACAGAGCCAAATATAGTAACTGTGCGAGAATCACCCGTGTACGCGCTGTTGGACGGGGACGAAGCAATGGGGCAGATATCGGGATACAGAGCAACAAATATTGCGATAAATAAAGCAAAAGAAAA
>WAOD01000062.1 GCA_015521465.1 DHVE2 group archaeon
GTTTTATACCTTACCAATGTTAGTAGATCATTCATATCTGGGAATTACGGTTTCATAGGTCTGGTTAACTGCAGCAACATAACCATCACTGCAAAAAAAATCTACAATGAATACGAAGGCTTTCTCTTGGCTTACAGCAAAGATATAAGTATTGGTCAAATTACAATAAATGAATCTTACTATGGAATATTTGGCTACAACTCTACGGAAATAAATGTTTATAATATGAGTGTTGAATCGGTTAGCAGGGGGGTCATGATTCATAATTCCACCAATGGTTATTTTGAACATGGAAATGTTACAAATTCCTCTTATGGGTTCTTTGTAGAAGGTTCCAACTGGATTAAAATAGCGAATTTCACATTCACTTACACGCAAAACACGGTAATTTACATTAAAGACTCTGGAAATGCAAGCATTACCAACAACACCTTGCTGAACATAACCAAAAACGGAGTTATTGTTTTAGATTCTGAAAACATGTCTTTGCAAGGAAATCGATTTACAGGTAAAAACATATATGTATATTACCAGCACTACCACATAATAGATTTCGCATCTTCCAAGAACATCACAGTGGAATACAACAGAATCGAGCACATACCCAACGTATATTCTGAACCCTTCTATATTTACAAAGGAAGAGACATCATAGTATCCAGAAACACAATAAAAGATGTGTTAACAAAAGGTATCTCTACTAAATATTTAAGTGCCAACGTGACAATAAGAGATAACCTGCTCATGGGCATGAACACTGGGATTGATGTAGAATCATCATCTAATGTTAAAATCATAAATAACACAATATACAACACAAGTAGAGGTTTGTACATGGGTGGTGGTAAATACAATCTGGTTAGATATAACAACATATCCCACTCATCGAGCTATGGGATATATCTTCACAGCGTAAGTAACTCTCTCATAGAATTAAATAATGTATCTTTCACCCATGGTAAATATTCTCCTAGTACTGGTATTTATTTTGAAGGAGCAGGCGAAGTTGAGAAATATTATACGGTAATAAGAGCAAACACGCTTTGGAATAACACTGGTCCTGGAATTTATGTATATCATTGTGGCGGGATTAAGATTTATGACAATTTCTTCTATTATAATAGAGGCTCTAATGATACATATAATCATACTCACATACAGGCTAAAGTTGATGAGGCAAGATACACCACATGGTATTCTGAGGGCGGATATGGAAATTACTGGTATGACTGGGCAAATAATAATGATAGTAATGACCAAAATAACGATGGTATCGTTGACTGGAAGTATTGGTTAGAGAAGGATGTTCTTGGGTATGTATCTGATCCCTATCCTTTAAAATATCCAATAATTTTGCGAGATCCGTCCGCTCCATTGAATCTAACCATATCAAACTACAGCGTTAACAACACCTATGTGAACCTTAGTTGGAAACCACCCCTTTCAGATGGTGGCGTTCCCATTAAAAAATACTATATCTATCGTTATTATACTAATGGTGTAGGAGGATGGTACTCTACTACGCGTATTGCAACGGTGGATGCAAATCAATTGTGGTACAATGATACAAGTGTATCCAAGGGTTACAAGTACTTCTATTATGTAACAGCAGTGGCTGCCACGGAGGGGCCACCAAGCGAGACGGTAGATGTTATAATTGCAAACCCGCCTGATCCACCAAAGAACGTTAAGGCTGTGGCAGGTGATGGAGAGGTAACTCTCACGTGGAGCATATCCTCTTGGGGCGGAGGCGATGTGTATCCCAAAGGAATAAAGATTTACAGAAATGGAGTATTCTTAAAGAAAGTGGATTCATATACCACAAAATACGTTGATAAAGATGTTGTAAATGGAGAAAATTACACATACTATCTCACACAGTTGAATCAGTTCTTTGAGAGCAGACCAAGCGAAAATGTAACCGTTAGACCTATTGGAAAGCCCGAGAGTCCAACTAATCTTAATGCAACAGTTGGTAATGGGTATGTTAATTTGACATGGCAACCTCCAGTGAGTGATGGTGGGGACTCCCTTAAAGGTTACAACATATACAAAAACGGAGTACTTGTCGTAACAGTATCACCGAATCAAACATACTACAATGATACCAATGTAGTTAGTGGGCAAACATACATGTATTATGTAACCGCTATCAACTCCGCCGGGGAGAGTAACCCTAGCAACGAGGTGCAAGCCACACTACCTGGAACAATTCCAGAATTATCTGCAGGAATTTGGACAGTGATCTTCACACTAATTTCTATGATTTTATTTGAGAAATATCGTAAATATTCTTAATTTTTTTTTCATTTGAATAGGTAACGAAACTTCAGATGGTATATAAAAAGAGATGGAAGGATTCCTAACTGATCTCCGCTTTCTCCAGCAGAAACGCCCACGAGCCTTCCTCGTCTTCCGGGTCGAAGTCACCGGTGGTTTGCTCGAACGCTTTACGCAGTTGCTTAATGGTGAATCTAATTTTCTTTTTCTTGTGCAGGTACCGCACCACGTGCACCAGCGCCATGTATCTGGACCAGTGTGTGTACTCTGCGATATCGTTCACAATTCCAGTCAATGATTTCCCCTGTTTCCACATTTTCCATATCTTCCTGTCCAGCGATTCAAAGCTCATGGTTCTCCCTCCCTCTGTGTCAGCCCTATAATCTTACCAAGTCCGTACTTCTTCATTAGCACCGCAAATTTGAGGTCCACAACGATTATTTCTCCCTCTTTTGCTGTAAGATCCTCTTTGGGCAATGCTATCCGAAAGTCCCGAGTACATTTCACTCTAGCGCACATTTGCCTCGTCATCTTCAATCACATCTATCTTCCCAGCAGTTAGCAGTTGCTCAGCCAATTCTATTGGGCACTTCAACACTGAGCCAGCCGTTAGTAGTACATCTTTTCCCAACACCTCAGAGTACCAAGAGAACGGCTCTAACACGCAGCAGTTGACTGTATCTTCCTCTTTGCATAGCTCATTGATTAAAATCTCCAGTTCTATTTCCGTGGGCTCTGGTAGTAAATCAAGCACAGATTCGTAGTCAATTTCCGGATCCTTTACAATATCGGGAATTTCCATTATAGACTCATTTGTTCTGTATTTCCTCCATCCTTCAACCCATCTCCGCGTATCCGTAAGATAGATGTATCTACCACGCACCTTTGAGTCCCCTATGGTTATCGTTCTCCTTTTCGTGTGGAATCCGAGCTCTTGCATGAGCCTTCCAATTCTCGCATTGCTCATACCCGTTATATCCGCTAACATGCCCGCGGTAATCGCAACAATCTTTCCCTCGCCTTCGGTGTCTTCGTAATACGCATAGGTGATATATTTCTTGAATTTCTCTGGCAAATCCTTGCCGTGGATTATTCCCTGCGCAATGTCCACTATTGCATTGAATATCTGGCCCTCAGCACTGTTTGCTCGTTGCTCGGCAATTTTTTTCTGCCTATCTAAGAGCCATTTAACAAAGGAGTTCTGCATGATGCCGTCCCCGAAAAGTGGAAGAATGATAGAAAGCGGAGCGGCCAGTTGTTTGAGTCTTGGCTCCACAGGCAGCTGCTGAACCAGCTCGATTTTCTCGTCATCAACTCTTTTCCAGTTTCTCAAACACCATGCTGCTATCATATCCCTAAGCCTCTCTGTCTCTTCGAAATATGTAGTTGGCAGCACCGGCGGAATGTCCCTACGGTTTGTCTCGTACGGAGAGATAGACAGAATTCTCCCTTCTGTTGCAGCGTCCCTGAATGGCTCTCGCATGGCAAATATCTTCGGTGAGAACGGGTCAAAAGCCTCGATTTTCGATGGGTCATTCCGGTTGCTCATTATAGCCACTTTTCTCCTTTCGAAGCCTGCGTTTACGAATTTCACAAGATCATTTTCTTTATCACCTTTGAAATCGGCCTCGTCGAGCACTAAAGTTCCCTTTGCAATCTCCTGCACTCTCATAATCGCACTGCGAGTTGCCGTGCCTGCCAACATCAGGGGATAAAAGCACAAATCTCCTGTAACCGTGAGCATCCGCGATTTGCCTTTCCCACTGTCTCCTAAGAACCGCAGATACGCAACCGTGTTCGATTTTCTGTAAAACCACGTAAAAAGTATAAAGAACACTACAAGCTCAAGGTCATTCTCGGGCAGATCCACATATTTTCTCAGGTGCTCCTTTATTCTCGCGAATAATTCTGGCGTTTCTATATGCTCCGCGTTAACTATGTTGGTAGTGGGATACTCCAAGGGTAACCGGTGCCCCTTCTTGTCGAGTTTTGGCACTAAGGGCCGGTATTTCTCCCCATCAACTGTTACTTCCTCGGTCAGTTTTATCTCTTCGCTTTCTGGGTCATAGTACGCGAAATAGTAACCCTGTGCTCCTTTGACCGCCAGGTATATCCTGTCCTCTGTGTCAATGAACGTCACTTCCTTGTAATCCTTTTTCTTCTGCTTTTTGGCCATGTTTCACCACCTCCTGCTGGCTACCCACTCCCTTGCCTTCATTATTGTCAGTTCCCGGTATCTATTGCCCGCCGTGGGCCATTTTCCTATTCCGCAGCGCATCATCACTTCGTTGATCTCTGCGTCCGTGAAACCCTGGTACACGAGTTCTCGCACACAAGCAAGTTCGGCCTCACTGCGGCTCGGGTATCCGTACCGTGCCCACCTTCCTTCACAAAGGTCCCGGAACCACTTGTCCCTGTGCATAAGTTCCTCGATGGTTGGATGGTCGTGAGATTGCTGTAAAATGCTTCCTTTTATCCCATTCGTGCTCTCTCCCGTGTCATTTAAAATGCTCTCAAGAAGTGTCGCATTCCGTTCTCTGGCGTTTTCTATGTCCCCCATGTCAAATTTGTCGTACCAGTAAGTAAGCAGTGGGTAGTGTGGAATCTTTAGATTTGTAAAGCCGATGGGCTGAAACAGTCTATTGATGTTATAGGTATGGTAGAACTCCACGCCAGAGTCATTCCGCACCTGCGGAATCAGAAAAATCAGGTAATTACGCAGCTGCGTAATTTATCAAACAGATGCATGTCAAAGGGTCTTCACATGCCAAGCAGCCATTTCCACAGAGGAACAAAAACTATCTTTTTGCCTTTTATTTCCTCAACAGCATCGTAGGAAGAGTTAATAACCAAAAGATTCTCGCAGTTCAGCGCATCACTTGCTTTGATTAGCGCAGTAACCTCTCTTTTTTTGGTATCGTAGTCCGACACATCGTAGGAAACTTGGATTAGCTGCTCTATTTTCAAATCATTTCTAATGACAAAATCAACTTCTTTTCCTCTCTGATCTTTCCAGTAGAACACATCAAAATTATCTTTCGAACCTCTTCTGAGAAGCTCCACAGCGACCATATTCTCGTAAAGTCTGCCCATATCCTTTGAGAATTTAGTGGATATGCTGGATATGAACCCGTTGTCTATGATGTAAACCTTCCGAGGATACTGCATCTGGTCCTTGATTTTGTAAGAGAATATGGGGATACTATGTATAAAATAAGAGCTTTCGATGTAGCCCAGATAGTTCAATACAGTGGTCTTTCCGATGTGGTATCCCATGCTCTTCAGGGTGTTGTACAGCTTACTTATAGAGTAATTCGTGGAGTTCAATAGTAACTTTAAAAGAGCTTTGATTCCTTCCTCGTTACCAACATTGAATCTCTCGATTATATCCCTGCTCAGAACCGTTCTGAAGTAATCCTGCAGGATCTCAAACTTTTTGCTCTCATCCGCTAAAACCACTTCCGGCATACCTCCATAGGTAAGGTACTCATTGAGAGCCCTTAAAATCACGGTCCGGGTGCTCTCTGAATACTCCGCATCCTTATAATTAACATTAATGTTCTTAAATCTCAAAAACTCGGTAAAAGAAAGGGGATGTACCTTAATTTCGAGGCTTCTACCCCGCAATTCCGTGGGTAGCTCTCTGCTGGAAACCTTGGACGATGAGCCAGTGATGAATATATTGACGCTTTCGTTATCGTATATTCTCCTCAACCACTTGCTCCAGTGGGGCATGTTCTGAATCTCGTCCAGCAAAAGATATCTCGGCTCCGAAAATGTCTCTTTTATTGCAGGAACCAAATTAGTCAAGAATTCCGTGCTCTCCGGTATTCTCTCATCATCAAAGTTGATGTAAATCACTTCCTCCCGGCTGTACTCCTTAAGCAACTTTTTTATTAGAGAATAGAGAATGTACGTTTTTCCAACTCTTCTAAATCCCGTAATTGCCACTATCTTGCGAGGAGTCATTTTCAGGTATCCCTCTAGCTCCACCTCTCTTGGGATTATTTCGGGAATCTTTTTGTCCTTCCACGAATACAGGATTGTCTTTATTGTATTATCCATGGTACAATAATGATATGAAACTGTACTACTTAACCTTTTTGCAGTATGATTTCGGATTTCCATTGAATTGCAATTATTGCAACAGAAACCTCCACAGCGGGATCAATGTCACTCCGTTCATGTCTCCCTCTTTTGTTCTTGTTATCACCGCTTTAGAATAACCTCTCAAATTTCTCAGATTCTTCAAGTCCTCCTCGGCGATGTTGTCTTTGTATTTTGACTCCCATGCCATATTACCACGAACAAAATCCACTTCGAGCCCTGATGTGCGATGATACCGCACCTCTCCTTGCTGCTTTAGCTTTAAATACACCAGATTCTCCACAATTGCCCCCAAATTTATTTTGTCCACTATTACCGTGAAAAACCCAGTATCCTCGAGGTATATTTTTCTTGGGGATACCTTTCTCTCAGATAGTTTTCCTTCTCTCTCCACGTCGTATATCAAATTAGCCTCCTTGAAGAAATACAGTATATCGCTCACATCATCTTTGGATATTCCAACGCATCTGGCAATTTTTCTCAGGCTCGCAGGTGTGCCCACACTCTGCGCCAAGCATGCCAAAGTATCCGCGAGATTTTCAACGTTTCTTATCCCATGGGTCCCTGCAATATCTCTGTATATGATGGTGCCTAGAAGGTATTGGAGATAATTCAAATCCTTTGTTTTTACATATTCTGGTAACCCACCCATTGTGGCGTACTCTTCCGCTAATTTGGGATAAAGATGTGCATCCGCAGGCGTGATTTCGTTGTTTGTGAATTGAAGATATTCTCTAAAGTTTAGAGGATAGACATGAATTACCCTTTGCTTCCCTGTCAAAGATGGTATATAAATGTGTCTCTAAATAATTGGACACTATTGCTTTTTACTGTCTATTCACAATATGACAACATAAAATCCTGTTTCTCTGACGGTCATGGCCCCAAATTATGGTTCAAACACCTTTACTATCTCACCTACCACCTGTGGGTACCAGTAATCCGCCTGCTTCACCTTCGCGAGGTAGTGCATGGAACCGATGCTCACTGGACTGCGACCCTGTATGAAATCTGCCACACTCTCCGGCACGTTGTGCATAATAAGGAAGTTGTAGTTCCACTTGCGCAAGTACTTGGGTGAGAGTGTACGCCTTGCGAAATAATTGGTTACGCCCCTGTCAGTTATCTCATATCTCTTCATAACTTCAAAGATATTCAAAGGCATGTATGCATAGTAAGAACGCTTGGTACCCCTCGAAGAGAATATTGGTAAACGAACAAAGTTATCCGCGATGTGAGCTCTTGATCTATCAAAATTATTTATCAGGTGCACTCCCTCAATAACTCTTAATCCAGACACCGCAAGAAGCAAAAACACGGTGCGGTATCTTTCGTCATTAATCTCGTTGTATGCTTTTATCACCTCTTCATTGGAAGGGATGTAATTATCCACGTTAGAGCGAACGACTTTCAGTATCCTTCGATATTTTGCCAAGGTTCCTGGGTCTATGAGATCAAATTCCTCATAATAGTTCAGTAGATTTCGGAGTGCAAGAACTATATACTTCTTGCCGGTTGCTTTTTCTCTTATTTCCCATAGTTCATGGAGGTCACTAATGATTTTAGTTCCAACAAATCTATCAAGAGTGCTTATAATGGCCTTTACGTATTTTTCGGATGTGACTCTCTTGCTTAGCCATACAGTAAAATCCGCCTTCACAGACGCATAATCCAGAGAAAACCGGTACGGTTGAGGGGCCAGTCCCGTAGGGGTTCCTGGGTTCAAATCCCAGCCCCCGCACTTTTTAGCTGTTGTTGTTTATAATATGAGAAATCGCAACTCTAAAATACGCTGCTCCAATCCCTCACCGTGAAGCTCGTAGTTGAGGATTTTCCAGAGACTTTATCCGGAACTTTGGAAGGATATATTGCTGCATTAAACAAGGCAAGGAGGAGGATACACGAGGAGCTTTTGGTTATAAATAGTGTGCCTATAAAACCGATGTCGCATCAGATTGAGGTGGCAAAGAAGGTAATATACGACATGGACTGCAGGGCCATACTTGGGGACGAAGTGGGGCTTGGAAAAACCATCGAAGCGGGATTGATTTTGAAAGAAAAAATACTTAGGGATGAGGTTAGCAGTGCGCTCATTCTTGCTCCAGCATCTCTTGTACAGCAGTGGAAAACTGAACTTGAAGAAAAGTTTAACATGAATTTCACGATAGCCACTTCTCCCGAGGAATTTATGGAGCGCTTTGTGGTAGCTTCCATTCATCTGGCCAAAAGAGAAAGGTACAGGAACAGCGTTGTTGGCAGGTCATGGGATATGGTGGTGGTTGATGAAGCGCATCATGTTAGAAATCCTAAAACTCAGAATTACAGGCTTTTGCGCGAACTAAACTCTAAATTCATGCTTCTATTGACGGCCACGCCTGTTAGCAATTCTCTGAAGGAAATATACTATCTTGGAGACCTTCTTCGGCCGGGAATATTTGGAACTTACCGAGAGTTTGAATCGTTGTACTTCTCTGATAAGAAGGGGCAAAGCATAAAGAATCAGGAAGAGCTCAGAAGAAAGCTATCGGAGATTATGGTAAGAAATAGGAGAAGAGACGTTTTTGTGGATTTCACCGAGAGGGTTGTAAAGACTCATGTTGCCCGGATGGAAGGAAAAGAGCGTGATCTTTATGATTTAATACTGGATTTTTTGCGAAGCGAGGAGAACAAACTGCGGGTTATTTCTTATGCTAAAGCGGCCACATCTTCTCCAAGAACAGTTGCGAAGATGGCATGGAAAGCCCTGAAACGAGAAGAAAATCTCTATGGGCGAGAGGCTTTGCTTAAAATATACAGGGCAGCCATGGACTCTCCATTTACCAAATTAGAGCTTCTCAAGAAGGTAGCCGAGAGCGTTGAAGGCGGGGTGATTTTTACCACTTATCTTGAGACCATGCACGAGATTGATGACTTTTTGCAGGATTATGGGTATCATGTTCTGACTTATCATGGGGGCATGAGCAGGGAAGAAAAAAGCAGGACTATTGAAGAATTCAAAAAGAAAAGAGGCTTTTTAATAGCCACCGATTCTGGCGGTGAGGGTCTTAACCTCCAATTTGAAAACGTTATGATTAATTTTGACCTCCCGTGGAATCCCATGAGGGTTGAGCAGAGGATTGGTCGGATACACAGGATTGGCCAGGTGCGCGACGTTTATGTTGTGAATTTAGCTTACGAGGATACTATAGAAGAGCACATACTTCGGATTTTAGACAAGAAGATAAATCTGTTCAGGAGTGTGGTTGGCGAGGTAGATGCCATACTTGGCTCCCTTGAGAGAAATTTTGAAAGTATAATAGCTGATATTATAATGAAATCAAGGGACAGGGCGGAGATGGCTACCCGGCTTGATATGCTAGGTGATGACCTTGAAAAGATAAGGAGCAGGTACGAAAGGAGCATGGAGATAAACGATTCCATATTTTCTCAGTTCAACCTTGGTATTGGAGGTGTTTAACTTGGACTCCTTTTCTTCTGTTAAAATCAAGAGAAAAAAGCCAGATTTTAGAAATGCCACTCTCGTGGATGATGTCTTCGAGCGGGACCGTGTTTTTCACTCTTTTGCCATACAGGTGAGATACATTGGCAAGGAATCCAAAACGGAATTGAGAGAGTACTTATGGGGTCCAGATGGTAAAATGAACCCTGAGATTTTGAAAGGAGCCGAGTTTGAAAGTTCAAAGGAAAAATCTGAGTTCAAGATACCTGCTGAAATAATAGAAGAAATCAGGGAAAGGGGAGAGAAAGAAGAGGCAAAATTTCACAGGGAGCTCGAAAAAGAGAGACGAGATGTTATATTGCATCTTAAAAGGGTTCTTGAAGAGAACATGCGGGAGGAGAAATACGAAGAGGTTGAGAGGATAAAGGCTGAGATTGAGAGGCGGGAAAATGCTGAGTTACCGGAGCTTGTTGTTAAAATAGAGCCTGTTGCCCTTTTAGAGATACACGCGCCTGTAGAGATTCACCATTCTCGGCTCAGAAATGAATTTGCAGAGAAAGAGCTTACCTGGAAGTTTGACACACTTACCGGTGAGCATGATTTAAGGTGTGAGGGTTGTGGAAAAAGTGCAATGGAGTTCTATCTCACAGTTGATGGCATATCCTGTGAGAGTTGCCTGAAGGAGTGCAAGGAATGTGGAAAACCTATGATTCATGCAAAAGAATGCAAAGTTTGCCATGCTCCGTTATGTGATGAACACGCTCACTACTGCTCCACTTGTCACGAGCCCATTTGCTCAGAGCATGCTACCAAATGCAAATTTTGCAGTAATGAAATGTGTCCTGACCACGTGAACAGGTGCTCAGTTTGCAATGCGCCATTGTGCGAAGAGCATACTTATCATTGCTCCGTTTGCGGTTCAACTATAGGCCCTATGCATGTTAGAGTTTGCGATGTTTGCGGTTCTAATGTATGCCCTGAACATATACACAAATGTGCCATATGCGGCAAAAACGTTTGCGAAAACTGTGCAGTGGAGCTTGATGGAAAATGGTACTGCAAGGAGCATTTAGAAAAGAGCTATGGAGGTAAGTGGGTAATTCCAGAAGTACGGTGCAAGACATGCGGTGTTGCTTTAGCGAGTGATGAGATAAATCGCTGCTCTGTATGCAACGCGCCTTTATGCGAAGAGCATACTAATCATTGTTCCGTTTGCGATGCACCCCTATGCGATGAGCATACTCATCATTGCACGATATGTAATGTGCCCCTGTGCGAGCAGCATGTATTTATCTCCGAGTTAAGTGGTAGAGAGTACTGTGAAGAGCATTCTTCATTCTGTAAAATTTGTGGTAGAATCGTAGGGAAAGATGAGCTCAAAAATGGAGTATGCCATGCCTGCTCAAACATGGTGGAGGTTAGCAGGAGAGAGATACCACGTGAAATAATGTTCAAGTTTCCGTATTCAAAGCATGGAAAAAGATGGTTTGTGTCCAGGGGTAAAAATGTTGCGTACATTACAGAGGTAAAAGGCGTGATTCTTGCATATCGAATAGTCAATGGAGAAATTGTTGAGCATCGTGGGAAAAGGTGAGTCTGATGAAAGGGTTTTAAGATAATCACCAGCGGAGCAAATGGGAAAATTTATAAACACTGTAAACTTACGCCCACCCATGTATTTGATAGTGGAACGAGAGGAGGTAATCCGCATACCGCCCCCAATGTTAGGCGAGGACGTTGATGATATTGTTTGGCAACTTGCAGTTGATAAAATAGAGGGTAGCGTTTATTCATTCTCGCGTGAGGAGGTTAAGGATGCGAGTGAGAGAAAATATGTTATAGTTCTACTTATGGATTTGAAAAGAGTAGGTGATGGGGTAATTGTACCTGGAGATGGGGCGGTATATCAAAAGGTCAGGTTCAAGGCTCTGGCTTATCATCCTGAGATTCAGGAAGTGGTTTTGGGTTCAGTGGTAGATGTTCTTAAGTTTGGTGCGTTTCTTAGAATAGGTCCGTTGGACGGACTGCTGCACATAAGTCAGGTTATGGATGATATTATAGATGTGGATGTTGAAGGTAAAAGGCTTATCGGTAAAGAGTCAAAGAGAATTTTGAGGAATGGTGACAAGGCGATAGTGAGAATTGTAGCTTTGAGCATAAATGATGCGAATCCCCGGCATAGCAAGATAGGTTTGACCATGAGGCAGTCGGGACTTGGGAACCTGAAATGGTTTGAAACCGAAGAAAATAAAGCTGATGAAAAAAATAAGGGTGGTAAAAAATGAGTGAGCTTAGAGCATGTAAAGTTTGCAGGAGAATAACCACCGAATTAACATGCCCATATTGTGGCGGTGAGACATCTACCGAGTGGCATGGGTACGTGTACATATTAAATAGTGAAATGTCTCAGATTGCAAAGGAGATGGGGGCTGAAAATGGGGAATACGCTCTTCGAGTTCGATAAGGTACTAAGGCTCCCTGAAAGTTTAAGGGCTGAACTCCAAAGGGTACACGGTAGGTTATTGAGAGAATGCGAGTTATCCAAAGTGTTAAAAACTGAGAACGGAATTTTAATTTCCGTTGGTGATGTGGTCACTTACACCCTTTTAAAGCATGGTTTTTCTCCAAAAGTGGCTGTTGTTGATTATAAAACCAAGAGAGAGAATATAGAATTAGAAGAGATAAAAAATTTTGGAGATATTGTTTATTGTGTTAGAAATCCTCCAGGAACAATCACACCTGAGTTTGCTAAGCGTATAAAAGATGCCATTAATCATGATGGAAACGTTCGCTTGGAGGTAGATGGTGAAGAAGATTTGGGCGTCATCCCTGCGGTGATTTATGCGCCTGTAGGCGGTATTGTTATATATGGGATGCCCGATACGGGTTTAGTTCTGCTTAAAGTAACGGATGATGATAAAAAATCTGCGTTGGAAATAGTGAGGAATATGGAGGTATGAGCTATGGAAATAAAAATAGTGGATAAGAAAGAGAACCCGCTACTGCATAGGCTTGAGGTAAAGTTCGTGGTTAGCCATCCTAAATCAAAGACTCCGTCCAGAGAGGATGTTAGGAACTTAATTGCGGCAAATTTAAGTGCTGAAAAAAACAGGGTAATTTTGGATTATATGCACACACCATTTGGTGCTAATGAGACAAGCGGTTATGCCAAGATATATGATAGTGTTGAGAATGCTAAAAAAATAGAGCCCGATTATATACTCCTGCGTAACAAGCTCATAGAGAAGAAAGAGGAGGAATAACTATGGAGAAGAGAGAGTTGTATGAGGTTAAGAACAATCAGGTTGTTAGAAAGAGGAGATTTTGCCCAAAATGTGGCCCAGGTGTGTTCATGGCAGACCACGGGGATCGATATTCCTGTGGCAAGTGTGGATACACGGAATTTAAGAAAAAGTAAGGGGCCCGTGGGGTAGTCTGGATATCCTCGGGGCCTCCGGAGCCTCTGACCCGGGTTCGAATCCCGGCGGGCCCGCTTTATAGTTTTTTTGTTTTGGAAGCAAGGGGTTTATATCTTCTTACTTGGTATGTGCGCTAAATTGCTGTTTTTGGCTGTATTTCTTATTGTTAATCTTTTCGTATTGTCCTTTTCGTTGTTTATACAGGATCAATAGTTTTTAGCATACGGCAATAAGCGAACTTCAATTATTTGATTGGTGTCAAAATTATGGGTGCAATTCAAAAAATTTAAATAGGAAGATTTGTATAAGCGGCTCGATACGGCGTTCCCCTATACGCCAATAGGAGGAATGCCTAAAAAGAGAAAAGGAGGATATGGAATATGAACAGAAGGAATTGGAAGAGAATTATGTTAGTAAGTATAGTGCTATTAGCAGTGATTATCAGTGGCTTTTCAGCGATGACGCATGCAATGGCTCCTCAGCCAACAACAAAGGCTGGTGGGGTTTTAAAAATTGCAATGCAGCAAGATATGCCAAATTTCAACTACTTTGACTTGACCAGTAATACTGTGTGGAAAAGTAATGTCATTGGCTGGAATTTTGAAAGCTTGATAGGTATGGATTACGACGGGAAGGCGTATCCCTTGCTTGCGAAGAGCTATCAGTTTTATCCAAATAACTACACCGTGATTATACATCTGAGGGAAAACGTGACTTTCCAGGATGGTCAGCCACTTACGGCAAATGATGTGATATTCTCGTACTGCGCCGAAAGGCAGGGAACTACTGTTTCAGGTACTTCTTTCACGGTGCCTTTCGATGATAATAATGACGGTGTCGTTAGCTATTCTGAAATAAAGAACCATGTAATATACATAAACAAGTACACGGTTAAGATAGTTGCAAGGCAGCCGTACAACTACTTCTTCTTGGGAACGCTGGGTATTCCAATAATACCTGAGCACATATGGAAGAACCACTTGGTCAGTCCTGATGGCAGTGCGGTGTCTGTTGATTCGCATGGGTATACTAATGGAATACTTGATACTTCTTGGAATACCGATCCTAAAGCAACCATAGGAACTGGTCCCTGGATGTATGCTGGTGGTGTTAAAGATTCATACAGAATAGAGAAACCCTATCAGGGATATTGGGGTAAGAATTTCAAGACTCCTGATGGTTATCCACTCTGGAGCAAGAACGTTACAGAGATGGATTTCAAGATATACTCTAATTTGGATACGGCGGTATTAGCTCTGCAAACTGGTGACGTGGACTATATTGCTTGGTCCATTCAGCCGGGGAAGGTTCCAATTTTGAAGCAGGATCCGAACATCAAGCTTCACTATATGGCAGATAATGGTTATTTCTACCTTGCGTTTAACGAGAAGCAGTACCCTGCTAATTACATAGCGTTCAGGCATGCGGTATCTCATGTTATTGATAAGCAGACTGCTGTGCAGAGGTACCTTGGTGGCTTTGGTAGGGCTGGAGACTCTGTGGAGCCCCCCTTCCTTAGTGCTTGGTACAACGCTTCTGTGCAGCACTATCCTTACAGTTTGTCTACTGCAAAGAAGATTCTGGATGGCCAATTGGTCCAGGCGGATAACGGATTCATAGAGCAGAATCCTGCATGGGGTGAGAAATTTGTGGATGTCAATGGCGATGGTTGGAGGGATTTGCCTGATGGTTCTCCGATGCCTCCAATAACGCTGTTTACACCTCCTGCAGATTATGATCCTGTGAGAATCAAGGTTGGGCAGGGTATTGCATCCAATCTGAGAAGCATTGGGGTCAATATTCAGGCAAAGCCTGTGGACTTTGATACCTTGGTTGCATATATGCAGTCCTACAACTATATCATGCTGGAGCTTGGCTGGTCTCTCGGTACTGATGCAATAGGAAACGTTCAGGATATATTTGGTCCGCATTCCATGCAGAATACATGGGGCTGGTGGAACGCTAGCAGTCCTAATCCATTTTACGTGAATGCTGGTGGTGTCAAAAACACTCGTGCGGATAAGATGTCTCAGGACTATGCAACTTTGTTTTCCAAGGTTATAAACAAGGCGGCCACTACCTTTAATACCACAAAGCAGATCAAGTATACAAAGTGGGCGCAGGATATCATTGCAAAGGCAACGGTGGTTAATGTTCTGTATTATAGGCTCAATATAGAAGCAACCCGCAAGTCCTGGTCTGGATGGGTTGAGTGGCAAGGCTCCGTCTTCAACGGTTTCTCTTTGGCTGAGCTTCATAAGGGATCTATTGGTGGCGGTGGCGTAGCACCCCCAACACCTGGTGAGAAGTCGATGGGTGTTTCTCTTAATGTGCCCGGCAGAGTTCTGGTAAATGGTAACGGGACAGGTAGTGTGTATGTTATGGATAGCAATGGAATTCCTCTCAAGGGTGCTAAGGTAACCCTTAAGTCTTCCAATACAACACTTTTGACTTTGATGCAAAGCGGAGGCACCACCAATGCAAATGGGGTGTATACCTTTAAGTTCAAAGGAGTAAATACTGGATTTGCGCAGGTTAAAGTATCGGTGAGTGCTAATGGCTATCCTGTGGTTAACAAGACGGCTACAATTGAGGTTGTGAACAAAGTCATGCATGTACTTTCTGCAACAGTGACTGCTGATAAGCTATCTTTATCTCCAGGCGCGCAGACGAAGGTAACTGTCCATGTGGTTGATCAGGATGGTAAAAATGTCAGTGGTGTGACTGTTTCTGTGGATAAGAATCTGGTTGGTTATGGTACTTTGGATAAATACACAGGCACCACTGATGCAAACGGGGATATAACCTTCACATATACTGCGCCATCTGCGGAGGATATGAATAAGCTCTTTGTCAACATGCATACTATTGGTAAGCTGGTGTTTACTATCTCTAAGCCAGGATATGCGCACAGCAACACTCCTGTTCTGCAGTTAATAACCTACAATACTAATCCTAGCATATGGGACATTGTGCGTGTCACTTCTGCTACAAATTGGACAGTGAATGCTACGAGCTTGTCCACGGACATAACCATTAAGGCTATTGGTGTAGATGGTTCAGCACTAAACGATACTGTAGTGGATATTAGTTACTCAAATGCGACTTATCTTGCCGATGCTCCTGCAAACGTTACTACTGATTCCAATGGTATTGCTCATGTGCATTTGACATTTAACAAGGGTCTTTCAACAAAAGTGGTAATTGTGAAATTCCACATACCATCTATACACTCTATAGATGATGCAGCTGATATTCTCTACTGGAATGGTAGTGTGGGTGTACCTCTTTATGGAGGTCATATATCCGCAGATCCTTTCATGGTTGGTGCAGACAACATTAATTACACCGTGGAGCTCTATAACCAGACTAATCAGCATCCAATTGGCACCCAAACAATCGGTACGGTCCTTGCAGACTCCCCTGACGGAGCACTCGGGGATCTTGCATCTGGTCCTGCGTTTGATACTGCGTGGGAGTATGTGGGTATAAACGTGTATGCAAATTACAGTGATACCTCTCTTGGATTGCCTGGTGAGTGGAATGGTGTTGCTGATAATACAAAGACTACTGTGAATTGGCTCGATTGGGGCTTTAACGCCACGGCAGCTTGGGGTGTTCCAAATAAAGAGACTACATATCAGTACATAAAGTGGTTCTATGGTATGGATATGGAGCCAATGAAGGTTGTTAACGGTACCGGGAACTTCGTGATTACAAGGGATCAGAGTTCTTACAGGGATCTTGTGGAGAGTCTGTATGTAGTAACAGGAGGAATTACATACTATGTTACCAATCCTGCAGTAAATGCATTTGTCATGTATGGGAACCAGGGCTTCCAGACTCAGATTGGCTTCCACAGGGCAATGAAGATACTGGTTGAGAATGTGAATATTGATCCGATGGTCACCCCAGGACATCAGTTCTCTGTTACGGCAACTGTCTTTGATCAGAATAATACCCCTGTACCTAATGTGGTGGTTAGTGCATATAACAACGCTATAAAGAGCAAGGCCAAGTTCCCTGCTGTTACAGGAACTACCGATAAGAATGGTGTGGCTACTATGACTCCTACTGCGCCTGCGATTTCTTCTGCTTCTGAACTGACTGTCTATGTGAAGGCAAAGGGTGATTCTACTACTTACTCTGTGCTGGAGGGAACACAGATTGCAGTGTTGCCGCCATACATATTCATGACCGTAACTCCGCTTGTAAATGGTGCAACACTCGGAGACAAGGTTGCGTTTGATGTCTATGTGACAGATTCCAGTGGGGCTCCTGTATCTGGTGTCTCTGTATCTGCAGCACCTACTATGGGGAATGCAACCACTGCCGGTGAGACTGCCGCCAATGGCCATGCAACCTTTGTGCTGGATACATCTACAATAGATCCTTCAATGGTGTCAACAAATGTGTTCTCTGTTTCTGTGACTGTGACTGGTCTTAAGAGTGGATACAGTCCTGTGTCTGCTACAACGGGTACAGTGATTGTGAAGGGATACCCACCGATACTGTCTATTGGCTTGGTCAATAATGCAAATGTATTTGCTGGTAAGAATAACATAAGTGGGTATGTTTATTCTACAGGTAATGTCAGTGTTCAGGTAAGCGTTGATGGAAGCACCCCTGCAAGTGCAACTTTGACAAAGGTTGGCGATGTAGTATACATGGGTAAACTCTTCCATAAGTACAAGTGGACATATTCTACCGATCTCAAGAGTGGTATGCACAATATAACCGTTACTGCGGTGGCTAGCGGTGGTGCAACTACGACACAGACCGTAGAAGTTAATGCCGCATCCAGTGCACCAGGCACGGCACCTAGCAATCCTGGTGGTGGAGCTGTAGTTGTCGGTGGCGTTGACATGTGGTTGATACTCTCAATAATACTGATACTCATCATAATTGTGATGGGTGCAATGCTTGCAAAGAAGGGCGGCAGTGGAACCAGTGTCCCTAAGGAAGAGCCAGTGGAAGAAGAGGAATCTGAAGAGGAAGAAGAGACTCCTGAGGAAGAAGAGACTCCCGAGGAAGAAGAGGGAGGTGAAGAACTATAAATTCTTCTCTTTATTTTTTTAATATTTTTGTTCTCGTGGTGGTGTTTGGAGGTGAATAAATTATGGGTCCGTTAGGTGCGTATGTCATTAAAAGAACAATACAACTGGTAATAACGCTCATTGTGATTATGACTATAATATTTGCGCTTCTTGAGGCTTTGCCCGCAAAGCCTTATCAGCTTTTAATGCAATCTCCTGGTCTTACTCCTCAGCAGAAGGAGGCTATGATTAAGGAGATGGGTTATGATAAATCCGTTTGGCAGAGGTATCTTATTTATATGACTAATATGTTCACGTTCAATTTTGGTCGCTCTTTTATGACTGGTCAATCGGTAAATTATTTGCTGTTTGGCGGTTATGATGATGTAACACATTCCTACGTGTACGGGCGTTTGTGGAACACCCTCATTTTGTTTGGTTTGGCTACTATATTGGCGTATCTTATTGGGTATTTCTTAGGAGCAATTGTTGCTTGGAAAAGAGGAAGTTGGCTGGATTCCGGGACTATTGTTACGAGCCTGATATTCTACAATATGCCTACATTCTGGTTGGGTTTGATTTTCATATATGTATTCGCTTTTGAGTTAGGGTGGTTCCCGTTACGTGCTAATGCATGGATGCAGTATGGGTACTTTTCCATAGCTTTTGTGAAAGCACTTATTATGCCTTTGACTGTACTGTTGCTTGTAAGTCTTGCAGGAACCACGCTATTGATGAGAACAAGCATGCTTGATGTGATGGGTGAAGAGTACATAGTTACTGCAAAGGCAAAGGGACTTCCTGAGAAAAGGGTGCTTTATAAACATGCAGCCAGAAACGCGTTACTGCCATTGGTTACATCTTTTGTGATAGCACTTGCGTTTACGGTGGCCGGTGGCGTTATTACCGAACAGGTGTTCACGTATCCTGGTGTTGGTTTGCTCTATATTACTGCTTTGATGCAGCTGGATTTGCCCATTGTATATGCAACACTTTACATAATCACGCTGCTGGTATTGATTGGAAACTTTGTGGCTGACTTACTGTATGGTGTACTCGATCCAAGAGTGAGGATTCAGTAAGGAGGTGAATTAATATGAAATCTGTTAGATGGGATGAAATGAAACGTAGTATGGAAAGGGCTATAAAAACCAATTGGAGTCTGTTTAAACAGAGTAAGTTAGGAGTGGTCGGTTTGGCAATAATCACTTTTTTTATTATTATTGCAATATTTGCACCGGTAATTCCATTTACCTATTCCCCAACCTATTTGGCTCCTGCTGGTGATTTGTTTGAGATAGATAATTCTACTAAGACAATACCGACACAAGGAAATTGGCATTCTCCTGTATCCGTGCTTACTCCGAGGACATCCTATGGTAAGAATTCTATGATTGCTGGCGTGTTGCTCTATTCCTCGTCAGGGAAATCATATTTCTACCCTAGGGATTTCTCCAATACTACATTACTTAGATTGAATAATCCTATAAGCAGGGACATACCTGTGGGGATGAAAGATATGGTATATCTAAAGGAAAATACAAAGATTATTGGTATCACTAACAACTCTATGTACATGTATTCTGTTCATTTTTACAGAAATTTAGAAGATGTGGTACTTGACAATTTCTTAAAGAATCCCACTGTGGTTCGCTTACCATATCATGTTCAGTATTTCTCTAATGTGTGGGATTACAACGTTACTGTAACTTCCAATACTCATGCATTGGTGGCTATAGCTCTTGCAGGTGGGCACAATGTTACAATATTTATGTGGGAGTATCTTGTTGCCAATATGGGGGGGCTTCCTTATGTTGTTGCTCCTGGTTTGCACTTTGTATATAACTTTACAGTGAATTCTACTATTGAGGCTAATCCCCAAATCAGGTTTGATACTGCAAATCATCATACATGGGTTATAGTGCCTACAAAGAGTGCAATTGAAAAGTATAACATTTTGCTGAAATATAAATCAACGGGCGGCGAGGAAAATATAAAGTATGTGGATGGAATCGCAGGTAAGCAATTGGACTGGAAATATTCTTTAAATGCAGCAGGTGAGCAGTTAGCAGGGAGCCATAGCGTTAGCTTGGTTTATGCACAGGCAGGACAGGGTATAAAAAGGAGTAGGGATGTAGTGGTAATACTTTGCAAGAACAATTATGCTCTGGGTATATTTGCTAACAATGGAACTTTGGCATGGAACAATACTATTTCCCTAAATCCCATGGATCCGCGTATTCATGCGTTGAATGTTATTGGTTTGCATGGAACTATAAGAGAATTTACCATGATTTACGGGACAACGAATGTGGGGAGCTTCGTTGCAAAATTGGATCCATCTACGGGAGTGGTAATGGATAATCGCACTTCATATTTGGTGCTGAAAGGTGATATAAATTACGTATCTCAGTATGACCAGGGAGCTAGATCGTATTATGTTAGTACTAAACAGGGATCTATATATGAGATTAGTGAACAGTTTAGAACCGAATTGATGGGTGGTGCAAGAGGAATTGGTTTGAACAAGTCGTTTATGGTTTTGGGTGGTGCAGCAACTCCTGCTGTTTATCTTGGTACAGTTTTCCCAATGTCTGGCCAAACTGGTACATATATAGGTGTGGTTACAAAACAGAATACTTTATATCTCCAGGCGTCTGGTGGCTCTCGTATCCCTACTGTGGTCATTCCACCATTTGGACATGGGCGCTATTCTGGTAATTTCTACCTGTTTGGAACTGATTACGAGGGTCATGATATCTGGACTTGGCTTGTTTACGGCGCAAGGACATCGCTTCTTGTAGGTCTTACCGCTGCAATTATTTCTGTGCTGGCGGGTACTTTCATAGGGATAATCTCTGGTTTCTACGGTGGTTGGATTGACATAGTCATTATGAGAACAGTAGATATTATCCTTACTTTACCTGGTATTGTCATTATGCTTTTGCTTGCTGCGGTTTTAGGACCTAACATATGGAACATCGTATTGATCATATCAGTGTTGGGTTGGGCAGGAATTGCAAGAGTTATCCGTGCTGTAACATTATCTTTGAAGAACAGGCCATTCATGGATGCGGCCAGGGTTGCTGGGGCATCCAATGCGAGAATGATAACCGTGCATATCTTCCCTAACGTGCTTCCATTGACTTTCCTGTACATGACCTTTGGTGTGGCCGGAGCGATTCTTTCGGAGGCGGCTCTTGCCTTCCTGGGACTTGGAGATCCTAATTCAATATCCTGGGGTATGATGCTTCAGTATCTAAGGATGTACGCACAGCAGACAAATCCGAACGCGTGGGGATGGCTCGTCATGCCTGGTGTGTTTATAACTTTGATTAGCCTTTCGTTCTATCTGGTTGGCAGGGCATTTGACGAGATAGTGAATCCGCGCTTGAGGAAGAGGTGATAAAAATGGATGACAACTTGCTTACTGTAAAGAACCTTTCGGTACACTATAAAATCAGGAACGGGTGGGTTTACGCCGTGGACGACGTTAACTTCACTCTTAAACGCGGTGAAACTATGGGCCTGGTAGGTGAATCAGGATGCGGTAAGACCACAACAGGTTATGCTGTTACTCAGCTTCTTGCAGATAACGCCTATTTGAAGAGCAACAGCAAGGTTGTGTTTGATGGCACAGATTTGATAAAGATAGGTACGTACCCGAGCAAACAATACAAAGGATACCGAAAAATTGATGAATACAATCCAAAAATGCGCTCTTACAGGTGGAAACGAATTTCTATGATTTTCCAGGGTGCCATGAATGCTTTTAATCCTGTGTACACTGTTGGTGATCAAATAAAGGAAGCTATATTGCAACACGAGGAACTCACTGATGAGGAAGTTAGAAAGAGAATAGAAATGCTGTTTGATTTGGTGGGCATACCAAAGGATCGTATAGATAATTACCCTCACGAGTACAGTGGTGGTATGAAACAGAGAGCCATGATTGCCATGTCCCTTGCTCTTAGCCCTGATTTAATAATCGCAGATGAGCCGACAACGGCTCTGGATGTGGTTACCCAGGACCGTATACTGGGTAAAATCTCTGAGCTTCAAAGAAGGGAGAACGTGGCAATGATACTGATAACACACGATGTTAGCGTGGTTGCAGAGATGGCTGAAAAGATGGCAGTTATGTATGCAGGTCATCTTGTTGAAAAGGGAACTGCGAGGGAGATATTCAAGGAGACTGCACATCCTTACACAGAGGCTTTGCTTAAGGCATTTCCAAGCATAAAGGGGGAAAAGAAGAGGTTAAGGTCAATACCTGGAAGCCCTCCAGATTTGGCAAATCCTCCAAAGGGATGCAGGTTTGCACCAAGATGCCCTTATGCAAAAGATATATGTCTTGAAAAGGAGCCACCTGTAGTTGAGATATCTCCAGGGCATTTGTCCAAGTGTCATTTCGCAGAAGAGCTATATGGCGAGTTGAGTGGTGGTGAGTAAGATGGCAGGGTATACTGATGGTAAGGTTATTGTGAAGGTTAGAAATCTCAAAAAATACTTCGACTTGCATGTGGGTATGTTCAAGTTTTCTGGGGAGCCTCTGTACGTGAAGGCAGTGGATGGTATATCCTTTGACTTACACGAGGGAGAAGTCATTGGTTTGGTGGGTGAATCTGGATGCGGTAAATCCACAACGGGCAGACTGTTAACGCGTCTCGAGGTCCCTACCAGTGGTTCTGTGCTTTTCGAGGGAAAGGATATTGCAAAGCTATCTGGAAAAGAGCTCAAGAGCTATCGTAGACACGTGCAGATGATATTTCAGGATCCGTATGAATCTCTGAATCCCAGGTTTACCGTGCAGAAAACTATCATGGAACCCCTAATAATACACGGTATCGGTGAGACCTACGATGATAGAGTTGAGATGGTTATAAAAGCTCTGGAAGATGCAGGATTAAGACCTGCCGAGGAGTACCTTTCAAGATACCCTCACCAGATGAGCGGAGGTCAGAGACAGAGAGTTGCTATTGCAAGGGCTATGGTTCTTAAACCAAAGTTCATAGTTGCCGATGAGCCTGTATCCATGCTGGATGTATCTATAAGAGCCGGTGTTATGAATTTAATGCTTGATTTGAGAGAGAAGTACAAGATACCATACATCTTCATAACCCACGATATTGCGGTTGCGAGGTACATGTCTGATCGTATTGCCGTGATGTACCTTGGCAAGATTGTAGAAATTGGAGAGACCGACGAGGTTATTTTCAACCACGTACATCCCTACACCCGCGCTCTTATATCTGCGGTTCCAGTGCCTGACCCGGACCACAAGCATGGTAGGGTTGAGATAAAGGGAGAAATACCGAGCCCTATAAACTTGCCAAAAGGCTGTCGTTTCTGGCCAAGGTGCCCGTATGCGCAGAAGGGCATTTGCGACAAGAAAGAACCACCTCTTAAAGAGATTTCACCGGGACACTTTGTAGCGTGCCACTTTGCAGAGAAGTTCATGGAAGAGGAGCCCACTGAGAAAACGGTGGAGGTATGATTTGTAGATGAATAACCTGAGGCTGATTTTCTATATTTTTATTTTTTTGTCAATTTTCTTATTTGTATCAGGTGCGTATTCAGGTTACTCCCTTGCTAACTTGGAGAAAACGAGAACGGTTTTAATTAATAGCAATCCTCAGAACGTCAGTTTTCGCGTGTATTTTAATAATACTTCTTATGTACCAAATATAAAATTCACCCTTGTTAATCCTGGGCACATGAAATTTACGGTGGAACAAATCACATGGCATGTTTTTTTAGTAAATGGTTCGGTTAAGCATCAGGCGAACAACTACGTGTATTTTTTCTTCAATAATAAGGTTTTTTTGCCTCCTGGTGGTCATAAGCGCATATCAATTATTGATAATCTTACTACGCATATCTGGCAATCTTATATTCTCTCACAGGTAAGATGGCTATCCAAAAAATATGGATGCAATAATGTTACATGGTACACAACCTTGGATATTAGAGGTTTTGTAGGTGATTATAATACTGAACAGTACAGGTACAACGTGAGAACATGGTACCTGTGGAACTTGCCTGCAGTGGAGCTGTCGTACTATGGATATAGCTGAGAAAATACATGTTTTTTCTCGCATTCTTTTATTTGTCTTACTTACTACACCCGTATACTCTTATCTAACGTTTTATCTTGTGTACCCTGTTATTTGTGTTTTGCCCGTTGGAGCGTATCCGTATACCTATTTGTTAGACGTTTTTTATGCAATAGTCATTGGTCTTTTTCTTGGGATATTAATCGAGTCTCTTCAGGAAATATTTTTGGTGATCATTGTCTCTTCCTTCTTAGGATATATTCTTGCAATAGTTTATCAGGCATTTCCCTATTTTTTGTATGGCTATTCTCTCTATATTAGTGATATCGTTATTATGCGATTTGTAGAATACAGCTGGTTAGTCTTTATAATTTACCCTATGATGGGAATCATTGGTGGTCTCATAGGAGGATATATACGAGATAAATTGGAAGATTGATTATGGTTTAACCCTCCTTATAGTCCTCGGATACGGAATTGCGTACTTTATATGCTCCAAGCCTGCAATCCACCATACGAGCCTGTCCACTCCAAGTCCGAATCCCGCGTGAGGTACACTTCCGTATTTTCTCAGGTCCACGTACCAGTAGTAATCCTCTGGATTGAGGTTTTCCTCTTCAAGTCTTTTAAGCAGCACATCTAACTTGTATATCCTTTCTCCTCCACCTATAACCTCTCCGTAACCTTCAGGAGCAAGCATATCATGGCAAAGGACTACCTTGGGATTTTCTGGGTCTGGCCTGTGATAGAATGGTTTTATTTCTATTGGGTAATGTGTTATGAATACCGGCTTGTCAAAATTTTTGGTGATGGCTGATTCCTCATCGGCACCCAGATCATCTCCGTATTTCATGGATACTCCGTGCTCATTGGCAAAATCTACAAGTTTCTCGTATTTCATTCTTTCAAATGGCTTTTCTATGTTCTCTAACATTTTTGTATCCCTGTTCAGTATTTTTAATTCTTTTTTTCTGTCTTGAAGTACTTTCTGAACAATTTGAACAGTCATTTCTTCTTCGTCGTCAATCATATCGCTGTTGTGGTACCATGCGGCTTCCGCCTCAGCATGCCAGTATTCAGTCAGATGCCTCCTTGTTCTGCTTTTTTCTGCTCTAAAACTTGGTGCCACTGTATACACTTTTTCCAGGGAAAATATTAATGTTTCAAGGTAAAACTGAGAACTCTGGGTCAGGTACGCTTTTCTGTTGAAATATGGGACTTCAAACAGCGTTGAACCACCTTCTACAGCACCTGTTACAAACATTGGGCCCTGTGTTTCATAGTATCCTTTTTCTCTAAAGAAATCATGTAACGCTCCGAAAATGGTTGACCTTATTTTGAGTATTGCATTCATCTCCCTGCTTCTTACCCATAGATGCCTGTTGTCTAAAAGGAACTCATCGCTCTTGTCTTTGGATATGGGAAAATTGAAAGAAGGTCCGACGATCTCTAAATTTTTCGCGTGTATTTCGTATCCAGTTGGCGCCCTCTCTTCTTTTGCGATGATTCCCGAAATCTTTATTGATGATTCCACCCCAACCTTGTCCAGCTCTTTGAATTTCTCGTTACCCACCACCTTTTTTTCTACCACACATTGTACAATGTCTGTGGAATCTCTCAAAACTACAAATATGAGCTTTCCAGTTCTTCTCTTTCTGTAAATCCACCCTCTTAGCTCCACATCTTTACCAATCCAGTCATCGTTTAATATTTCCTGAACGTGTTTTATTACCATACATCTCCCAATGATATTTCTCTATTTATACCTTAGCTGAGCAATGTTTATATTTTGTTAGGTATTACCTAACCGCATGAAATTGCAGGCCATTATTATTGTTTCACTGCTCCTTATTTCTCTGGCAGGTGCGCAGGCTCATGCTTCTTCCGAGGGAGGTAAGATTAATGTGGTTTCTACTCTACAAACATTTTCCTATATTGTAAAGATGATTGGTGGCTCTTACGTTCATTCTTCGTATATAGTTCCGCTGGGCACCGACATTCATGATTATTCCCTTACCCCTGCAGATATTGATAAGATAAATTCTGCAAAGTTGGTTGTTTTAGCTGGAAGCGAGTATTTTTCAATAGATAGAGAAATTAAGAAAAATGCCGAGGGGAAGGTTATTTTAGATATAGATGATTACAACGCTACACTTTTGCCGCTTGGTACAATGAAGAAAAATTTTCATGGATATTGGTTATATCCTAACAACACTGTAAATATAGCCAGAGCGATATATTTAAAGCTTTCTTCTTTGGATCCCGCGCATGAGATGTACTATAAAGCAGGATACGTTTCTTTTTTGAATGATTTAAATAAAACTTTGAGTCTTGCAAGAAAAATGGTAATTCACGGGAGTATGCTTGGGAAAGGCGTTATTTTAGCCGTTCCAGGTGTGTTTTACATAGCAAAAGCACTTGGTTTAGACGTGAAAGGGGTTCTTGTGGAGGGACCAAACCAGTTTGCATCACAGTCAGAGCTTGACAGCATGCGCAACGATGTTCGCCAGGGCAAGATAAGCTTTATAATAAACGCGGTGAGCATGGAGCATAGTCGGGCTGGAAGCATTGCTATAGAATTGTCCAGGCAAACTGGTGCAAAGATAGCTTACTTTAAAGTGTTTTCAACGGAAAACTATACATTTTTGCTTTTGGACAGTGCAGCAGTTATATCTTCTGTTAATTCGATAACTTCTTACAGCGGGACATCTTGTGATTACTTTCCATATGTGTATGTAATAAGCGCACTCATTGCACTTGTTATATACATTGCATACCTTGCGGTTTCTTACAGGAGAGAGCTTCTCAGGTGAATATTCAAGGTTTGTACCAAAACTCATATATTAATGTATATCTTATTTCTTTTTGTGAAACTCAAAACATTCCTTTTAGTCGTACTATTCGTTTCATCTTTATTCTTTATTTCGTTCAGCCCGGGCTATGGTGAAAATGTCAGAGCCACTATTAATTTTGGAAAAGTAAATATTCATTTTTTTTCAACGGGAAACGGTTTTAACCTTACAATTAATGACACGCAGTACGTTGAAATTTATTTTGAGAGGATTTTTTTAGGGGACAGTACTTTTCATAACTTTCGTGGATTCTGGTACTCTGATTTGCAGAACATGAATTACACTTATGGTTATTCTTCAAGCAAGTTGATGGGAAAGTATTTTTACATACATATGTGGAAAAACGGGACTTTGAAAAGAATAGGTCTCGGAGAGAGGTATAATTTTAAGTTGTTGGTAAATTTTTATGTGGCAAGTAAGAACTATACCAAAAATGGTATCAGTGTTGGTCGTAACACGATACGCTACGATGTTATTATATCTACAGATAGCCCTGCGAAGTACGTTTATTTGGAGCATACCTTACATTCAAATTTGCTTGAAAAAGCGTGGACATACTCATCGCATTCAGGACATTGGCATGGGCTGTTGCGTACTTCAAAAATGATGTGGTTAAATCGTACCCACAAAATGCGTATGGCGTTTGGTAATTATGAAGGTAACCGACATGTTGAGTATATGTGGATAGGTGATAAAGTAAAAGCGCTCTATACTTATTATGATGAGCATGTGAACATATTTTTTGTTTATAACAATACGGGTTTTATCGTTCAGGACCCGTACATAAGCCTCCCTTATCCAATTCTGCCCAATGGTACCGCGGAAAAGATTGTTAATTACTTTGCAGAACATGTGGAGTCTATAGCCGTTGGAACGTTGATTGCAGGGGCAATAATACTTGCTCCAGCAATCCTTAGAAGAAGAAAATTGTAGCTTTGTTAACTACAAAATTTTAAAATGTAATTCATCAATAGCGAGGGTATGTATATAATAAAACCCTCTGATTTAAAGGAAGGGCTACCTAAGGAGACAAAATCTCTCTGCCCAGTGTGTAGCAAGGTAATTCCAGCGACCATATACGAGGAAGATGGTAAAATTTGGTACAAGAAAACATGCCCGGAGCATGGCGAGTTCAAGGATATTTATTATGGAGATGCTGAGGTTTGGCACTGGATGGAAAAGTGGGGGACCATTCTTGATGGAATTGGACCAGAGTATCCTAAGATATTCAACGGTTTTTCTGATCACCATTATTCTTTGACTGCACTGGCGAATCTTGATCTTACCAATAGGTGCAATCTGAGATGTCCCATATGTTTTGCAAATGCCAACGCTGCAGGTTACGTTTACGAGCCTGATTTTGACACAGTTGTTAAGATGATGAAGCTGCTAAGGGATGAAAAGCCAGTGCCTACACCTGCCATACAGTTTGCAGGCGGTGAGCCGACCATTTATCCGCGTTTCTTCGATGTTATTCGCAAGGCAAATGAGTTAGGTTTTCCACAGGTTCAGGTTGCTACTAATGGTATATTGATTGCCAATCAGAAAGACTTTGCCCAGAAGATGGCAGATGCAGGCATGCATACTGTTTATCTTCAATTTGACGGTTTTAAGGAAGAAACTTACATTACTGCAAGGGGTGTGAATTTGCTGCCCCTGAAGATGAAGGCAATAGAAAATCTCAGGAATGTCAAGCCAAAACCCCTCGCAACTGTTTTAGTGCCCGTTGTGGTCAAGGGTGTAAATGATGATGAGGTTGGTAAAATAGTTGAGTTTGGTCTTCAAAATTTAGATGTGATTAGGGCAGTTAATTTTCAGCCAGTTGCTCTAACCGGTCGCATTCCACAGGGCGAAATACTGAAGATGAGGTACACCACCGGTGACCTGATTCGCGATTTGCACGAGCAGACAGATTTCATAGAAAAGAAGGATTTCTTCCCCATACCTGTTGCTGCTCTGTTTGCAGAGTTGGCTGCCCAGATCTTCCACAAACCCGAACCTGCATTTACCACGCATCCTGCTTGCGGTGCGGCCACGTACGTATTCCATGACTATGAAAAGGACAAGAACATACCCATTACCCGTTTCATAGATGTAGCTGGTTTGCTGGAAGCATTAAAGGACCCTGTATTCAACGAGGATTTCGAAAAGCGTGGTAAGTTGAGGAATGTCCTTATGCTTTACAAGCTGCTTAAGAAACACTACGATCCTAAATACGCACCCACGGGATTCAAGCTTAAAGAGATACTATCTGTATTTGAGCAGGGAACCAAGGATTCTCTGGGCAAGCTTCACTGGGATTCAATGTTCATAGGCGCCATGCACTTCCAGGACCACTGGAATTACGATATTGCTCGTGTGGTGCGTTGTGTAATACATTACGTCACTCCCGATATGAGGCTTATTCCGTTCTGCTCATACAATTCAGGACCGACATTCAGAACGGAGGTTGAAAAGAAGTTTTCGGTATCGCTTGAAGAATATAGAAAGAAACACGGCAATGTGGTAGGAGTAGAGGGATAAACATGATGAAGGTAGACCCAGCTCTGTGTAATTACTGTGGGGCCTGCGTTGGCTCCTGCCCGGTGAATTGCATGTTCCTGGATGAAACACGTGTACTTATTGATGAGGATAAGTGCATAAAGTGCGGTTTCTGCATTCGCACCTGTCCTGTTGGCGCGATTTCTGCTGATTGGTGGTCAAAATGAAGAGATACGAATATGATGTTTTAGTTATAGGTGCAGGTCCCGGGGGTTCTATGGCCGCCCGGTTTGCTGCCAAGAATGGAGCCAAGGTTCTTCTCATTGAAAAGAGGCCGGAGATAGGTGTTCCTGTGAGATGTGCAGAAGGCATATCCAGGGATTGGCTGGACATGGTGGACATTAAGGTGGATAAGCGGTGGATTGACCAGGAGATTGAAGGTGCAAGGATTTATTCACCCGATGAGGAAAGCGTGATAGAACTCTCTGCAGAGCAGGCAGGAAACGAGGTGGGTTTTGTTATAAACCGTGAGTACTTTGACAAGCATCTTGCATCCCTTGCGGTGGAAGAAGGCGCTGAGCTTTGGTTGAAAAGCCCCGCCGTAAAAATCATCAAAGAAGACGGATATGTGAAAGGTGCAATAGTAAGAAAATTTGGCGAGGAAGTGGAAGTTCGTGCCAAGATAGTGATTGCCGCAGATGGATACGAATCGCAGGTGGCGCGCTGGGCAGGCATAAACACAGTTTTAAGGGAAAGGGATATTGTGACTTGCATCGAGTACCGGATGACTGGCATAGATTTAGATGAGCGGTTCACCCATTTTTACATAGGCTCATGTGCACCGGGAGGGTATCTGTGGATATTCCCCAAGGGAAAGAACGAGGCGCACGTGGGTATTGGTGTGGCGCTTAACAAAATAAAAGAGCCGGGCGAGGTGAAGATGTACCTTGATAAGTTCATTGAAGAGCATCCCAATCTTAAAAAGGGAGGGCCCATTCAGATCATAACCGGTGCCGTTTCTGTTTGTCCAGTGCCAAAGAGGATAGTTGGTAATGGCATAATGCTTGTGGGTGATGCCGCGAGACTCATAGATCCCATAACTGGTGGTGGAATTGCCAACGCATCCATATCTGGAATGTGGGCTGGTGAAGTGGCGGCGAAGTGCTTAAAAAATCCTGGAGAAGAGTGTTTGAGCGAGTATCAGGAGAAGGTAAAGAAAAAGTGGGAAAAGAAGCATCTTCGCAACTGGTTTGTGAAAGAAAAGCTTTCGGAGCTTGATGACGAAACGTTGAACAAGCTGATGGACGTGGTTTCAGAGGCTGATTTCAAGGAGATATCTGTCAGGGCAATCTTGGAAGCAGTGCAGGAAAAATATCCAGAATTGATTGAAGAGTTTGAAGACCTTCTCTGATTCTTTCACTTTTATTTAACCCTTGCAGCATTAATGACCTCGTCGTTGTTTTCCAGATTTATTAGTTTTACACCGTGTGCGTTTCTTCCCATTACGCGTATGTTTTTCACAGGAAATCTTATGCTCATGCCGTTTTTTGTAAGCACTATTACTTCCGAGTCATCATCCACCATGATGCTCTTTACCACGCTAGCATTACGCGTTTCAATGTTCTTCACCCCGAATCCCCCGCGTTTTATTTTGCGGTACTCGTCAATTATTGTTCTTTTTCCATGGCCGTCAGTGAGAATCGCAAACACATATTTTCCCTCTGAAGATAATCCTGCGGAAACAACTTCGTCTCCATCTCTCAACCTTATGCCGTGAACTCCTCTTGCAGTTCTTCCCATTATTCTCACATCGTCCTCATCAAATCTTATTGCTTGTCCGTATTTGGTGAAAATCATGACCTCGCTATCTCCGTTGGTTATCATCACATCTACAATTTCGTCATCTTCGTCGAAGTTTATTGCTCTCATTCCGTTGCTTCTTATGTTAGAAAATTCAGAGAGATAGGTTCTTTTAACTATACCTTTTTTGGTCACAAAGAAGAGTATGCCTTGGAAATCTTTAACCGAAATCATTCTTATTACCGGGCTGTCTATTTTTGGTAATATATTCACTATGGCTCTCCCCTTTGACCTTCTGCTTCCCTCAGGTATTTCGTATGCCTTTGCGGAGAACACTTTTCCAGATGCTGTGAAAAATAACAGGTAATCATGCGTGTCTGCTTTGACCACGTCTCTTATTAAATCATCATCTCCGTAGGATATCATCAATCCCTTGCCACCGCGATGCTGCACCTTGTATTCATCTAAGCTTATTCTCTTAACGTAGCCCCTTTCGGATATGATAACAACGTTTTCTCCTTGGGGTATAAGCTCTTCCAGTGTTCTTCTATCCACCTCGCCGTAAACTATTTCCGTGCGCCTTTTGTCTCCGTACTTGTTTTTAACGTCAATAAGCTCATCTTTTATTACATCGTACCTCATCTTTTCATCGCTTAGTAATTTTTCCAGGTATTCTATTTCTTCCTCCAATTTTTTAGCTTCCTCTTTCAAGGCGTTGATTTCCATTGAGGTGAGTTTCTGCAGGCGCATTTCAAGTATGGCCTTTGCCTGTATGTCTGAGAATCCCATGTTTACCAGGTTTGCGTGTGCTTCTTTCACGTCCTTTGAAGCTTTAATTGTTGCTATAACCTCGTCAATTATGCTAAGCGCCCTTATGAGCCCGTCCAGTATGTGTTTCCTCTCTTTATCTTTTTCAAGCCTGAATTTGGATTTTCTGATTAACACGGACATCCTATGATTTATGTACTCCCTCATTAATTCTTTTAAATTCAGCACTTTTGGTACTCCATCCACCAGCACCAGATTTATTATTCCGTAAGTTACCTCAAGGTCAGTGTGCTCCATTAATTGATTCACGACAACCTCTGGATTAAAGTCTCTTTTTACTTTTATAACTATTCTTATTCCGTCTCTATCGCTTTCGTCCTTCAGGTCGGATATGCCATTGAGCTTTCCATCTCTAACCAATGCTGCAATTTTCTTGAGTATGTTGCTCTTGTTCAACCCGTACGGAATTTCGTTTATTATTATGCTCTTGTCTTTTATTTCGTACTTTGCAGATATTTTTATTTTTCCCCTTCCGGTGGTATATGCTTCCACCAATCCGCCATAGCCGGTAACCTTCCCGCCAGTGGGGAAATCTGGGCCCTTTACAAATTTTAGCAAGTCGTTAATTGCCGCATCTGGATTATCTATGAGATACACCATAGCATCTACAATCTCGCTTAGATTGTGGGGGGGCATGTTCGTGGCCATGCCAACTGCTATTCCGCTGGAGCCGTTAATTAAGAGGTTGGGGACCCTTGAGGGTAGAACCAAGGGCTCTTTAAGCGTGCCGTCAAAATTCGGCATGAAATCCACGGTTTCCATGTCTATGTCTTGAAGCATCTCCTCTGCAATTTTTGATAACCTTGCCTCCGTGTACCTCATTGCAGCAGGGGCATCCCCATCAATAGAGCCAAAATTACCTTGGCCATCGACCAGAAGATATCTCATTGAGAAGTCCTGTGCCATTCTGGCAAGGGTGTTGTAAATTGCCTGATCTCCGTGTGGATGGTACTTACCCATAACCTCTCCTACAATTCTCGCGCTTTTCTTGTATGGTTTATTGTGATGCAAACCCAGTTGATACATTCCATACAAAATCCTGCGATGCACGGGCTTTAACCCGTCTCTAACATCGGGTATTGCTCTTGATACAATAACGCTCATGGCGTAGTCTAAATATGAATTTTTCATTTCCTCGTCAATTGGACGCTCTTTAATATCCATATCCTTGGAGAAGGAAGGATGTTATATATCCCTTTTCCTGTAATTAATTCTGTTTTTTTGCATCTTTTATTGAATTTGGCAGATTTATTATAAAAATGCTTCCCCTTGGCTTGTTATCTGCCACTTCTATCGTTCCCCCATGGAGCTCGATGATCTTTTTGACAATGGCCAACCCGAGCCCGGAGCCCCTCTTGGAAATCCTTTCAAATGCCTCGAAAATTATTTCTTTTTTCCCCTCAGAAATTCCTATACCGTCATCTGCTACCTTTATCTCTACATTTCCATTTTCAGAGTTTATTGTTACCATAACCACTTTTGCTCCATACTTGTATGCATTGTCCAGAAGATTTACGAAGACCTCTTCTATTATAGGATATGCGTCTATTTCAGTTTCTCCTTTTACTATGATCTTGCTTTTTGGATATTTATCTCTTATCAATCCGTACGCTTTCTCCACAATTTCTCTAATGTTCATTCTTTCAATTTCCTGGTGTATTTTTTTCATGTCCAGCTTGGAGAACAGCCTTGCCCTCTCAATTATTTTCACGCTGTTATCAAGGGCGTTTTTTATTTCATCTAAATACTCCTCTTTGCATTCATCTTTCAGAAGTTCGGTGTATCCCTCTATAACGGCAAGCGGGTTTTTAAGGTCATGGCTTACTATGTGGAGCATGAGTTCCTGTAAATTTTTTGAGGATTCCAGCTCTTTTTGATACAGAATGCTGTCGATAGTTGCTCCCATGTGGGATGCAAGCATGTCTATCATCATCTTCTCCTCGGTGGCAATTCCTTTTTCTGCAATTCTGCTCACCGTCATAACTGCATATACTTTTCCCCTGGCAATGATTGGAATCGCATAGGTGCTTTCTATTTTCCCGGTATTTTCAATATATTTTTCGTCGTAATATGATTTGGTCTTTTCCCATGCCAATTTTATGATTTCCAGATTGTTGTTATTTTCCTCGGATTCCTTTGCATTCTCATTTCTTGTGGATTCAATATGATTTTCTCTCGTTTCTATTCTGACCCGGGCGAAATGCAGTATGGAATTGATTCCGTTTGAAACTATTTTAAAAACCTCATCCACATTTTTTGCATTTTTGATTTCCCGGGCAATTCTCTCCAGTGCGATAATTGTATCCTCTGTCTCTTTTATGTGCGTTATGTCTGTCACGCTACCCATTACCGCAATTTTTCCCTCCCAATCAATTTTGGACACCTTGACTTCGCACCAAATAGCATTGCCTCTTTTTGTTATTAGCTGTGCTATGTAGTTGTTTGGAGCAGGTAGATCTCTGAGTCTGCTGTCATAAAATACCAGTATCATTTTAACATAGTGCGGGTGTATGAATTTATCAACCCTTTCGCCTATTATCTCCACCAGCTCGTAACCTAACATCCTTGCCATTTCTCTATTGGCATATACGATTCTCTTGTCCTGAATTATGGCTATTCCCGTAGCAACATTTTCAAAAAGTATCTTGTATTTTTCTCGCTCATTTTTTATTCTCTCCTCCATCTTCTTTCTCTCGGTGATGTCCAATATAATTCCAACAGTTCCCACCACTTCTCCTTTTATGCTCTTGATTGGTGAGGCGTAAATGAGTACCTGTATAATTGTTCCATCTTTTTTCACAAATTCCGATTCGTAAGAATCTGATATGGATGCGAGTCTCCTCTTTGTCCCTTCTTCTATGTCTTTAAACCCCTTTTCAGTGGTGAAATTTTTAAGATGCTTTCCAATCATTTCTTCTGGTTTGTAGCCGAGCATGTCTGCAAAATCTTCATTTACAAATTTGAACACCATATCTCTGTCCGTGGTAGCCATGCCCACTATATTTGTGTTCACGATTGAGCTGTATAGCTCCTCCCTGACTTTTAGCTCTGCGTACATCTCAGCGTTTGCTATGACCATTGCGAAGTTATCCGAGACTATGCGGAGAATTCTCAGGTCCCGCTCCGTAAAAGCGTTATCTTCCTTGCTCTGCACACTTAACACGCCAAACGTTTTGCCGTGGTATTTCAGCGGGATACCGACCCAAGAGTTCATCATGGTGCCAACTTTTCGTATGTCCGCTGGTAAATTTCCGTTGTTAACTTTCTTCACGTAAAGCTCTTTTTCATGAGTTGCAACCCACCCTGCAAGGGTGTCTTTATCGTTAAATGGTATGCTGTGCTTTTCGTATTTTTTTCCCTCGCCCACAACGAACTCAACATTTATCTTTTCTTTTTTATCGTCTATTAGCGCCACTAAAAACGCGTCCATTTTTGGAAGTATTTTTTTAAGTTCCAGGTATGCTGTTTCAAATATACTCTCTAAGTCAAGGGTGCTGGATATTTTGTTTAAAAATTTGTAAAGAAACGTAAGTTCATCTTTTTCCCTTTCAAGCTCTTTCTCTCTTTCTACTCTGCTTGTTATATCCCTTGCAACTACTATAAAATTCCATTTTTTTCCTATTTTCACTTTTCCTATGCTCAGTTCCACCGGCATTTCCTGCCCATCTTTATTTTTAGCTAAAATTGTTATTAACTTACTTTTCCTATCCCATTTATCGGTTTCTATGTCTTCAAAGAACACTTTTTTGTATTCATCTACAAATTGTTCGGGAATTATTTTCCACACTGTATTTCCTAGTATCTCATTTTTTTTGAAACCGAATATTCTCTCTGCACTGCTATTCCAGCTGGTAATTTTTCCCGCATCGTTTATTACCATAACAGCGTCCTGTATTGCTTCCTCCAGCGTTTTTTCAATTCTTATCTCTTCCTCCAGTGCAATTTCAGTCTGGAGAGCTTCCGTGATGTCTATCAAATTCACTAAAATCGTGTTTTTGAACGGTCTTGCCAGTGCAGTAACCCAAATCCAGCCATCTTTTGCTTTTATTTGTGTTATCATGCTTTCCTCTATGCCCCCGTCTCTGACTCTTTTAAGGAGTTCCTTCATTTTATCTTTGTCTTTGCATGGCAGGTATTTTAGGAAGTTAGTTCCAACAACCTCTTTTTCTTCAATCTTCCCCTTTTTTAAAACCTCGCTGTTAACTTCTATTATTCGAAAATCGTGGTCAAGTATGGCTATACCAACGAAAGCCACGTTGCAGGCGTCGCAGAGCATATTTTTATTTACCATTCATTTGGATAACGATATGTGCTTTATTAACATTGCTCATAGGAGTATTTTTCCCAGGCTAAATGAAATCTTTCTCTTCACTCAGCACTTCCTCCCATGATTTACAACCTGAGTACGCTTCTAAGGGTTCTTTGTTCATAACGAAGAAATTTGGACCCCACTTGAATATGCTCATTATCTTTTTTGCCTGCTCCTTGTATCCTATTATGTAAAGCGTTGCAGCCAGGGCCTCCGCGCTGCTCAACTGCCCGGGATGTCCGTAATTCACGGGGTTAACTGGAACCAGGAACGGCAGGCGGCGAAAATTTCCACGAAGGCTCCAAAATACCTCACGTGCGTGCTGCCAGGAGCAGTCCACCACGGTTATGCCTCTTCTTTCAGCTGTTCTCCTATCAGCGGGGGAAACAACTCTTCTGGTGAACGGGGATAGAATTATGCTCCCTGCGGGTATTTTGTATTTGTTTGAGGTAAGGTGTGCGAACCCGAACCTTGCCAGTTTCTTTGCCGTGCATTTTTTGGGGTCATCCTGGTTAAGATGCAACACATGCAACCGGATTTCATCTTGGTCCAAATATACCCCTCCCTATTCTCACTATATTTGCCCCCTCTTCCACGGCAATCTTCCAGGAGTCTGTCATTCCCATGGATAGATATTTAATGTTGTGTTTATCTTTTAAAGATTCAAAAATTTCGCGGGTGATTCTGAAATACTTCCTTATTTCTTCCCCTTCCACTGCGGGTCCCATTGTCATTATACCTATTAACTCAAGATTATCCAGAGCATCTATTTCTTCGGCAAGCTTTTCTGCATCTTCCGGAAAGATACCCGTTTTGTTCTCTTCTCTTCCAGAATTTATTTCTATCATAACCGGCATTTTTTTCTCCAATATACCGCATTTTCTGCTTAATTCCGTGGCTATTTTAATGGAATCTACGGATTCAATCACGTCAAAAATCTCGCATGCTTTTTTTACCTTATTCCTTTGTAAATGGCCTATGAGATGCCATTCTACCTTCTCAGTTATATAATCTTTCTTTTTAGCCGCCTCCTGCACGTAATTCTCGCCAATTAGTCTGACTCCCGCGTTAATTGCCCTTTTGATTTCATCAACGCTTCTTTTTTTGGTTGCAGCTAACAGGGCAACGTGAGGTGGCAGTTCTTTTAGCAATATTTTGATGTTTTCTTCAATCATTGCCTTGTGAATCTGCAAACTCCATTATCTTTTTTGCGGTTTCATCGCTTATCAGGTGTTCTATAACGCATGCATCTTTGTTTGCGATTTCTTCACTCACTCCCAGACTAATGAACAGCTTTTTAATCGCATTATGCTTTTTTTCCAGCTCTTTTGCCAGACGCAATCCCTTGTCTGTAAGGTCCACATTTCTGTATTTTTCGTATTTGACGTATCCCTCCTTTGATAGTTTCTGTAGCATTTCTGTTATACTGGAAGGTTTCACGTTCATGTATCTTGCCAGGTCAATTGCTCTTATGTACCCCTTCTTTTTTTTGAGCTCGTACATCCTCTCAATGTATGTTTCTCGTATTTCTTTCACAGTACCTAAATTATTTAGATTTATTTAATTTTTTTCGGTACACACCCCCTCATTTTGCCGGAATTTTTTATTTTTCAAGGTAATCCGCAAAAGTTTATTAAAACCTTTGAAATTGCCATATTTATGTTTAATATAACTGCCGAAGACGGGGGCGCGAGAACAGGGATACTGAGGACGGAGCATGGGGAACTGAAAACTCCGTTTTTCATGCCCGTAGCCACGAAGGCCACAGTGAAAACATTAACCCCTGGTGATTTGAAGAGTTGCGATGTTCGGGTATTGATTTCAAATTCTTTGCATCTGTTTCTCAGACCGGGATTGGAAGTGTTAGAGGAGCATGGAGGATTGCACAGTTTTATGAGATTCAACGGTGCGATTTTTACCGATAGCGGTGGATTTCAGATGATTCGCAAGGGTTTTTTTGTTGGAGCGGATAAAGAAGGAATAACGTTTCGCTCCCCGTATGACGGGAAAAAGTACAAGTTTACGCCGGAGTTTAGCAAGGAGGTGCAGATGCGAATAGGGAGCGACGTGGCCATGATGCTGGACTACTGCGCCGAGTATCCTGCAAGTTACGAAGAAGCAAAAAAAAGTGTGTTACTCACATCAATGTGGGCGGAGAGGTTCCCCAAGAACACGAAGGGACAGCTTAGCTTCGGTATAGTCCAGGGTTCAGTGTACGAGGATTTAAGGGAAAAAAGCGCAAGGGACTTGGCGAAGATGGACTTCGATGGCTACGGGATCGGAGGGTTGAGCATAGGGGAACCGAAGAATGTAATGCACCGGATGGTAGAGATAGTAACGGGAATCTTGCCCAAGGAGAAGCCGAGGTACCTCATGGGTGTTGGCTCCCCGCTGGAAATAATAGAATCCGTGATGAGAGGTGTTGACATATTCGACTCCGTTTTTCCCACGAGGAATGGAAGGCACGGCACGGCCATCACGTCTCAAGGGATGCTAAATTTGCGCAAGGCGGAGTTCAAAAATGATAATCGGGTCTTAGACGAAGAATGCTCGTGCTACACCTGCGAGAATTTCACCCGGGCGTATTTGCACCACTTAATCCGGGAGAAAGAGATTTTAGGTATGCATCTTCTATCGTTGCACAATGTTTGCTTTATGATTGAATTCATGAAAAGAATTCGCGAAGAAATAAAGCAGGGAAATTTGGAGAGATTCAAAAAAGAGATGGAAAAAATTTACTGAACTCTGCGAATCACCACAATCAAAAAGAGAAGCAAAATTACGAAGAGCCAAGTTAGCTCTGGCACGTTCTCCACAGGGTAGAATCTTCCCTCTACGTTCTGGTTGCTGCTGCTCACATAATTGTTCCACACCACTATTTTACTCGCGCCATCCGTGGCCGCAGAAGGAGTCTCTTCGCTATTGCTTGAAGAAGTCACGTTCATTTCATCGCCGACCATGGAACCCGATGAGTTGTAAACTCTAAGGAAAACATCCGCGTTTCCATTTCTTTGGTCTGAGAAGGCGAGCATGAAATCCCCGCTGGAAAACTTCACATCCACCTTTCCGCAGTAATTGGCGTTATTATCATTTATTTTGTGAACTTCGCCGACGTTGCCATCGGAGCTCACGATTATGAAATACGCACCCGTTGATGAGGAGAATGAGCCGTTGCGGTAAGTAACGAAGAACTCTCCATTTCCGCCCGCCACTGAGAGCTGCGACTCTTTAATTGAAGAAGTTACTGGGAAATTCACAGATGTGATAGAACCATCGGGCGTGATAAACGCTCCTCGGATATCATAATTCTTGGTCCACACAACCAAGAATTTTTCGCTTTGCTGGTCAAATCCCACGGAGACGCTGTACTTTTCAACCGAACTTGCGGCTATCGTGAAATTTTGCCCGAAAGTGCCTGTTTGCGTGTCGTAAAATCTACCTTCCACCTGCTCTCTGGTTAGATTGATCCATGTGAAGAGAATACGGTGCGAGCCGTAGCTCACGTCAACGCTCTTATTTGCGTCGTTGCTTATGCTCTCTCCGTAAGTGGAATTTTCACTGTTCGGGGTAATGAATCTGTTTATTATTTTGTGGTAACTGGGTAAGGAATAATCGAAAGATACAACAGTGAAATTTTTTCCATCATCGTTGTACGCGGTTCTCACGCCTGCCCCGTATTTGTATATCTGCAGCTCATTCCCCTGCTCACCAGTTGACGAGTTCACAAAATAGCCATTAACAGTACTTCCGTTAACGTATGCAACTAAATAGTTTCCGTCTCCGTAACTTGTAGCCGGAGATGAACCCGGGTGTGAATTAAGTGGCAAGTTAGAGTTTGAGCTGTTTAAACCAGCAGCCCAGTTTACAAGATCAACTCCAAGTGTTGAATCATCGTACTTGCTCCACCCATCGTATAATGTGTCGTTTTCGTTGTTATTGTCCGGAGTTCCATCATCAAATGTGGATGAGTCGCAGTGAACTACAATTCTCCCAGAACCGTAGTATGTGTATGCTAGCACGGGGTATTTATCTCCGTTAATGGTTTGATTTGCTGCAATTTCTGCAATTCCACTAACTTTCATTGTTGTCCCTGACCATATCCCGAAGGAGTTAACGTTCACTGTAAGTGTAGGCACAGGGGAGATATCAGTTACCTCGTTGTTGGTTCCCGTACCCGATTCAGTGGGCGTCAATGTTATGTTAAATCTTGAATCCGAATTTAGGTTATCGTTCCATATATGCCAGGAATCCCACCCGTTGTTGTTTCTGTCCGAGTTGTTGTGGTCCGCTATGTACACCAGTCCCCCGCCATTATGCACGAAATCTGTTATGACATTTATTTCGCTTGAATAAAAGCGATCCTGTGGTTCCGGGATAACTAAAACATTATATCCTTCTAAATCTGCGGAGGTTATTGTTCCTGTTCCGTCTCCGAGTGAATCCACCTCAAAGCCATCATTTCTCAGTGTGTTTGCGAAATCAGAATATGCGCCGTCAATTGTCCAGTCCGCATTGCCGGCATCTTCGTCCTTCGTGAAGTCAAAGAGTACTTTTAAGTTTGACCTTAAAGGGCTTTCATTGGTTTTTTCTCTTGGTTGAGGTATGGCTGAAAAAGTGGAAATTACCAATATATCTGCGATTGCTATAATCAATATTACTTTCCACCAAATACTATTTTTTCTCAATGACAACACCTGCTTACATATGCTTTTGCATGTATAAAAATGTTCTGCAAATACTGTGGAGACGATATGGAAAGTATTATTAACTTCTAAAACTTTAATACAGTGTGAGCCTGAAATCCGAGGCATTAAGAAAAACGCTTCATCTTGGTGGTTTGCTCATTCCTGGGTCATATTTCTATTTTGGAAAGGAAATCACACTCTTGCTCACAGCCATCTTTTTAGTGGCATTTTTTATGATTGAACCTTACAGGATTTCTCGGGATACCACGCAGAAAATTATAGAGGGAATCAGACCTCTCTTCAACGAAGAAGTTTTCAAGGTTATTAGCAAAGGGTTTGAGATGGTAGATAGCAAAATCAGGGAGATTACCCGGGCCGAAGAGGAAAATTGCATAGGTGCGCATATCTATTTTACAGTTGCGGCCATGATTAACATAATGTTCTTCCCTAAAGAAATTGCAATGGCGACGATAATTGTGGCAACCATAAGCGATGCTCTTGCAGCCATCGTTGGAAAGAGCCTCGGGAAGCACAGATTCAAAAATTCCAAGAGTCTGGAAGGGAGTCTGGCGTTTTTCTTTTCCGCCTTTGCTATATTCATATTCTTTGTGCCCTTGCCTTATGCAATTTTGGGCTCGGTGGTTGGCACCGTGGTGGAGTTTTTCAATGTGCCTCCAAATGACAATTTTTCTAATCAGCTTGCGATGTCATTTTTTATGTATCTTCCGATTATTCTGCTTGAAATGTAGCTTTTTCTGAGGAATAATATCGAATTATGAAAAGTATTAAATCCTTGATTTCCATATTGTAAATATGCTCTTCCATTCTGTTCCTGGATTAGAAAAAATATTTGCAAAGGATGTAAACAAGCCAAAGGTCATCTTGATAGTGGGTCCCCCTGGCTCGATGAAGACCACTTTTGCATACACGGTAATGACTCGTTATCTAACTCAGACAGGCGAGTTTGGGTTATATACCACCCTGGAAGAGCCCGTGGATTCACATCTTGCAAATATGGAAAGTCTTGGGATAAAATTGACCAGAAACATGCAGGTTTCTGATATTAGTGACTTGAGAGAAATGGACCTCATTTTAGGTGAGAAAGAGAAGGTGGATTATCTTTCGCTTATTGAAAAAATGATTGTGCATTTCAAGGAAGAGATGAAGGATAAGTTTTCTTTCTTCACCTTGGATTCTTTGGGTGCACTGTATTCCATAATGCCCAATACTGAAAATCTAAGGCAGCAGATGTTCTATTTCATGCGCACGCTTCATGGCTACAATTTGTATTCTTTTATAATCATGGAAGAGCAGCTTGGAGGTGGAGTCTCATACCTTGGCAACGAGGGATTCTTGGTAGATGGTATAATCCACCTCGGGGTGGACCGTTCTCGCGGCAGGCTTGTAAGGTATCTCCAGGTTGAAAAGATGCGCACTTCCGAACACAGCATGGAAAAATTTGCCTTCGAATTCCGGGATGGAAAGATAAACATTCTTGGTCCTATATTCGAGCAGGACTAAATGTCAAACAAAACCTTTGCGTATCCTTCTTTTAAATTTATTTCCAATTCGTGGTATGTCACCGCTTTTATTTCCATTTTTATGTTGTGTCTGCTCTTGTCTATTGGCTCACCAAGTGCCACTCCTGATAAAGTGTATTTCTCATCTATTTTGTGAATTATCACATTGAAATCACCCATTAGAACAAACTCCACGCTGTAAACGTATAGCAATTCTGAAAGGTAATCTACTAAAAGGTCCTCTAAGGTTGGCGACTCTATGCTTACTCTGTACTTTCCAACAGTATATACTTTTTCTATGTCCGTTATCAAATCAAACATCGCGTACGCTGCTTTTTCGAATAACTCCTCAACACGCTTTCCTCTTACCTTGATTCCTATATCCGCCGTGTGCTCCAGCACTTCGTAGGGCTTGGTGCTGTGCTTATCATCCATAAATAGTAATTCACAGGTATGCTTTAAGCTTTTCCTTTCTTGTTTATTCCGCAAGTATTAATTTATTCAAATGCATGCTGGCTTATGAATGTGCTGATAAGCGTTTCAGACAAGAGCAACATAGATCGCTTTGCAAGAGCATTGATTGACATGGGTCACAAGATTATTTCCACAGGGGGAACTTATAAATTTCTTTCAGAAAGAGGTATAAATGTTACAAAAGTGGAGGATATTACCCGCTTTCCGGAGATTCTAAATGGCCGTGTTAAAACCCTTCATCCTGCGATACATGGTGGGATTCTTGCAAAAAGCTATAATGATCTGGAAGGGAGCGAAATCAAGCCAATAGACATGGTGGTGGTAAACCTATATCCTTTTGAAAGGTACGTAACTGCAAGTGAGGAGGAGCTCATAGAGAATATTGATATTGGGGGTGTGGCTCTCCTGCGGGCCGCCGCCAAAAATTACAATCGCGTCATAGTGGTATCTAGTGTGGAACAGTACGATGAAGTAATCACACTTCTAAAATCCGGAAAATTCAACATTGAGAAGCGCCGGGAATTCGCTTTAAGGGCATTTGCACTAACCGCGGCATATGATTCTGTGATATACAACACATTGCATTCTCGTTTCCGCGATGGTTTTCCGGAGTTCCTTTTATTAGCCAAGCCCATGAGGGATATGCTCAGGTACGGAGAAAATCCGCACCAGAAAGGTGCTTTTTACAGTAATACCAAATCATTCGTACAGCATCACGGAAAAAAACTGTCTTTCAATAATTTATACGATATGGATTCTGCGTATTCAATAGTTTCAGAGTTTGAAGAGCCGGCTGTGGCAGTGATAAAACACGCAAACCCTTGTGGGGCTGCGGTTGGGAAGAGCCAGGCAGATGCTTTTGAAAGGGCGTGGGCCGGTGACCCCATGTCTGCTTACGGTAGCATTGTGTCTTTCAATAAAACTCTGAATCTGGAGACTGCAGAACTTCTTAAAAAAAAGTTTGTTGAAGTGGTGGTTGCTCCGGGTTTCTCAGAAGATGCTTTAGAACTGCTCAAAAAGAAGAAGAATTTAAGAGTAATTGAAATGAAAAATAGAAGGTCTGAAGCTTTTGAATTGAGGCAGCTTGGTTTTGGATTTTTAGTGCAGGAATGGAACGATAAAAAGTTGAGCGATTACAGGGTTGTATCCCGGAGAGCGCCGATTGATAGCGAGATAAAGGACATGCTTTTTGCGTGGAAAATTGTCAAGCATGTCAAGAGCAATGCCATAGTGTTTGCAAAGGATGGTATGGTTGTGGGTGTGGGTGCCGGACAGATGAGCAGGGTTGACTCTGTCAGGATTGCGCGGTTCAAAGCTGGAGATAGAGCGGCAGGAGGGGTCATGGCCTCCGATGCGTTCTTCCCATTTAGAGATGGTATAGATGAGGCATTTGAAGCTGGAATAACTGCCATTATTCAGCCTGGTGGCTCTATACGCGATGAAGATGTGATAAGTGCTGTTGACGAGCATGATATGGCAATGGTTTTCACAGGATACCGCGTGTTCAGGCACTGAGGTGATTGTATGTATCTTACAAGAGAAGAGGAAAAGGTACTTGATGGAGAGTTAGGAACTGGTTACGAGAAGATGATGCGCATTCTTGTAAAGATGGGAGAGATATTTGGAGCGGAGCGTCTCATACCTGTGAAATCCGCACAGATATCTGGTGTGTCATACAGGACAATAGGTGATGCGGGGTTGCATTTTTTAAAAAGCTTGCACGGAGTTCGTGTGTCCGTTCCAGCTACTCTAAATCCTCTTGCATTTGATGACGATCATTTAAAAGAGCTACGTGTTGATGAGGAAATGTATCAAAAGCAGATGGAGATCATAACGGCATATACGGACATGGGAATAAAGCCCACGATGACCTGTACTCCCTATTATTACGATAATGTTCCAGATTTTGGAGAGCATATTGCATGGGCGGAAAGTTCTGCGGTTATATATGCTAATTCCATTATTGGTGCAAGAACAAATAGAGAAGGTTCTGTAAGTGCACTTGCATCTGCGGTCATTGGAAAAACGCCAGAGTACGGTTATCATCTCAAAGAAAATAGAAAAGCAACGCACATTATAGATGTTAATTTCGAGCCGGAAGGCGAGGATTATCCGCTTATTGGACTATTTGTGGGTTCTGCAGTGGATGGGGTGCCATACTTCCGAATAAGAGGTGATTACACAGACTTTAAGTTGATGGGTGCTGCCATGGCTGCCTCTGGGAGCGTGGCCATGTACCATGTGGAAAGCATCACGCCGGAGTATAAGGGTGCTTTGAATGATAATGTGGAACGGATAACTGTCGATAGGAATGACATTGAGGGGTTCAAAGGAGCTCCGGTGGACGTTGAGTTGGTGGCCATAGGGTGCCCTCATGTTTCTCGTGATGAACTGAGAAAGATTGCCGAGTTTTTAGATGGTAAAAGGAAAAAAAGAGGCGTGGAGTTATGGATATTTGCTGCCAAAAGCGTCATGGATAGAAGCGATGAATATGTGAATGTTATACGCAAATTTGGGGGCAAGGTAATGAAAGATACTTGCGTGGTGGTAAGCAATGCCGGAAAGATATACAGTTATATAGGAACAAATTCTGGAAAGGCCGCTTTTTACCTGCGCAAAGAAAAGTTTGGAGGTGCTAAGGTTGTGGTTCGTGACATGTACACTTTATTAAGGAGCGTGATTGAATGATTGTGCGGGGTAAAGTGATATATCCAGGGGTAGCAAAGGGAAAAGCAGTTAAATGCGAAAAGCCAGTGGTTATCCTCGGGGACGTGGACGCAAAAAAAGGCACTGTGGAAGGATGCGGTAATGTGAAGAACAAAATTCTTGTTTTTCCCCGGGGTGCAGGAAGCACGGTTGCTTCATACACTATCTACGCGCTTAGATATTACAACACAGCTCCAGCTGGTATAATAGTTGAAAATGCCGAGCCAATTGTGGTGGCAGGCTCAATAATAGCGGAGATACCAACGGTGGATGGCATAGACCTATCATTAATAAAGTCGGGTATGTTGGTGAAAATAGAGAATGACAGGGTGATAATTCCTGATTAAAGCTTTCCATCAACCGTTTCCTTCAGTTTTTCTATTTCTTTGTCATCTTCCAATTCTTCAACGTTAAACAGCATTATAGCGTTCGCTTTCTGTATTTCCTCTTTTATCTCCTTTATAAAGTCGTTTATAGTATCAAAACCGTTTATTGCCACCATGAAGTCAAATGCATCCCACATTACTATTTTTGCACCTTTTGCCAGGTTCTTTATTATTGCATCTTTCAGGCTTTCAAGGTCCTTTGGCTTGATATTCTTGCCCATCGGCACGTAAGATATCCATATTACCGAGGTGTTTTTCAGGTTGTACTCTTTTTTTACAGTGTCTGGATCTTCCTTTGTTATAAGCACTTTCTTTTCGTCTTTGTAGGAGGATGTGACTATGGAGGCAACCTTGGAGAAATCACCCCAGGCAAGGTAAATTTTGCCTTCCGAAATTCCCTCTTTCTTTTCCATCTCAACTCTTATCGGTGCACCACAATGTGGACAAAAATCGTCGTCTTCGCTCAGCTCTGTTCCGCAGAACGGGCACACATTTTTTCCATTCTCTTTTTTCGGTTTAAATGCCGTGGAAAACAGGTACTCTTTTATTTTGTTGGCAAAGCTCATTGAGAAGCCAGGTATCTCAGCCAGGTCCGTTGGCGATGCTTGCATCAACTCGTAAACGCTTCCGTACCCCATTTGGAACAGCGTTTCTGCTTTGTTCTCTGCAATTCCCGGGATGCTCATAAATGCCTTTATGACCCACTTTTTAAAAAGAGGATTTATTCCTATAATCACGTCAAAATCCATTATTGGCCACTCTATAACGTAAGCGTATTCCACGTATTCAAAATCCACATTTCTTGCTCGTGTTCTCTCTTTTATTTCATCGGTGTATCCCTTTAAAATACGGAGTATGTAGTTGTCAGAGGATATGCTGACATCTATAACATCGTCGTAATCCATGTTTATATCTTTACGCATGTAGTTTATGCGCCTTATAACCTCGTTTACCATCCTTATACGCATGGTGGTAATATCTCTTTCAGTGTTGAAGTATAAGTCTCCGTACTTGGATTCCCTTTTCACGTATCCTTTAGGAACTTTCTCTATAAATTTAACCATGTCCGGGGTGATGCGCACCACGAACCCTTCTATGCCCATGGTATAGCCGCCTACGTTCAGTGCGTTCATAACATCTTTTATATTTTTGCGTTTCAGCAAATACGCTATTTTTGGGGCCCATGAACGGTACATTCTGTTAATTGCTTCAACATCCGGTTCGATGATAACGTCCATTTCTTCCCATTTTTCAGTGGGATAAAACACGAGAACGTTTGTAAATCTCATAATTATCTCTGAGAACTCTTTTAACATCTCTGCTTTTTCCGATACAAATACCACCTTTTTTAAGGGCTCTCTACGGGGAATTCCCCTTTCCTTTCTGAATTTCATGATTTGTCTAATAATACTCCTGACAATTTCCATTCCCTTTACTTCCAAAACCTCTGTTGTTTCAATTTTTATTGTCTCAGCGTTCATTTTAGATAGGAATTCTTCGCTAAATTCCTGGTCAAATACCAAAAACATTCTAAGTGCGTCTAATATTGGCTCTTCTAAAATGGATTCTTTTCTTCTCATGCTTACGTAAAATCTGGAAATGTCTTTCACGGCAAAATTGTAAAGTAAGTGAAAAGCATCTTTGAAGTTCCCGTTATTTGCTCTGGAAATAAAACCCCTTTTTACCTGTTCTGTTCTGTATAGCATCCAGTTATCAATTATGTCTCTGGGTTCAGATTTTCCGTATATTTCTATGTACTTTTTGAGATTTTCCAGTACGTTTTTTAGTTTTCTAATTTTGGTGGCGTTGTCCCCAACTTTACCCCTGTTCTTGAGCATGTAGAGTACTTGTTCAACATCCTCTTCTGGGTATTTGCTGCGAATTATATATGTGTAATCGGAAATCTTCTTGTTATTTGCTTTTAAGAACTCGTTAATGATTTTATATTTTTGCCTTTTCTCATGAAGGAATGCCACGCCTTCTCCGCTACCCATGCTGTAATAAGCGCCTACCGTAATGAATGATGGGTTGTAAAAAAATGGTCTCTCCATAACATTTCCACAAATTGGACAGTTTTTGACCTGTTCATCTCCGTGCTCAAAGTGACCGCATGAGTTACAGTACAGTATGGGCATCCGGTACGCTCCGCCGTCCGCTGAAATTTCAATGTTTATTTTTTCGTCTTTTAGGTGCAGCTTGGGTATATTCACCTCCTTTAATACATCACCGCACTTGGGGCACACCAATCTCTTTACTTTGAATGTGACAGAGTATATGACGGAATATGAAGAAATCCTCTTTTTAAGGTTGTATTCGTCCACATCTCTTTTAGTGAGATACCCCGTGTGATAGTTTCCCACTGCAACGTATTTAACAATTTTGATATTTTTTGATATATCTCCAAACTTCCCGGTCATAATTTCCTGCTCGGGTACTTCTATTTTGTTTATCAGCACATCTTTCATGTCTGCTGGAGCAATCCAGATCTCATTGCCCATTTGCACGTATATTAAATCCTCATTGTCGCTTATGGCCAATCCTACTGGATCATACCCTTTCTTTATTTTATCTATGAAGTACAACCTGCGTCCAATTCGAACTCTCACGATGTTGTAGACCTCATCTATTTCCTCCTCTTTAACTTCATCTTTGGAGTAATGGGTGTTGCACCTCCTGCAGTAATAACTTTTTCTGGTGACAATTCTCAATTTACCATCTTTGTACAGCTCCCCTATCAAATTGTCAAGCTCACCTATATACTCTTCCGCTTTTATTATATTGAAATCTCCATCTATTTTTTTTATTACCTCGTAATCCTCGTCTCTAATCCCGTATGTAACCACGTTTACGTTTACGTCTTCCCCTAATATTCTTTTGAATCTTTTATAGGTGGAGTAATGAACAAACTCATCAATTTCTTCTTTTGTCACTTTGTTTTCAATGGGATACGTGAATATTTGCCCACTCATACTAATCATTACCCTAAACTTGTTTCAATAATATATATCTATCGCTTAATTTCGCAAATTTTGCTCGTTTAATTTTGAAGAGTTTAAAGAATCAAATCACTGATTATTTGCAGTAGTTAGAATAATGATTATATCCATGGTTAATATGTAGGTGCAGTGAATCCTTACATTGCGATAATTCGTATTGGAAATTGCGTAATGTCTGTTGTGGCTGTTTTACTTGTGGGTATAATTTCCGTGGGATACGGAATCACCTCTTATTTGCTACAGCTTACTCTTGGAATTCTTACTGTTTTTCTGATAACTGCTGGAGGTAATGTCATAAATGATTATTATGATAGGGAAGTTGATAAAATAAACCACCCTGAAAGACCTATCCCATCTGGAAAAATCAAGCCGCAAACTGCCGTTATTTACTCAGCGTTTCTATTTTCTGGAGGAATTCTATCCTCTTATTTCATCTCTACCTGTGCTTTGTTAGTTGCCTCTTATGCTGTTTTCATGCTTCTCCTATATGAATCGTCGTTGAAGTACGAGGGTCTTGCTGGTAACATTGCTGTTAGTATCTTAGTTGGAATGCTATTTGTGTATGGGGGCGTGATATTCGGTAATTTGTCTTTGATGGCCATTTTTGCTACTATGGCCTTTTTTGCGAATCTTGGCAGGGAAATTATAAAGGATGTAGAGGATATGGCGGGGGATATTAATAGGAGAACGCTTCCAAAGAAAATAGGAAGGAAAAAAGCTTCTCTTTTAGCCATGTCTTTCTTGTATGCATCCGTACTAATTAGCCCGTTGCCGTATCTTTTATTTGGTTTTTCTATATATTATATTTTGGCCGTTCTGGTCTCTGACGGAATTTTTATATATGCTGCACACATTCAATTTAAAGACCCCCATGCTGGGCAGAAATACGTCAAGTATGCCATGCTTGCAGGTTTAATCGCGTATCTGGTAGGTGGATTGACATGAAGGTTATGGAGTATATTGAACAACACGTGAAGGACGGGAAGATGCATATGACTTTAATAGACCCCGATGACCAGACTCCCGAGACTGCGGGAGAGGTTGCAAAAGCTGCTAAAAGCGCCGGAACAGATGCCATAATGATCGGGGGCTCAACGGGCATAACGAAAGAGTTGATGGACAACACCATCAGGGAAATTAAAAAAGTTGTAGAAATTCCTGTAATTATATTTCCCAACTCCGCTCATGTTCTTTCTCCTTATGCTGATGCTTTGTATTTCATGAGCCTGCTTAACTCCAGGGATGTGGACATGATAATTGGGCAGCAGGTTAAAGGTGCTATTTATGTCAAGAAATTGGGACTTGAGCCTATTCCTATGGGATATATAATAGTAGAGCCGGGAATGACTGTTGGCAGGGTTGGAAAAGCAGTGCCCATACCTCGCAAAAACCCGGAGCTAGCTGTTGCATATTCTCTCGCTGCACAGTACCTTGGTATGCGAATGGTATATCTGGAGGCAGGAAGCGGAGCACCCGAACCTGTACCTGCTGATATGGTCTCTGCGGTTAGAAAGGAGATATCTGTACCTCTGGTAGTTGGCGGGGGTATCCGAACTCCAGAAAAAGCCAGGAGTATAGCCAAAGCGGGTGCGGATATTATTGTGACTGGAACTATTGTTGAGATAGAGAGGGATATAGAATCAAAACTTTCCGAACTGATAAATGCAATTAAGTCCTAAATTTTTCAATATACTTTTTTGCGCTTTTTATAGTGCCCGTGGTTCTGTATGTTTTTATGCCGTGCTCCATTAATATATTTATAATATTGTCTTTGAACCAATGTCTGCATCTTATTACCGTGCATCCTTGAAAAGTGCCTATTACCCTTGCTTGTATGTCTATCTCCTTTATTTCCTTCATAGCTTCTTTTATTTTCTCATTTTTTTCCGTAATTATGTACCTTCTCCTTCCTACTTTTGATTTTATAACCACGAATACCGTATTTAAGACTACTTTAAATTGATATCTATTTTCTGATTCAAAAAATCAAATTAATTGTGTTTTTAATTGCTAACAATTTATTTTAAATAAATCTCTGCGAAAGGTTATATATTCATTTGAATTTAGCATACCAAAGCGGGGGTTCCCGAGCATGGCCAAAGGGGCCGGACTTAAGATCCGGTTCCGAAGGGATTCGTGGGTTCAAATCCCACCCCCCGCACTTTTACTTGAGTTTTACAATTATTAGCAAATTTACTATTTTCTGCTATTTTATTATTAATTTACTATCAAGATGTCTTATACTTTGGATGCAAAATCAAAGTGGCGCCGAGGGGGAGATTCGAACTCCCGAGTCCTCGCGGACAGTGGATCTCGAATCCACCGCCTTGCCTGGCTAGGCTACCTCGGCTTTGTGAGGCATAGCATGGGATTATTTTAAATTTTTCTCTAACATGCATACTAAATAATTTTTATTATAAAATCATCGTTGAGAATCTCCGTCTTTTGATGCAGCGTTGTAAAGAATATCTCCTCAAATCTTATATAGTAAATTGTACATTGTATCTTATGAAGTGGAGTGCATTTGTTATCGTAATTATGGTGATTTTAAGCATATTTACGGGTATTCTTATCAACACCTTTAACGGTGAAAGTGTGCATAGGAGCATTCAATCACTTTCGTCATCTATTGAAACCCTTGATACGGTCAGGGCAACTCCCCATCTTGACTGGAATGGAAGCTTTCCATATAATGTGCAGGCACTACCATTCGTAATGCATGGAAAGGTAAATGTTACTGCAGTAGGCGATGTAAATGGTGATGGGAAGGTTGATGTAATATTTTCATCCACTGATGATGATAAGATTTTCGTGTATTTCAACAGAGGGGAATATACCAGCGTTTTTCCATCGCTTGTTCTCAACGATTCCGATGGTATAAATGAACCGGTTGATGTTTCGGTGGTAGATGGTCTTCTTGCGGTTGCATCCCATGTAACAACGTTGTCTCCTCCCACTGAAACTGATACCGTGAAGTTGTATAATTTGACAAGTGGAAAAATCATATCTTTAAAACCCCCTACTGGAGCGACTGGTGTTGATTATGAGATAACTTCCCTTGCAGTGGGTGATTTTAATGGGGATGGAAAGGAAGATATAGCTGCGGCATTTTCTGTAAATGGTTCGTTATCCACTACACAGAAAAGTAAGATAGATATCTATTTCTCGCCGTTTACAGATAATCAGAGTGCCAATGAGACTATTTCTGTGGATTGGAATATTGAGAAAATTACCGCCGGTAATTTCAGGACTGTGGGCGAAAAAGATATTGCTGCGGTGGTGAATAATAGAACCGACGTGCTGGTATTCTATCCGGATTCATCAGGTGATTTTAGCTCAAATGATTATTCTGAGCATCCCGTTAATTACACCACGACTATTTGCGCTCATGATTTGAATAATGATGGAATAGATGAGTTGATAGTTGGCGATTCAGGTACGGGTAATGTTAGCATTTATCACGCTAATGACGGAAGCGATTTGCCAGAGTATCCTTCTTTAAATATAACCGAAGATTCTGGGGTGAGTGCAATAGCGGTTGGTAATTTTAATCCGGATGCATATCCTGATATTGTAGTGGCCAGAAAGGATGTGCTTGTGGATGGCCATGATGTTCCATTGTACCTGAGAATTTACGATGGCCCTTGGAATTTTAATGGAGGAAGTATTAATGCCCCTAGTAGAACCATATTTGCAGGATACAATGTTTTGGACATGAAGGTGGCAGATATAAACGGTGACGGAATGGACGACCTAATAACTTGCGATTACGGGGGGTTTAACGATTACCCCTCCGTGCCATATGTTCTGTATCAGCGAGATGGGTATCTGAAGGGTATTGCGGACGAATCATTGTACGGGGGACTTCTTCCCAGTGGTGTTGCAATAGGTGATATAAACGGTGATTCTCTAAATGATATTGTTGTTGCCCAAACTAAGGCAAACAAAACAGGCGTTTTTCTAAATGATGGATACGGATTTCCACGGTTCTACTCTACAGTTAACAATACTCCCGGGAATCCGGGCTTTGTTGCACTATCCAACATATCCAATGCGTACCGTGATGATATTGTTGTCAGCCACCTTTCTGATGGGAATTTAACTTTATACAGCACCAGTGGAAATATTCTCACATTAAGAACGTATATGAACACAACTTACATGGTGATGTTTGGTGACACGCGCAATGAAAATGAAAGTGATATACTTGTTAATTCTCTTACTAACCCCGAGATTGATATATTTTTAGGAGATGGTTTTTCTAATGATAGTCTTCCGCAGGTTAGAGTTCCACTATTCAATGTTTCTCGTGATTTTTCACTCATTAGTGTTATGGGAGAGCGTTATCCAGAACTTGTTGTAATGTACTCCACAAACATTACCATATATAAGCAGAATACCGTAAGCAATTTTACACCTGAGGAAGTAATACCCAATCCTTCCGGTTACAATGGTGCAGCGATTGCAGTGGGTGATTTCAATGGTGATGGAAAGGATGACCTTCTTGCAATCTACAACAGTAACACTTCTTTTAAGTCTATGTATGCTATTTACTCTCAAAATGAGGATACCATTCAGAATGCTTCATATATTTCTGGAAACTTAACAGGAAGAGTAAGAAGCGTTACTGTGGGTGATTTCAACGACGATGGTGTTCCTGATTTTGCAGTGGTGACAAATTACAATATGGTTGTAGTTGCCTACAATGATGAAAGTGTTTTCAATTACGACTACTTTGCGACTGATCCAAATCCCGTGTATATAGCTTCTGGTGATGTCAATGGTGATGGAAAGGAAGACATAGTCGTTTCAGCTGATAGTCCCGTGTACGATGCTTTACCAAGAGAAGTGGATATGGTGGATGTTTACTACCAGAAAGATACAAAACCCGTTGCAAATATTTCTGGGCCTCAGGAAATCTACGAAGGCCATTACCTGAATCTAAGTGCTGAGAATTCCACGGATACCTTATCCGATATATCTTCCCTGAATTACACATGGTACGTTAAGAATGGAAGTGAGTGGTCTTTTGTTTCATATGGTGTGAATCTCTCATACTTTGTGAAAACTCAAGGCAATTATACATTCATGGTAGTTGTTAAGGATAAAGAGGGTTTAAGTGATAATGCAACCAAAAATGTTACTGTTCTTGATACAGTTCCTGTGGTTAATTTTACATACTACAACGCTGTTGAGGGACAAAACACAACGTTTCATGCAAACATAAGCGCGTATGATGGTGTTGACGAAATCAAGTGGGACATGAACGGTGATGGGATGTGGGATTTTTATAATACAACATGGGTAAACTACACATATAAGGAGAATGGAACGTATCACGTTAATCTTACCGTAATTGATGGTGATGGGAGCGTAGGATATGTGAACAAGACGGTATTTATAAAAGACACAGTTCCCACGTGCAATTTCTCATATTCCCCCAAAGTTATATACGAGGGTGAAGTGGTTAGTTTTACTGCTTCTTGGAGCTCTTACGACCCCGTGGTAAACTGGACATGGTATATCTCGAATAATGTTTTGTACGGTAAAAATATAAATTATACATTTCAGGAGAACGGTACCTACACGGTAACTCTTCAGGTTAGAGACAGTGACGGTTCTGTGGCAAACTCATCTAAAAAACTTGTTGTTCTGGACACGCAACCCATAGTGAACTTCACTTATAGCCCTCAAGTGGTTTACGAGGGTGAAAGCGTTAATTTCACTGCGCATGTTGAGTCATACGATGAAATAAAGTCGTATTTCTGGGATTTTGGAGATGGTAATTACTCCACAGATAAGAATCCCACCCATGTTTTTAATGAAAATGGAACATATACCGTTACTTTGTATGTAACTGATGCTGATGGCTCCAATGTTAGTGCCTCCAAGGTAATTGTGGTCAAAAATGTAAAACCCTCGGTTACTCTTGCCTATACCAATGCCGTAGAGGGAGAGAACACCACATTTTACGTAAATATAACATCTTATGATGGGATTAAGTACGTGGTTCTTTATTTTGGGGACGGAAAGAAGGTGAATATCACAAATCCTCCAAATCACCTGAAAATATACCATGTGTACGTTAGAAATGGCAGCTATGAAGCAAGTGTTTTTGTGAAGACTCTTAACGGCGATCAGGCAAGCAGTGCTATAACCGTTGTGGTAGAGGATACATTACCAAAAGTGGTTCTTAGAGTGATAGGTTCAAGTGTTGTCAAAGAAGACGAACGGGTGTGGCTCAGTGCAAATGGAACCACTGCTTACGATGGAATAAAAGAGTATTTATGGGATTTTAACTATATGAACAACCATTTCACTGCTGATAAATCTACCGAGGTTCCATATACTTTCACAAGTTTCCCGGAGCGGGGCAATTATACTGTTGCTGTGATGGTGATTGATGGCGATGGCTCAGGAGCTCTTGGATTTGCGAAGATAACCGTGGTGAACGTTCCTCCTGTGGCTAATTTTACGTATAATATATCTTATAATGTGGTTTATGTTGATGGCTCTCACTCATATGATACCCCGTCTGACAAGGCATCTTTGATTTACATGTGGAACTTTGGAGATGGCTCCCATGTTGTGTATGGTATGACCGCAGAGCATGAATACAAGAAACCGGGAAAGTATGTGATAACGCTAATTGTTAAGGATAATGATGGAGTAGAAAGTAAAATGAGCAAGGTTATTGAAATAAAAACAGTACCCGTAACAAACGGTGGTACTGCAGACAAAACACTGGGCTTAATTCTACTTATACTCATTCCTATAATTGGAGGACTTTTAGCAGTTCTTATATACATGCGAGGAAAACAGGCAATCATAGATGATGTGTACCTCATATCTGATTCTGGGTTGCTTATACACCATTCTACGAGAAGATTGAAACCTGATATGGATGAGGATGTGCTATCCAGCATGTTAGTTGCCATACAGGAATTTGTTAAAGATGCCTTCAAAGGAGAGACCGATGTATCGCTCAAGAGCATGGACTTTGGAAACAAGAAGATACAGATTCACCGGGGCAAGCATCTGTTTCTTGCAGTTGTGAGCAACAGGGACGTACCCAAGAAACTTGCAGGGAAAATATCCTCAATCCTAAATGAGATAGAGGAGAAGTACGGGAAAGTTTTGGAGAACTGGGATGGAGACGTGTCTGCGTTCAGGGGTGTAGAGGAGATTCTTAAAAAGATATGGGAATGAGTTTATCTTACTTTTCTAAGTATTTTTAGTCTTTTTAATTTCAACTCCCTTGCTTCTTCGTCGCCCTTGAAAGATCTTTCCACTTCTTCCAATAAGTCTATGAATTTTTTAACAGAGTCGTAGTCCGGAGTATGTATGTTTACTCCAGCTTTTTCTGCCTGTTTTCTCACAATGGGCATTGCATCGTTTATATCTCCGTAATTTATCGAGAAATCATATATGATATAGTCCAGGGCGTCTTTTACAGTTCTTACCTCCTTGGATTGCTTATTTTCTTTGCCAGTTGCGATGTTCATGCCAAGCATGTGCTCTGCAAGCTTTCTAAAGGCCAGCTCAACATTTTCCCCTGTTTTGGCACTCGTCAAAAAATACTCCATATTGTACTTTTCAGCCAGTAGCCTCAAATCATCCTCTTGTACTTCCCAGTTATCCAAGTCACTTTTATTTCCCAGTAAAATTAGAGGAATTCCAGGGGCTATTTTGTACAGCTGGGGAATCCAGTATCCTTCAATGGATTCTAAAGTACTTCGTCTGGTAACGTCCACGACCATGAAGGCGCCTTCTGCACCTTTGAACGATGCCCATTGTACCCTTTCGTATCCTTTCTGACCAAGGATGTCCCATATCATAAGCGTTACTTCTGAGTCTCCGATTACCATGCTCTTTTTAGATACTCTTGTACCTATTGTTGCAATATACTTTTCATTAAATTTGTTCAGGACAAATCGATTTATAAGTGATGTTTTACCCACACCCCCATCTCCCAAAAGAACCATTTTCTTTTTGAGCAGTTTCATACCTGGTAATTATTGTGGGTGTATTTAAAAATTTATTTAGTTATCTTAAATTCACTGCAAGTTAAATTTATTTAAATCCATGTGTGTTTATCTATACGTTTCTAATCTAATGGCAACAGTTGTTTTTCCTTTTATAATTTCCTTTCCGCATTTTTCTTTTGGACAAGCTTGCAACTTGCCTTATATGGAAAAACTATTCGTGTACAAATTTAAATGGCCATCCATGTAACATGCAGAGTGCATAATTGCTGTAGCGATAATCATTTTTCTATTTTTGGATTAGGGAATGCCACATCTCAAGCTGTATCTTGGGATATTGGAAATTATACTGGGTTGTATGTGCCAAAACCCAAGTAGGATTATCAAAGGGGTGTAAACGGAAACGCTGATGTGCACCCATGTACATTTCTATCTTAAATATGAAACTGCGCTATTATCTCAAGATACCACACGGGTAAATACGAGCACCGATGGCCATGGTGTATTTTATCTTGGGGGGCATCTCGTTCTCCACAGGGAATATGTGGGACAGCTGAAAGTACATCATGTACAGAACGAACTATGACAACTTCAGCTACGCTATAGTCCAGTTGAATGAGCAATACGAGCAGAATTATTCAACAGATCACATAGACAGTATACTATTGGACATTACCGTTAAGGCAGAAATATAGTGAATGGAATCACCTCTCAAGTTCGAGCATTGCAGAGTTCTCAAAAAACATCTCGCAATCTTTGTTTCTCCATGGTGTGATTTTAAGATGCTTTAATTTTTTTTCATTAAAGTTTATAATTTTATCGTTTCTTGGAAGGGATAGCTCAAAGTCTTCTGCGCTTATTGCCACGATATTTTCAGAGCCTTCAGAGCTGCAAAGAGCTATAGCGTCTTTTATTTGCCTCTTCCCGGATAATATTAACATCATTTCAAGATGCTCCTTGTTGGCTATGTTCTTTCCCCTGGAGAAGTTCTCAAGCATTTTGTTGTATGCCCATTCAATATGCTCTCTGCACCCTACGCAGAGATAATTAAAAACATAAATGCCCCTGAAAGCTAACTCTTGGGATTTTTTGGCATATACATTTCCTTGGTATCCCTTAACAATCATTCGTATCCCCTAATGCTCTCAAATCTCTTAAGCATTTCATCTTTTTTATTGCAGTCTTCCAAGGCATGTTCAAAGACCTCGTCAATGGTGCTTACCGGTATGATTTCTATTCTGTTCTTGTGCTCTTCGTCCAGTATAACATCGTCCACGTTTGCCTTGGGGATTATAACCTTTTTTAGCCCTGCTTCTATTGCTGCTTCCACCTTTGCAGTAACTCCTCCCACTGGTAGCACATGTCCTCGTATACTTAGCGAACCGGTCATGGCTATGCACTGTTTCACAGGTATGCTTTCCAGAGCAGATACCACTGCCGTTGCAACGCTGATACTGGCACTATCTCCTTCAACACCCTCGTATGTGCCTATGAATTGAATGTGCACATCGTAGTTAGTTATGTGCTTTCCAAAATATTTCTTTATGATGGCAGATACGTTTTCCACAGCTTCCTTTGCAATCTCACCTAATTTACCCGTGGCAATCATCCTGCCATGCTCTTTTGCCTGCGCGGGGGTAACTTCTGCCATTATTGGGAGAACTATTCCTGAGTATTCTGCCATGCCACTGCTCGCAGAATATACGGCCAGACCGTTTACCATTCCTATGGCCTTTCCCTCGCTCAGGAAAGTCTTGTACTCTTTTTTCATCTCTATTAACCTGTCTGTTACCTGCTGTTCCAGCGGTTTGGATATCTTTTTTGCTTTCAGCACGTGCTCTGCCGTGACGTATTCTGCGCCTTCTTCTCTTGCAATATCCCCTGCGACTCTAACAAGACCTCCCAGTTCCCTAAGTCTGAGAGTTAATTTTCCTTTTCTTCCTGCCCTTTTTTGAGCTTCTTTTATTATCTCGGCCACCGCATCTTTCGTGAAATGGGGTATTTTTCCATCTTTTTTGACTTCTTGGGCTATAAACCTGATTAAATTCTTGCGGTTCTCTTCGGTATCCGGCATGGTGGATTTCATGAATACCTCGTATCCATAGCCCCTTATTCTGGAACGCAGTGCGGGATGCATTCCCTGCAACGCGTCCAGGTTTCCTGCCGCAACAAGTATAAAATCACACGGAACAGGTTCTGTATGCACCATCGCCCCGGCAGAGTGCTCGCTTTGCCCGGATATGGGAAACTTTTTCTCTTGAATGGCGGTGAGCAATGCCTGCTGGGATTCTATTCTAAGCATATTTATTTCATCTATGAACAGCACCCCTTTGTGCGCCTTGTGTATTGCTCCAGCCTCTACCCTGACATGAGGTGGTGTTTCCAGCCCGCCACTTTGAAACGGGTCGTGGCGCACATCACCCAAGAGGGCGCCGGCATGGGCACCGGTTGCATCTATAAAAGGTGGTTTTTCTCCCTTTTCGTGAGATACTAACAGCTTTGGAACCATTGCCTTCTCTTCTCTCTGAATGGCAGAGCCGGTAAACGCGTAAAGGAATATGGCTATGAATATTGACCAGAACAAGAATGAGTAATCTTTTGTTACAAAAGCCCCGAATATACCGAGAAATATTAGCAGAAATAGAATCATTTGCATACTCATTTTCCTTTCATTTTTCTTTTTGTTAGCCTCTCTTTGATACTGCTGAACTATGTACTTTCCCTGCCCGGCGGGTACTATTTTTATCTTTGGTGAGTTAGGATCTTCTTCATTTGGAAAAACCAGCACATCCTCCAAATCCTCCCTTGGTAGAAAATCAACCATACTCTGAGCAAGCATACTCTTTCCGGTTCCTGGGTCTCCAAGAAGAATCACGTGCCTTTTCTGCCGGGCAGCTTTCTTTATTACCTCTACTG